>NZ_JBJQJA010000002.1:0-510698 GCF_046487665.1 Escherichia sp. WS1152 | reverse complement strand
AATAGCGATCTTTTCCTGTGTAGTACGCCGTCTGCGTTTCTCCGGTCCTAAGACATCAATCATCTGCTCTCCAATGACTAGTCTAAAAACTAGTATTAAGACTATCACTTATTTAAGTGATATTGGTTGTCTGGAGATTCAAGGGGCCAGTCTAATAACAAACTATAGCTGTACATCCACTACACAGCCACGAAGGATGATAATGAAGCATTGCCTGTACGATCAATCGACTTTGTAGAGTTTCGGACGAAGGTCCGCAGAATATTCGCAGTATTAAATAAGTGTTCATTAATGCGGCAAAAACAAATACACCGCATCAATATAACATCTCTGCGGTGTATGAAGAATAACCAGAATGGTTAATAGGCGTTAGACCGCGCGGAAGGAAATCTCGCCTGGAATGACTTCACCCTGCCAGTAGAGCTGAGCTGCAACGCGGTCAGCCAGCTGGCGGTAGATAGCGGTAAATTCGCTCTCCGGACGGCTGATAACCGTTGGCGTGCCTTTATCGAGATCCTCACGTAAGGAGATGTGTAACGGCATCTGCCCCAGCAGCTGTGTGTGGTATTTTTCAGCCAGTTTCTCAGCACCACCGGTACCGAAAATCGGTTCATGGTGACCACAGTTACTGCAAATATGCACACTCATGTTCTCGACAATACCAAGCACCGGAACCTCGACTTTCTCGAACATCACAATGCCTTTTTTCGCATCGATCAACGCGATGTCCTGCGGGGTGGTGACCACGACTGCACCAGTTACTGGAATGTTTTGCGCCAGCGTCAATTGAATGTCACCGGTGCCTGGCGGCATATCAAGCACCAGATAGTCGAGATCCGGCCACAAGGTTTCCTGCAACATCTGCATTAACGCCTTGCTCGCCATCGGTCCACGCCACACCATCGCATTGTCGTCAGTGACCAGATAACCAATTGAATTGGTTGCCAGGCCATGAGACATAATCGGTGCCATATGGGTACCGTCCGGCGAAGTTGGACGCTGATTTTCTGCGCCCAGCATGGTGGGAATTGATGGGCCGTAGATATCGGCGTCCAGAATGCCGACTTTCGCCCCTTCCGCCGCCAGTGCCAGCGCCAGGTTTACCGCCGTGGAGGATTTACCCACGCCGCCTTTACCGGAACTGACCGCAATGATGTTCTTCACACCATTAATACCCGGCTGATTCTTCACGCGTTTTAAGGTGGCGATATTGTGCGACAGTTTCCAGTCGATAGCTTTCGCCCCGGTGATACGCAGCAGTTCGGCGCTACATTGCTCTTTTAACTCTTCAAACGCGCTATGCCAGACGAATGGCATAACCAGTTCCACATGCAACGTGTCGTCCATCCAGGCGACATGGTGCAACGCTTTCAGCGTGGTGAGGTTATGCTTCAGGGTTGGGTGCTGAAAATTGGCCAGTGTCCCGGCGACCATTGCGCGCAAGGCTTCTGGTGATTTGGCCTGGGATTGTTCGTTCATCCCGACTCCTTTTTTGTATAAATAAACCATCAGCTGATAGTTTACCTGAAGAATATAGAGAAGTACTTACTTAACATTTTCCCATTTGGTACTATCTAACCCCTTTTCACTATTAAGAAGTAATGCCTACTATGACTCAAGTCGCGAAGAAAATTCTGGTGACGTGCGCACTGCCGTACGCTAACGGCTCAATCCACCTCGGCCATATGCTGGAGCACATCCAGGCTGATGTCTGGGTCCGTTACCAGCGAATGCGCGGCCACGAGGTCAACTTCATCTGCGCCGACGATGCCCACGGTACACCGATCATGCTGAAAGCTCAGCAGCTTGGTATCACCCCGGAGCAGATGATTGGCGAAATGAGTCAGGAGCATCAGACTGATTTCGCAGGCTTTAACATCAGCTATGACAACTATCACTCGACGCACAGCGAAGAGAACCGCCAGTTGTCAGAACTTATCTACTCTCGCCTGAAAGAAAACGGTTTTATTAAAAACCGCACCATCTCTCAGCTGTACGATCCGGAAAAAGGCATGTTCCTGCCGGACCGTTTTGTGAAAGGCACCTGCCCGAAATGTAAATCCCCGGATCAATACGGCGATAACTGCGAAGTCTGCGGCGCGACCTACAGCCCGACTGAACTGATCGAGCCGAAATCGGTGGTTTCTGGCGCTACGCCGGTAATGCGTGATTCTGAACACTTCTTCTTTGATCTGCCCTCTTTCAGCGAAATGTTGCAGGCATGGACCCGCAGCGGTGCGTTGCAGGAGCAGGTGGCAAATAAAATGCAGGAGTGGTTTGAATCTGGCCTGCAACAGTGGGATATCTCCCGCGACGCCCCTTACTTCGGTTTTGAAATTCCGAACGCGCCGGGCAAATATTTCTACGTCTGGCTGGACGCACCGATTGGCTACATGGGTTCTTTCAAGAATCTGTGCGACAAGCGCGGCGACAGCGTAAGCTTCGATGAATACTGGAAGAAAGACTCCACCGCCGAGCTGTACCACTTCATCGGTAAAGATATTGTTTACTTCCACAGCCTGTTCTGGCCTGCCATGCTGGAAGGCAGCAACTTCCGCAAGCCGACCAACCTGTTTGTTCATGGCTATGTGACGGTGAACGGCGCGAAGATGTCCAAGTCTCGCGGCACCTTTATTAAAGCCAGCACCTGGCTGAATCATTTTGACGCTGACAGCCTGCGTTACTACTACACTGCGAAACTCTCTTCGCGCATTGATGATATCGATCTCAACCTGGAGGATTTCGTTCAGCGTGTGAATGCCGATATCGTGAATAAAGTGGTTAACCTGGCCTCCCGCAACGCAGGCTTTATCAACAAGCGTTTTGACGGTGTGCTGGCAAGCGAGCTGGCTGACCCTGAGCTGTACAAAACCTTTACCGATGCCGCTGAAGTGATTGGTGAAGCGTGGGAAAGCCGTGAATTTGGTAAAGCAGTGCGCGAAATCATGGCACTGGCTGACCTGGCTAACCGCTATGTCGACGAGCAGGCTCCGTGGGTAGTCGCAAAACAGGAAGGTCGCGATGCTGACCTGCAGGCGATTTGCTCAATGGGCATCAACCTGTTCCGCGTGCTGATGACTTACCTGAAGCCGGTACTGCCGAAACTGACCGAGCGTGCAGAAGCCTTCCTCAATACGGAACTGACCTGGGATGGTATCCAGCAACCGCTGCTGGACCACAAAGTGAATCCGTTCAAGGCACTGTATAACCGCATCGATATGAAGCAGGTTGAAGCACTGGTGGAAGCGTCTAAAGAAGAAGTGAAAGCAGCTGCCGCGCCAGTTACTGGCCCACTGGCAGATGATCCGATTCAGGAAACCATCACTTTTGACGACTTCGCCAAAGTTGACCTGCGCGTAGCGCTGATCGAAAACGCAGAGTTTGTTGAAGGTTCTGACAAACTGCTGCGCCTGACACTGGATCTCGGCGGTGAAAAACGCAATGTCTTCTCCGGTATTCGTTCTGCCTACCCGGATCCGCAGGCACTGATTGGTCGTCACACCATTATGGTGGCTAACCTGGCACCACGTAAAATGCGCTTTGGAATCTCCGAAGGCATGGTGATGGCTGCCGGTCCAGGCGGGAAAGATATCTTCCTGCTAAGCCCGGATGCTGGTGCTAAACCGGGTCATCAGGTGAAATAATCCCCCTTCAAGGCGCTGCATCGACAGCGCCTTTTCTTTATAAATTCCTAAAGTTGTTTTCTTGCGATTTTGTCTCTCTCTAACCCGCATAAATACTGGTAGCATCTGCATTCAACTGGATAAAATTACAGGGATGCAGAATGAGACACTTTATCTATCAGGACGAAAAATCACATAAATTCTGGGCGGTGGAGCAACAGGGAAACGAGTTGCATATCAGTTGGGGAAAAGTTGGCACCAAAGGGCAAAGTCAGATAAAAAGTTTTTCAGATGCTGCGGCAGCGGAAAAAGCGGAACTTAAGCTGATTGCGGAGAAGGTGAAGAAGGGGTATGTGGAGCAAGCGAAGGATAATTCTTTGCAACCTTCCCAAACGGTAACGGGCTCTCTCAAGGTAGCGGACTTATCCACCATTATTCAGGAACAACCCTCTTTCGTAGCAGAAACCCGTGCGCCTGACAAAAATACAGATGCTGTTTTACCGTGGCTGGCGAAAGATATTGCTGTCGTTTTTCCGCCCGAAGTTGTACACACCACGTTAAGTCATCGCCGCTTTCCCGGAGTTCCTGTTCAGCAAGCAGACAAATTGACCCAATTACGTCGCTTAGCCTGTAGTGTGTCGCAACGGGATAATAAAACAGCCACATTTGACTTCAGCGCCTGTTCTTTAGAATGGCAAAACACCGTCGCCCAGGCGATCAGTCAGATCGACGGCCTGAAAACAACACAGTTACCATCACCAGTAATGGCTGTACTCACGGCACTTGAAATGAAATGCACAAGATATAAAGTGCGTGAGGATGTTATGGATCAGATCGTCCAGGAAGGCGGTCTGGAATATGCTACTGATGTAATAATACACCTTCAACAGATTGATATTGAATGGGATTATGCGAATAATGTCATTATTATTCTGCCGTCTGGCATTGCACCTAGCTACTTGGAGCAATATTCCAGATTTGAATTACGCCTACGTAAACATTTATCACTGACGGAAGAGTCTCTCTGGCAAAAATGTGCACAAAAACTTATTGCCGCAATTCCACATATTCCAGAATGGCGGCAACCATTAATTGCTTTGTTATTACCCGAAAAACCAGAAATTGCACATGAAATTGCCCAGCGTCTACTGGGGCAAAAAAAATTACCCTCGCTTGAGTGGTTAAAAATAGTGGCGACTGATGAGCACATTCTTGCCTCATTAGAAAAATATCACGAACCATATGCCATTTTTGATGATTACTATTGTGGTGCGATATGGTCAGCCACCGTATTACAGGAGCAAGGTGTTGCAGCCCTGCCCCGATTTGCTCCCTATGCCGCAAGTGACTACTGCGCCGATGTGTTGCGTCATATCAATCATCCGTTCGCATTGACACTGCTTATACGTGTAGCCGGGCAAACTAAACGCTGTCACGATCGGATGACGAAAGCCATTGCTGCGTTCCCACATGCAGCAATGGCGGCACTGACGGAACTTCTTGGGCAAAAAGAAGAGAACAGTTGGCGCATTATGCTAATGACAATGCTTATCTCACAACCAGCACTGGCAGAACAGGTCATTCCCTGGCTCTCGACACCCGCAGTTGCCGTACTGAAATCATGCCAGCAACAACTGACACAGCCCTCAAACCATGCCAGCGCCGATCTACTGCCAGCCGTAGTAGTCTCCCCTCCCTGGCTTTCGAAAAAGAAAAAATCGCCGATTCCGGTGCTGGATTTAGCGCCATTAGGCATTGAGCCAATCTGTTATCTGACAGAAGAAATCAGTAATCAACTTTTGGCGAAATATATCTGGTATTCAAAACACATCACGGTTAGCCATGAAGAAAGTACTACCAACCTGTTGGCAAGGATGGGTTTTCAACGACGGATCGCTGGTACATATATTAAAGCTCCCGAAGCGGTAGTTGAGGCATGGCTAAATGAAGATTATTCAACCTTACTAAGTGAATTTAAGGTGTTTCATTCACCTACCGGGCATTATTGGCAGTTGGGGATTTTGACAACATTGCCGCTGGAGAAAGCAGTAAAAGCATGGAATGCCCTTACCCTATCTCCACATACCGATACCGAATACTCCATGTTACATTTTGGACTCAAAGGGTTACCTGGGTTAGTAAACTCACTTGCACGCTATCCACAAGAAGCCTTGCCCATCACGAATTACTTCGCAGCGAGTGAGCTGGCTCCTGCCGTCGCCCGTGCCTTCAACAAACTGAAAACGCTACGCGAAAACGCCCGTAGCTGGCTGTTGAAATACCCGGAACATGCCCTTACCGGCCTGCTGCCTGCGGCGCTCGGCAAAGCCGGTGAAGCACAGGATAACGCCCGCGCTACCTTGCGTATGCTTACCGAAAACGGTCATCAGCCATTACTGCAAGAAATCGCCCGACGTTATAACCAGCCGGAAGTAACCGATGCGGTGAACGCTCTGCTTGCGCTCGATCCCTTAGATAATCACCCGACAAAAATCCCCACTCTTCCGGCCTTTTATCAGCCATCGCTCTGGACGCGCCCGGTATTAAAAGCAAATGCCCAATCACTGCCAGATAGCGCCCTCCTCCACCTCGGTGAAATGCTCCGCTTCCCTCAGGAAGAGGCTCTGTATCCGGGATTATTGCAGGTGAAAGACGTCTGTTCCGCCGACTCACTGGCGGGATTTGCCTGGGATCTGTTTACCGCCTGGCAGACCGCTGGCGCGCCGTCGAAAGAGAGTTGGGCGTTCACTGCGTTAGGCGTTCTCGGTAACGATGACACCGCCCGCAAACTGACGCCATTAATACGCGCCTGGCCTGGTGAATCCCAGCATAAACGCGCCACCGTTGGGTTGGATATTCTCGCTGCTATCGGTAGTGATATCGCCCTTATGCAGCTTAACGGCATCGCCCAGAAACGGAAATTCAAAGCATTACAGGAGCGGGCAAAAGAAAAAATTGCCGACATTGCCGAGAGCCGCGAACTCACGGTGGCGGAGCTTGAAGATCGGTTAGCACCGGATCTCGGTCTGGATGATAACGGTTCGCTGCTGCTGGATTTTGGCCCACGGCAGTTCACCGTCAGCTTTGATGAAACCTTAAAACCGTTTGTGCGTGATGTTTCCGGCAGCCGCCTGAAAGACCTGCCCAAACCGAACAAAAGCGATGATGAAACGCGGGCGAACGATGCGGTTAACCGCTACAAATTGCTGAAAAAAGATGCGCGTACCATCGCCGCCCAGCAGGTAGCAAGGCTGGAATCCGCCATGTGCCTGCGCCGCCGCTGGTCGCTGGAAAACTTCCAGCTCTTCCTGGTTGAGCATCCGCTGGTTCGTCACTTAACCCGCCGTCTGATTTGGGGCGTTTATAGCGCCGAAAACCAGCTACTGGCTTGCTTTCGCGTAGCAGAAGATAACAGCTCCAGCACCGCTGACGATGATCTTTTCACCCTGCCGGAAGGCGATATCTCTATCGGCACTCCTCACGTTCTGGAAATATCACCAACGGATGCTGCCGCCTTTGGTCAGCTTTTTGCCGACTACGAACTGCTACCACCGTTCCGCCAGCTCGACCGTAACAGCTACGCCCTGACAGAAGCCGAGCGCAATGCCAGTGAACTGACCCGCTGGGCAGGCAGAAAATGCCCGAGTGGTCGGGTCATGGGGCTGGCGAATAAAGGCTGGATAAAGGGCGAACCACAGGATGGAGGCTGGATCGGATGGATGATCAAACCTTTGGGTCGCTGGTCGTTAATCATGGAAATCGATGAAGGCTTTGCGGTAGGCATGTCGCCAGCCGAACTCAGCGCTGAGCAGCTCTTAAGCAAGCTGTGGCTATGGGAAGGCAAAGCAGAAAGATATGGCTGGGGGAGTAATTCAACACAGGAAGCGCAGTTCTCCGTAATCGATGCCATCACCGCCAGCGAGCTAATTAACGATATTGAAGCCCTGTTTGAATAAGGAAAGAGCATGGACAAGGAATTACCGTGGCTGGCGGATAACGCCCAACTGGAACTGAAATATAAAAAAGGCAAAACGCCGCTCAGTCATCGTCGCTGGCCGGGCGAACCAGTGTCCGTTATCACTGGAAGTCTCATCCAGACATTGGGTGATGAATTGCTACAAAAAGCTGAGAAGAAAAAAAACATTGTCTGGCGTTATGAGAATTTTTCACTGGAGTGGCAGTCCGCCATCACGCAGGCCATCAACTTGATCGGCGAACACAAACCCTCAATCCCGGCCCGGACAATGGCGGCGCTAGCCTGTATCGCGCAAAATGACAGCCAACAGTTGCTCGACGAAATCGTCCAACAAGAGGGGCTGGAATATGCGACTGAGGTGGTGATTGCACGCCAGTTTATTGCGCGGTGTTATGAGAGTGATCCTCTGGTAGTGACATTGCAGTATCAGGACGAGGATTATGGCTATGGTTATCGCTCAGAAACCTATAACGAATTCGATCTCCGACTGCGTAAGCATCTCTCTCTGGCAGAGGAAAGCTGCTGGCAGCGTTGCGCCGACAAACTCATTGCCGCACTACCAGGAATAACCAAAGTTCGCCGCCCTTTTATTGCGCTGATCCTCCCGGAAAAACCAGAAATAGCCAATGAGTTGGTAGGCCTTGAATGCCCGCGAACTCATTTTCATTCTAAGGAGTGGTTAAAAGTTGTTGCTAATGACCCCACAGCGGTGAGAAAACTCGAACACTACTGGAGCCAGGATATATTTAGCGATCGAGAAGCCAGCTACATGTCGCATGAAAACCACTTCGGCTACGCGGCCTGCGCCGCCCTTTTGCGCGAACAAGGACTGGCAGCCATTCCGCGCCTCGCGATGTATGCCCATAAAGAAGATTGCGGCAGTCTGCTGGTACAAATTAACCATCCGCAAGTCATCCGCACCTTGCTACTGGTGGCTGATAAAAACAAACCCAGCCTGCAACGTGTAGCTAAATACCATAAAAACTTCCCCCATGCGACGCTCGCCGCACTGGCAGAACTGCTGGCGTTAACAGAACCACCAGCCCGCCCTGGTTATCCAATCATCGAAGACAAAAAGCTGCCTGCACAGCAAAAAGCACGCGATGAATACTGGCGTACGCTGTTACAAACGCTGATGGCATCGCAGCCACAACTGGCAGCAGAAGTGATGCCGTGGTTAAGTACTCAACCCCAGTCAGTGCTGAAGAGTTATTTATCGGCACCGCCCAAACCGGTTATTGATGGCACCGATAACAGCAATCTGCCAGAAATCCTCGTTTCACCACCGTGGCGTAGTAAGAAAAAAATGACAGCTCCACGTCTTGATTTGGCACCGCTCGAATTAACTCCGCAAGTTTACTGGCAACCAGGCGAACAAGAGAGGCTTGCCGCCACTGAGCCTGCCCGTTATTTCAGCACAGAATCTCTTGCGCAACGCATGGAACAAAAAAGTGGACGAGTTGTATTACAGGAACTGGGTTTTGGGGATGATGTATGGCTGTTTCTGAATTATATACTCCCCGGAAAACTGGATGCTGCACGCAATTCACTCTTTGTTCAGTGGCATTACTACCAGGGGCGGGTTGAAGAGATCCTGAATGGCTGGAACTCCCCGGAAGCACAATTAGCAGAACAGGCGCTCCGCAGCGGTCACATAGAAGCGTTAATTAACATATGGGAAAATGACAACTACTCACATTATCGTCCGGAAAAGAGTGTCTGGAACCTGTATTTATTGGCACAGTTGCCGCGTGAGATGGCTTTGACCTTCTGGCTGCGTATCAATGAGAAAAAGCATCTGTTCGCGGGTGAGGACTATTTTCTCAGTATCCTCGGATTGGATGCGCTACCAGGTCTGCTGTTGGCTTTTTCACATCGTCCAAAAGAAACATTTCCGTTAATTTTAAATTTTGGCGCAACAGAACTGGCGCTGCCTGTTGCCCACGTCTGGCGACGTTTCGCGGCGCAGCGTGATCTGGCTCGCCAGTGGATTTTACAATGGCCGGAACATACGGCTAGTGCACTTATCCCTCTTGTCTTTACCAAACCCAGCGATAATAGCGAAGCCGCATTACTTGCCCTGCGTTTACTGTACGAACAGGGACATGGCGAATTGCTACAAACCGTGGCAAACCGCTGGCAGCGTACAGATGTATGGTCTGCCCTGGAGCAGTTGCTTAAACAGGGTCCAATGGACATTTACCCGGCACGCATTCCAAAAGCCCCTGATTTCTGGCATCCGGCAATGTGGTCCAGGCCTCGACTTATCACTAATAATCAGCCTGTTACCGGTGACGCTCTGGAAATTATCGGCGAAATGCTGCGCTTTACCCAGGGGGGACGTTTTTATAGCGGGCTGGAACAACTGAAAACGTTCTGCCAGCCACAAACGCTGGCAGCTTTTGCCTGGGATCTCTTCACTGCGTGGCAACAAGCTGGTGCCCCCGCAAAAGACAACTGGGCATTTCTGGCGTTAAGTCTCTTTGGTGACGAAAGCACGGCACGGGATCTGACGACACAGATCCTCGCCTGGCCACAAGAAGGCAAATCTGCCCGTGCTGTCAGCGGCCTGAACATCCTTACCCTGATGAATAATGATATGGCGCTGATACAGCTGCATCATATATCGCAACGGGCTAAATCCCGCCCCTTACGTGATAACGCGGCGGAATTTCTTCAGGTGGTCGCAGAAAATCGCGGGCTAAGCCAGGAAGAGCTAGCGGACAGATTAGTCCCAACCCTGGGCCTTGATGATCCGCAGGCGTTGAGTTTTGATTTTGGTCCCCGGCAGTTTACCGTTCGCTTCGATGAAAACCTCAACCCGGTTATCTTTGATCAGCAAAACGTTCGCCAGAAAAGCGTTCCCCGTTTGCGCGCCGATGACGATCAACTGAAAGCGCCCGAGGCACTGACCCGACTAAAAGGGCTAAAAAAAGATGCTACTCAGGTGAGCAAAAACCTGCTCCCGCGTCTTGAAGCTGCCCTACGTACCACCCGACGCTGGTCGCTGGCAGATTTTCATTCTCTGTTTGTTAATCATCCCTTTACCCGTCTGGTTACCCAGCGATTAATATGGGGGGGTTATCCGGCAAATGAACCGCGTCGTTTACTCAACGCCTTTCGTGTGGCCGCAGAGGGGGAGTTCTGCAATGCGCAAGATGAGCCAATTGACCTGCCTGCGGACGCTCTGATTGGCATTGCCCACCCGTTAGAAATGGCAGTAGAAATGCGCAGTGAATTTGCACAGCTTTTTGCCGATTACGAAATTATGCCGCCTTTTCGCCAGTTGTCGCGCCGCACGGTGCTGCTCACACCTGACGAGTCAACCAGTAACAGCCTGACTCGCTGGGAAGGTAAATCCGCTACCGTTGGGCAACTTATGGGAATGCGATACAAAGGCTGGGAGTCAGGCTATGAGGACACATTTGTCTATGACCTGGGCGAGTACCGGCTGGTCCTTAAGTTTTCACCCGGTTTTAACCACTACAATGTTGATAGCAAAGCGTTAATGAGCTGCCGTTCTCTTCGAGTGTACCGTGACAATAAATCCGTCACTTTTGCCGAACTTGATGTGTTTGATTTGAGTGAGGCGTTAAGCGCACCTGACGTCATTTTCCATTAAAACACAGCGGGCAGTGATGCGACTGCCCGTTATCTACACGACTTACCAGCGGGGAAAGCGATGATCGTGCAAAAAGAGCTGGTTGCTATTTACGATTATGAGGTCCCTGTACCTGAAGATCCGTTTTCCTTCAGACTTGAGATCCATAAATGCCCTGAATTATTTACAGGTTCCGTCTATCGACTGGAGCGATTCCGGCTACATCCAACATTTCATCAACGTGATCGAGAAGATGCTGACCCGCTAATAAATGATGCGTTGATTTATATAAGAGATGAGTGTAATGATGAGCGGAAATTACGAGGTGAATCACCTGAAACTGTAATAGCAATTTTTAATCGTGAACTACAGAATATATTCAACCAAGAAATAGAATAATATACTCTAAATAATTCAAATTGGTCCGATCCGGCGCAACGTCCCAATGGCCTGGATTATAAATCTCATTATCTTAATTGCAACGGGGTCCAGCCGTGGTTATAATTCGTTCGTTGGAACACGATGTTGCACAGGCTGCGGTGTTGGGCCTGAAAATAGTAAATAAAAGAACCTGCCTCACCAGCAGGTTTTTTTATTTACTGTGATCTGCTTTCCAGATATTTTCCGCTCAAACAACTAATGCGCCAAACATTTATTGCGCGTAAAATATCGTTTATTTCATTAATACATTTCAGGGATGAATATATGTCACCGCAGAATAATCATCTGCAGCGTCCGCCTGCCGCTGTGTTATACGCCGATGAACTGGCAAAATTAAAACAAAATGATAACGCACCTTGCCCGCCCGGTTGGCAGTTAAGTTTGCCTGCGGCCCGTGCTTTTATCCTTGGCGATAGCGCGCAAAATATTAGCCGTAAAGTGGTGATTAGTCCCTCTGCTGTCGAACGTATGTTAGTCACTCTTGCCACCGGGCGCGGTTTGATGTTGGTGGGGGAACCTGGCACCGCAAAATCTCTCCTGTCTGAATTACTGGCAACCGCTATTAGCGGCGATGCCGGGTTAACCATCCAGGGCGGGGCATCTACCACCGAAGATCAAATCAAGTATGGCTGGAACTACGCCCTGCTTATCAATCATGGTCCGTCAACGGAAGCGCTGGTCCCTGCCCCGCTTTATCAGGGAATGCGCGACGGCAAAATCGTCCGTTTTGAAGAGATAACGCGTACACCGCTGGAAGTGCAGGACTGTCTGTTAGGTATGCTTTCTGACCGGGTTATGACGGTGCCGGAACTCACCAGTGAAGCCAGTCAGCTCTATGCGCGAGAAGGCTTTAATATTATTGCCACTGCCAATACCCGCGATCGCGGCGTCAATGAGATGAGTGCCGCGCTAAAGCGTCGCTTCGATTTTGAAACTGTCTTTCCGATTATGGATTTCGCCCAGGAGCTGGAACTGGTCGCCAGTGCTTCGGCGCGTTTGCTGGCCCATAGCGGTATTCCGCATAAAGTGCCTGACGCGGTACTGGAGTTACTGGTCCGCACCTTCCGCGATCTGCGTGCCAACGGCGAAAAGAAAACGTCAATGGATACCCTGACGGCAATTATGTCCACCGCTGAAGCCGTGAACGTGGCCCACGCAGTGGGCGTCCGCGCCTGGTTTTTAGCGAATCGCGCAGGTGAGCCAGCCGACCTGGTGGACTGCATTGCCGGAACCATCGTCAAAGATAATGAAGAAGATCGCGCTCGTCTGCGCCGTTACTTCGAACAGCGTGTCGCCACACATAAAGAAGCTCACTGGCAGGCTTATTATCAAGCCCGCCACCGCCTGCCGTGAGGAAAGATGCATGAGCGAGCCGTTAATTGTCGGCATCCGGCATCATAGTCCGGCCTGCGCCCGGCTGGTGAAATCGTTAATCGAAAGCCAGCGGCCACGATACGTGTTGATTGAAGGCCCGGCTGATTTTAATGACCGGGTAGACGAACTGTTTTTAGCCCACCAGCTTCCGGTAGCTATTTACAGTTATTGCCAGTATCAGGACGGTGCAGCCCCCGGGCGTGGTGCCTGGACGCCATTTGCTGAATTTTCGCCGGAGTGGCAGGCGCTACAAGCCGCTCGTTGTATTCAGGCACAAACTTACTTCATCGATTTGCCTTGCTGGGCGCAGAGTGAAGAAGAGGACGATTCGCCTGATACGCAAGAGGAAAGCCAGACCTTGCTGCTGCGTGCCACCCGCATGGATAACAGCGACACCCTGTGGGATCACTTGTTCGAAGATGAAAGCCAGCAAATTGCATTACCCTCTGCGCTGGCGCACTATTTTGCCCAACTGCGCGGCGATTCCCCCGGCGATGTACTCAATCGTCAGCGCGAAGCCTTTATGACCCGCTGGATTGGATGGGCGATGCAGCAAAATGATGGCGACGTATTGGTTGTCTGCGGTGGCTGGCACGCTCCGGCACTGGCAAAGATGTGGCGCGAATGCCCTCAGGAAATTAACAAGCCAGAATTGCCCTCGCTGGCAGATGCCGTTACAGGTTGTTATCTCACACCCTACAGTGAAAAGCGCCTTGATGTGCTGGCAGGATACCTTTCAGGAATGCCTGCCCCGGTATGGCAAAACTGGTGCTGGCAGTGGGGCTTGCAGAAGGCCGGTGAACAACTGCTAAAAACTATCCTTACCCGTTTGCGCCAGCACAAATTGCCCGCTTCTACCGCGGATATGGCTGCCGCTCATCTGCATGCGATGGCGCTGGCACAGTTGCGCGGTCATACACTACCGTTACGCACTGACTGGCTGGATGCCTTAGCAGGCTCGCTGATTAAAGAAGCCCTGAATGCGCCGTTGCCGTGGAGCTATCGCGGCGTTATTCATCCCGATACCGATCCGATTCTGCTAACGTTGATAGACACATTAGCGGGTGACGGATTCGGTAAACTTGCCCCTTCTACGCCACAACCGCCTCTGCCAAAAGATGTCACCTGCGAACTGGAACGTACCGCAATCTCTCTTCCGGCGGAGCTTACCTTAAATCGCTTTAACCCCAATGGACTAGCGCAAAGTCAGGTGTTACATCGGCTGGCAATACTGGAGATCCCAGGGATTGTACGCCAGCAGGGAAGTACACTGACACTTGCAGGCAACGGTGAAGAACACTGGAAATTAACCCGCCCGCTTAGCCAGCATGCGGCATTGATTGAGGCCGCCTGCTTTGGTGCAACACTCCAGGAAGCCGCACGCCATAAATTAGAAGCCGATATGCTGGACACGGGTGGAATCGGCAGTATCACCACATGTCTTAGCCAGGCGGCGTTAGCGGGTCTGGCGTCCTTCAGTCAACAATTACTGGAGCAACTCACATTATTAATCGCCCAGGAAAATCAATTTGCCGAAATGGGCCAGGCGCTGGAAGTGCTATATGCCTTATGGCGGCTGGATGAAATTAGCGGTATGCAAGGCGCGCAGATATTACAAACGACGTTATGCGCGGCTATCGATCGCACGCTGTGGCTGTGTGAATCCAACGGCAGACCGGATGAAAAGGAGTTTCACGCTCACCTGCATAGCTGGCAAGCGTTGTGTCATATCCTGCGCGATCTGCATAGCGGTGTGCAGCTCCCCGGCATTTCTCTTTCTGCGGCGGTAGCCTTACTGGAGCGACGCAGTCAGGCAATCCATGCCCCGGCGCTGGATCGCGGCGCGGCTCTTGGCGCACTGATGCGTCTGGAACATCCCAACGCCAGTGCCGAAGCGGCGCTGACGATGCTGGCGCAGTTATCCCCGGCACAATCCGGCGAAGCGCTGCACGGTTTGCTGGCATTAGCCCGTCATCAACTGGCCTGTCAGCCGGCATTTATCGCCGGTTTCAGCAGTCATTTAAATCAACTGAGTGATGCCAATTTTATCAATGCCCTGCCCGATTTACGCGCGGCGATGGCCTGGCTACCACCACGAGAACGCGGGACGCTGGCGCATCAGGTGCTTGAGCATTATCAACTGGCGCAACTTCCCGTTTCGGCGCTGCAAATGCCGTTGCATTGTCCACCACAAGCCATTGCACATCATCAACAACTCGAACAGCAGGCACTGGCATCGCTGCAAAACTGGGGAGTTTTCCATGTCTGAACTGAACGATCTTCTGACCACCCGTGAGCTACAACGCTGGCGATTAATTCTTGGCGAAGCGGCAGAAACGACGCTTTGTGGGCTGGATGACAACGCCCGGCAGATAGACCACGCGCTGGAGTGGCTGTATGGGCGCGATCCTGAACGGCTCCAGCGTGGTGAACGCTCCGGTGGATTAGGTGGCTCAAATCTCACCCCCCCTGAGTGGATCAACAGTATTCACACGCTGTTTCCGCAACAGGTGATTGAGCGGCTGGAAAGCGATGCCGTACTGCGCTATGGCATTGAAGATGTGGTGACGAATCTCGACGTGCTGGAACGTATGCAGCCTTCTGAAAGCCTGCTACGCGCCGTTTTGCACACCAAACATCTGATGAATCCCGAAGTACTGGCTGCCGCCCGCCGGATAGTGCGCCAGGTTGTTGAAGAAATTATGGCTCGACTGGCAAAGGAAGTTCGTCAGGCTTTTTCTGGTGTCCGCGATCGCCGTCGCCGCTCATTTATTCCACTGGCGCGAAACTTTGATTTCAAAAGTACTCTGCGCGCCAACCTGCAACACTGGCACCCGCAACACGGCAAGTTGTATATCGAATCCCCCCGCTTTAACAGCCGCATTAAACGCCAAAGCGAACAATGGCAACTGGTCTTACTGGTTGATCAAAGCGGCTCGATGGTCGATTCGGTGATCCACTCTGCGGTGATGGCGGCCTGTTTATGGCAGTTACCCGGCATTCGTACCCATCTGGTGGCGTTTGACACCAGCGTGGTTGATCTCACGGCAGACGTTGCCGATCCGGTAGAGTTATTAATGAAAGTGCAATTAGGCGGCGGAACCAATATCGCCAGTGCCGTGGAATATGGTCGGCAACTTATTGAACAACCAGCGAAAAGCGTCATTATCCTCGTGAGCGATTTTTACGAAGGGGGTTCATCATCATTACTGACGCATCAGGTGAAAAAGTGTGTCCAGAGCGGCATCAAAGTGCTGGGACTGGCGGCGCTCGATAGCACCGCAACACCTTGCTATGACCACGATACGGCCCAGGTGCTGGTAAATGTCGGCGCACAAATAGCCGCCATGACACCGGGCGAGCTGGCATCATGGCTTGCGGAGAATCTTCAGTCATGAATTCACTACGTCCGGAATTATTAGAACTGACACCGCAGGCCCTGACAGCGTTAAGCAATGCCGGTTTTGTTAAGCGCAGTCTTAAGGAACTGGAAAATGGCAACGTCCCGGAGATCAGCCATGAGAACGGCGCTTTAATCGCCACCTTCAGTGACGGTGTCCGTACCCAGCTGGCGAACAGCCAGGCACTGAAAGAGGCTCAGTGCAGCTGCGGGGCCAGCGGCATGTGCCGTCATCGCGTGATGCTGGTGTTAAGTTATCAACGACTTTGTGCCACCGTCCAGCCCACGGAAAAAGAAGAAGAGTGGGATCCGGCAATCTGGCTGGAAGAACTGGCTACCCTGCCCGATACCACCCGCAAACGCGCACAGGCGCTGGTCGCTAAAGGCATCACCATTGAGTTGTTCTGTACGCCGGGCGAAATTCCCTCTGCCCGCTTACCGATGAGCGATGTGCGTTTTTATTCCCGTAGCAGCATTCGTTTCGCCCGTTGTGATTGTATTGAAGGCACACTTTGCGAACATGTCGTACTGGCAGTACAGGCCTTTGTCCAGGCAAAAACTCAGCAAGCGGAATTTACTCATTTAATCTGGCAGATGCGCAGCGAACACGTCACATCATCTGACGATCCGTTTGCCAGCGAAGAAGGCAAAACGTGTCGTCAATATGTTCAACAACTAAGCCAGGCATTATGGCTGAGCGGCATCAGCCAGCCGCTTATTCACTACGAGGCCGCTTTCAACCGCGCATTGCAGGCGGCAGAGGCCTGCAACTGGCGCTGGGTGAGTGAATCGCTACGGCAACTGCGCGCCAGCGTTGATGCCTTCCACGCCCGCGCCAGCCACTATCATGCCGGAGAATGCTTACGTCAGCTTGCGGCATTAAACAGTCGATTAAATTGCGCACAAGAGATGGCCCGGCGCGACAGTGTTGGTGAAGTTCCTCCTGTGCCGTGGCGCACGGTCGTTGGCTCTGGCATTGCCGGAGAAGCAAAGCTTGATCATCTGCGGCTGGTGTCTTTAGGTATGCGTTGCTGGCAGGATATTGAGCATTATGGTTTACGCATCTGGTTTACCGATCCCGACACCGGCAGTATTTTGCATCTTTCGCGTAGTTGGCCGAGAAGCGAACAAGAAAACGCTCCCGCGGCAAAACGTCGGCTGTTTAGTTTTCAGGCTGGCGCACTGGCAGGTGGGCAAATTGTTTCACAAGCAGCGCGTCGCAGTGCCGAAGGCGAACTGCTGTTCGCGACCCGTAACCGCTTGAGTAGTGTTGTTCCACTGTCGCCAGATGCCTGGCAAATGTTGAGCGCGCCGTTGCGCCAGCCGGGCATTGTGGCTTTGCGGGAATATTTACGCCAGCGTCCCCCCGCCTGCATACGGCCTCTTAATCAGGTCGATAACTTATTTATTCTGCCGGTCGCTGAGTGTATTTCACTAGGTTGGGATAGCAGCCGCCAGACGCTGGATGCGCAGGTAATCAGCGGCGAAGGTGAAGATAATCAGCTGACGTTATCACTGCCAGCCTCAGCCAGCGCGCCTTATGCCGTTGAACGCATGGCGGCGCTTTTGCAACAAACAGACGACCCCGTGTGTCTGGTTTCTGGCTTTGTCAGTTTTGTTGATGGGCAATTGACACTGGAACCACAGGTAATGATGACAAAGACTCGTGCCTGGGCGCTGGACGCAGAAACTGCGCCTGTGGCACCGCTACCTTCTGCCAGCGTTCTGCCTGTGCCGTCTACTGCTCATCAGTTGCTGATGCGCTGCCAGGCATTACTTATTCAACTGCTCCATAACGGCTGGCGCTATCAGGAACAGAGTGCTATTGGTCAGGCAGAGTTGCTGGCGAATGACCTCACCGCGGTGGGTTTTTATCGGCTGGCACATGTGTTGGGACAATTTCGTAATACAGAAAGCGAGGCACGGGTAGAAACAATGAATAACGGTGTTTTGCTGTGCGAACAATTATTCCCTATGCTTCAGCAACAAGGATGAAATAGTGCTTTTTACTAAGAGTTCTACTCCAGTTCCGGACTGCTCACGCCACGGTATTAGGCATATCCTATATAGCCCCTGGTGAGAGTCACCAGTTCCTTGATTAAATAAAATGGAGTTTTACATGAAGGCTTTCAATAAGCTGTTTTCCCTTGTTGTTGCATCTGTTCTGGTTTTCTCTCTTGCTGGCTGCGGTGACAAAGAAGAATCGAAGAAATTCAGCGCCAATCTGAACGGCACTGAAATTGCCATTACCTATGTCTACAAAGGTGACAAGGTGCTTAAGCAATCTTCTGAAACCAAAATTCAATTTGCCTCCATTGGTGCAACCACCAAAGAAGATGCTGCCAGGACACTTGAGCCGTTAAGCGCCAAATACAAAAACATCGCGGGTGTTGAAGAAAAATTAACCTATACCGATACCTACGCGCAGGAAAACGTGACTATCGATATGGAAAAAGTAGATTTTAAAGCCCTGCAGGGTATTTCAGGAATCAACGTTTCTGCTGAAGATGCCAAAAAAGGTATCACTATGGCGCAAATGGAACTGGTGATGAAAGCCGCTGGTTTTAAAGAAGTGAAATAATCTGTCGGCGGCCATGTTTCGCATGGCCGCCATACCCGTCTTAGCTTTTCTTCACATGCTGGCGCGCTGCCAGTCCACGCAGAAAATAACGTAAAAATTGATCGCCGCATTCGCGGAAATTTTTATGATCCGGTGCACGCATCATCGCCGTAATTTCCGGCATCGAAACGCGGAACTGCTGTTCGGTGAGGATCGCCAGAATGTCATCGGTTTTCAGCGAAAACGCGATGCGTAATTTTTTCAGCACGATGTTGTTATTAATGCGACGTTCCGGCTCCAGTGCCGGAGCAGACTCATCCTTGCCGCGTTTTTCATAAATCAGGCCATTGAGGAATGACGACAAAACAATGTCCGGACAACGCTGAAAACCCTCTTCGTCTTCTTTACGTAGCCAGACGGCGATCTGTTCCGTGGTGGCTTCGACATTACCCAACGCCAGAATACGCACCAGGTCATTGTTATTGGCTTTCAAAATGTAGCGCACGCTGCGCAGAATATCGTTACTTAGCATGAGGCCTTCAGGTGTTGATGAGGCAAAAAGCCATTTTAGCAGTCTTTTACAGGCCAATCGCCTCTTTTAAGCTTTTCAGATAACGGCGGCTGACCGGCACGGTTAAGCCATTACGCAAAATCAACTCGGCCTGGCCGTTATCTTCCAGACGAATCTCCTGTAAATGCGCGAGGTTAACCAGATACTGACGATGGCAGCGCAGTAGTGGTGTACGACTTTCCAGGGTACGTAATGTCAATTCGGTAAAGCCCTCTTTCCCTTCGTGGCTGGTAACGTAGACACCGCTCATCCGACTGCTGACAAATGCCACATCTTTCATTTGCAGCAAATAAATCCGACTATGCCCCGTACAAGGGATAAATTTCAGCGCCTGTTGATTTTCCGGTAACAGCGAAACATCCTGCTTGCTGCGTTCCTGACGCAAACGCGCCAGCGTTTTCTCCAGTCGCGCTTCATCAATTGGCTTCAGCAGATAATCAAAGGCATGTTCTTCAAAGGCTTTAATAGCGTATTCGTCAAACGCGGTGAGAAAAACGATATACGGGCGATGTTCCGGGTCAAGCATCCCCACCATTTCCAGACCACTGATGCGCGGCATCTGGATATCGAGAAACAGCACATCCGGGCGCAGTTTATGCACCGCGCCGATCCCTTCCACGGCGTTTGAACACTCTCCAACGATTTCAATATCGCTCTGCTCCTGCAAAAATACGCGCAGGTTCTCCCGTGCTAACGGTTCATCATCGACAATTAAGACTTTAATCATGCCTCGTCCCTCCATGGTAGTCGTAACGTTATTCGGGTGTAACTATCAGGCTCACAGGCGACGCTTATCCCATAGTCATCGCCAAACCGTTCACGTAAACGCTTATCCACCAGATTCATCCCCAGCCCACTGGCATTGGTTACCGGTTGATACAAACCGGCATTGTCTTCGATCTCCAGCATTAAATGTTGCCCCTCACGTCTGGCGCTGATTGCCACTCGCCCTGTATCCAGCAGTTGTGATGTCCCATGTTTAATGGCGTTTTCCACTATCGGTTGCAGGGTAAACGCGGGCAATTGCTGCTGGGATAATTCTTGCGGAATAGCAATGTTGACCTGCAACCGCGACTGGAAGCGCGCCTTTTCAATTTGCAGATAAGCGTTCACATGTTCAATTTCGTCGGCGAGAGTAACAAACTCCGAAGGCCGCTTTAAGTTTTTGCGGAAAAAAGTGGAAAGATACTGCACCAGCTGGCTGGCCTGTTCGCTGTCGCGACGGATCACCGCTTTAATGGTGTTAAGCGCATTAAACAAAAAATGGGGGTTCACCTGGGCGTGAAGCAGTTTGATCTCTGACTGGGTGAGCATCGCTTTTTGCCGCTCATATTGCCCGGCGAGGATCTGCGCCGAAAGCAGTTGCGCAATCCCCTCGCCCAGCGTGCGGTTGATTGAACTGAATAAACGGTTTTTGGCTTCATACAATTTGATGGTACCCATCACCCGCTGATTTTCGCCACGCAACGGAATTACCAGCGTCGACCCCAGTTTGCATTGCGGATGCAAAGAGCAACGATAAGGTACTTCGTTGCCATCAGCGTAGACCACTTCACCGGTTTCAATCGCTTTTAAGGTGTAAGTCGAAGAAATCGGTTTGCCGGGTAAATGGTGGTCGTCACCAATTCCGGTAAAGGCCAGCAATTTCTCTCGATCGGTAATCGCGACTGCACCAATATCCAGCTCCTGATACAGCACCTGTGCCACTTTCATGCTGTTCACTTCGTTAAACCCCTGGCGCAAAATGCCTTCCGTCGAGGCCGCCACTTTCAGCGCAGTGGCAGAAAAAGCTGAAGTGTATTTTTCAAACATCGCGCGTTTATCGAGCAATATACGCATAAACAGCGCCGCGCCGACGGTATTGGTGACCATCATTGGCGCAGCAATATTACTCACCAGACGCACCGCATCTTCATAAGGTCGGGCGATCGCCAGGATGATCAACATTTGCACCATTTCAGCGACGAACGTGACGGCACCGGCGGTAATGGGGTTAAAGACTTTATCAGTGCGCCCGCGGCGGATCAGGATGCTGTGTACCAGGCCACCGAGTAATCCTTCAACGATGGTCGAGATCATGCAACTTAGCGCGGTCATGCCCCCCATCGAATATCGATGTAACCCGCCGGTCAGGCCAACCAGCCCACCGACGACCGGACCGCCGAGTAAGCCGCCCATTACCGCGCCTATCGCACGGGTATTGGCAATAGAATCGTCAATGTGCAACCCAAACCAGGTGCCCATGATGCAGAAGATGGAAAAGACGATGTAGCAGAGAAACTTATGCGGCAGACGAACCGTGACCTGCATTAACGGTATGAATAATGGCGTTTTACTCATTAACCATGCAATGACTAAAAAAACGCACATCTGCTGAAGCAGCAGCAACACCAGATTAAAATCGTACATACCCGCAAACCACACTTCCCTTTAAAACGCGTAACATACATTGCCTGCGTTTAACTTTCTTTGAACTCTTGCAGAAAAATGAGAATTCGTGAGTACGATCACTCAAAATCGCCTGGCAAAAATAAAATCACCCTATAAATGCACAAAAAACGGGCAAAACTACCTGGTTCGCAAAACTGCGTCTAAAGTTAAACCGGGACCTCGCGAGCAAGGGTGAGACGATGGCGCTTTACACAATTGGTGAAGTGGCGTTGCTTTGTGATATTAACCCTGTCACGTTACGCGCGTGGCAGAGGCGTTACGGATTGCTGAAACCGCAACGGACAGACGGCGGTCATCGGCTGTTCAACGATGCCGATATTGACCGGATCCGCGAGATCAAACGCTGGATCGACAACGGCGTGCAGGTCAGCAAAGTTAAAATGCTGCTCAGTAATGAAAATGTTGATGTGCAGAACGGCTGGCGCGATCAGCAAGAAACATTACTGACTTACTTGCAAAGCGGCAATCTGCATAGCCTGCGAACGTGGATCAAAGAGCGCGGTCAGGATTACCCCGCCCAGACGCTCACCACGCATTTGTTTATTCCTCTGCGCCGACGGCTTCAGTGCCAACAACCGACTCTCCAGGCGCTGCTGGCGATCCTCGACGGCGTACTGATCAACTACATCGCCATTTGTCTGGCTTCGGCACGTAAAAAACAGGGTAAAGATGCGCTGGTGGTTGGCTGGAATATTCAGGATACCACCCGTCTGTGGCTGGAGGGCTGGATTGCCAGTCAACAAGGATGGCGCATTGATGTCCTCGCCCACTCGCTCAATCAACTACGCCCTGAACTGTTCGAAGGCCGTACATTGCTGGTGTGGTGCGGTGAAAATCGAACCTCCGCCCAACAGCAGCAACTCACCAGTTGGCAAGAACAAGGCTATGATATTTTCCCACTCGGCATTTAATGATTCGTTAACAAATGCGCTTTACTGTACAATCCTTTCGTTAACATAAGGAGTGCATTATGCGCATAGCTAAAATTGGGGTCATCGCCCTGTTCCTGTTTATGGCGTTAGGCGGAATTGGTGGCGTCATGCTCGCAGGTTATACCTTTATTTTGCGTGCTGGCTAAGCGCCTGCACCAGCCTTTCAAACAGGCGGTCTGCGATGATCGCCGCCAGTGCCACCAGTAACGCCCCCTGGATCACATACGCGGTATTAAATCCGCTAAGCCCGATGATGATGGGCGTACCCAGCGTGTTGGCCCCTACCGTTGAGGCGATCGTCGCCGTACCAATGTTGATAATCACCGAAGTTCGCACGCCCGCCAGAATCACCGGAGCCGCCAGCGGTAGCTCGACCTTACGCAGTCGCTGACCTCGACTCATTCCCATACCTTTCGCAACTTCTGTCACGCTGGCATCAATCGCTCCCAGCCCGGCAAGTGTCGCCTGCAGGACGGGCAGCACACCGTAAAGGATCAAGGCGATAATCGCTGGTTGCAGACCAAACCCGATCACCGGAACGGCGATCGCCAGCACCGCGACGGGCGGAAAAGTCTGTCCAACGGCGGCAATAGTTTCCACCAGTGGGCGAAATTCCGCGCCCCACGGGCGAGTGACAGCAATTCCGGCACCAGTACCAATGATCACCGCAAACAAACTCGAAATTCCCACCAGCCAGAAATGAGCCAGTGCCAGAGCTGCAAAACTTTCTTGCTGATAAACGGGTCGTGGCAGTTGTGGGAACAAGGCAGCAAACAGCGGCTGGCTGTAAGGCAGCCAGAAAATCAGTGCCACAAACAAAGCAATGAGCCAGAACAGCGGATCGCGCAACATCTTCATACGCTTACGCCTCCACCAGCAGATCCTGAAAATGCAGCGTGCCGCAAGGCTGGCCCTGCGTGTTCACCACCGGCAGCACCTCGCATCCCCGCGCGACAAACAGAGAGAGCGCATCGCGTAGCGTCATCTCTTCTGCCAGTGCCTCACCTTCTGCTCGTTCTTCGCGACGCACGTAATCCACCACACTACGTAACGAAAGCAGGCGCACACCCAGTTCACTACGTCCAAAAAACTGGCGGACAAAATCATTCGCCGGACGAGTCAGCATCGTCAGCGGATTCCCCTGCTGCACCACTTCACCGTGATCCATCAATACCAGATGTTCTGCCAGCCGTAGCGCCTCATCAATATCATGAGTGACCAGCACAATAGTGCGCCCCAGCAAACGGTGAATGCGCGTCATCTCTTGTTGCAACGCGCCGCGCGTTACCGGGTCCAGTGCGCCAAAAGGTTCATCCATCAGTAAGACTTGCGGATCGGCAGCCAGTGCGCGCGCCACTCCCACACGTTGCTGCTGACCACCGGAAAGCTGATGTGGATAACGCTCACGTAAATTTGACTCCAGCCCCAGTAGCGCCATTAATTCGTCGATACGATCGTCAATCCTCGCCCGCGACCATTTTTGTAATTGCGGCACGGTGGCAATGTTTTGCGCCACGCTCCAGTGGGGAAACAGGCCAATAGATTGAATGGCATAGCCCATACGGCGGCGCAACTCCAGTACTGGCAGCGAGCGAATTTCTTCTCCGGCAAAGCGGATCTCTCCGCTGTCATGTTCCACCAGGCGGTTAATCATTTTCAGGGTGGTGGATTTGCCGGAACCAGATGTGCCAATCAGCACCGAAAAACTCCCTTCCTGAAAATTGAGATTGAGATCGTTAACGGCTTTTTGTGCGCCGAACAGTTTGCTGACATGGCTAAATTCAATCATTACGTTTCACCTTCAACAGTGCGATAAGTAAATCGAACAGCGCATCGATCAGCACCGCCAGAACAATTACCGGGATCACCCCCAGCAACACTAAATCAATGGCGCTGCTTAGCAGCCCCTGGAAAACCAGCGCACCAAAACCGCCTGCGCCGATTAACGCCGCAATCACCGCCATGCCTACAGTTTGCACCATCACCACCCGCAGGCTGCGCAGAAATACCGGTAACGCCAGCGGTAACTGAACATGCAGGAATCGCTGCGCCCCGCTCATCCCCATCGCTCTGGCGCTCTCCAGCACATCGCGCGGGATCTGGTTCAAGCCTACTACCACGCCGCGCACCAGCGGCAGCAAGGCATAGAGCACCAGCGCAATCAGTGCGGGTGTCATTCCGGTTCCTGCTATGCCGAACTTCCCCAGCCACGGAAAGGCCGTAACCAGTCCGGCAAGCGGCGCAATCAGCAGGCCAAAGAGCGCCACCGAAGGCACGGTCTGAATGACATTGAGCAGAGAAAAAATTGCCCCCTGCCGCGCAGTGGAAAAGTAGCACCAGATGCCCAACGGCACACCAATCACTAACGCAGGCAGCACCGCACCAAACAGCAACGTCAGATGTTGTGCCAGCGCGTCGTCAAACACATCCTGACGGTTGGCGTATTCTTTCATTAGTGAGAGATCGTTAAGCGTGCCGGAGTACAGCAACCACAGCGGAATAATGGCAATCTGCATATGCAACAACCAGCGCCACAGCGGATGCGTGGAGATTCGGCGGATGGCATCGCTACAGGCCAGCAATGCCAGCGCCGCAGCCAGCCAGAAACCACTGCCGAGGCTGGTACGCGCCAGCGCACTGCCATTTTGCGCCAGTTGGGTCGCCGCCTTTCCTGCTCCCCACACCAGCAATACGAAGACGAATTGCGCCAGAATGAGTGCAAAAATGCTGCCTTTTTTAGCGGGAATAAAACAGGCTGTCAGCCAGGCGCAACCAACGCCCACCAGCATCCAAATCGTTTGCGGCCACAGCTGCCAGAGATGTCGCCCTTCACCCGAGACTAAACGATTAGGCGCGTAACTGATAAACGGCAGCGCCGCTGCGATTGCCGTCAGCAACAGCAGCAGCGCCAGAACAGGATTGATACGTAGATAAGTCACGGGAAATTACTTCGTCCACCCTTTTTGTTTCAGGTAGTCGGCAGCCACTTTTTTGGCATCCAGTCCTTCAACTGCAATGCTGGCATTCAGTTGCTGCAATGTTTTTTCATCGAGGCTGGCGAAGACTGGCTGTAGCCACTGTGCCATTTGCGGATACTCCTTCAACACCGATTCACGCACCACTGGTGCAGGCGCGTAGATAGGTTGCACGCCTTGCGGATCGCTTAAGGTTTGCAGCCCCAGCGCCGCGACCGGACCGTCAGTGCCGTAAGCCATTGCGGCATTAACGCCAGAAGTTTGTTGGGCAGCGGCTTTAATCGTTACCGCCGTGTCGCCGCCAGCCAGTGACAGTAACTGATCCTGATCGAGTTTAAAGTCGTAGGCTTTTTCAAACGCGGGTAACGCATCGGCGCGTTCGATAAACTCTGCCGAGGCTGCCAGTTTGAAGGTGCCGCCCTCTTTCAGATAACGACCGAGATCGGCAAGCGAAGTGAGTTTGTTTTTCTCTGCCACATCCTGACGCACGGCGATGGTCCAGGTGTTATTCGCCGGTGCAGGCGTCAGCCAGATTAACTTGTTTTGCTCTGCATCGAGTTTTTTGACTTTCTCGTAACCTTGCTGCGCGTTTTTCCATGCCGCATCGTTTTCATCTTTAAAGAAGAAAGCGCCATTGCCGGTATATTCCGGATAGATATCCAGTTCACCGGAAGTAATCGCCCCGCGCACCACAGGAGTCGTTCCGAGTTGCACTTTATTCACCGTCGGTACGCCGTGGCTTTCGAGTACTTGCAAAATGATATTGCCGAGCAGCGCGCCTTCGGTATCGATTTTTGAACCGACTTTAACGGGAGAAGCTGCCTGTAGCGGCAGGCTCACGGCTGCCAACATAACCAGTGAACCTGCCCAGACCTTTGAGAGTGGCATGATGCTTTCCTCATTCTTTTACTGTTGTTTTCAGCGAATTAAGAGAAAAGCATAGTTGATAATGACAGAGTTAGCCTGAGCGGACGGATTCAGTTGCAGAATCAGATAAATACTTAAGAGGCATATTCGGTCCGGCGTTTCCTGCCGGATGCGGCGCGAGCGCCTTATCCGGCCTACAAAGGGCGAAAATTCAGCAAGTTAAGATATGAACATCAGGCAAAGGGCGCAAACGTCGCGCCCTTACTAAAGCATTACAGCAACTCAAACTCGCCTTTCTTAACGCGTGCGGAATCAGTGCCGATAAAGACATTGAACTTGCCAGGCTCGGCGTCATATTTCATCTGTTGATTCCAGAACTTCAGCGCCTCGATATCAATCGGGAAGCTAACGGTCTGAGTTTCGCCCGGTTTCAGGGTGATTTTCTCAAAGCCTTTCAGCTGTTTCACCGGACGACTCATGGAAGCCGTCACATCCTGCAAGTACATCTGCACTACCGTGGCCCCTTCGCGTTTACCGGTGTTCGTCACCTGCACGCTGGCCGTCACTTTGCCGTCACGCTTCATGGTCGGCGCAGAAAGTTTCACATCAGAGACGGTGAAAGTGGTATAGCTCAGACCATAGCCGAACGGATAAAGCGCCCCGTTAGCTTCATCAAAATAACGCGAAGTGTATTTGTTCGGCTTGTCGGCATTATACGGACGACCGGTGTTCAGATGGCTGTAGTACACCGGGATCTGCCCGACAGAACGCGGGAAGGACATCGGCAGCTTGCCGGACGGGTTGTAATCGCCAAACAACACATCGGCAATTGCATTACCGCCTTCAGTCCCCGCAAACCAGGTTTCCAGAATCGCATCAGCCTGCTGATCTTCTTTCACCAGCGCCAGCGGACGCCCGTTCATCAGCACCAGCACCAGCGGTTTACCGGTGGCTTTCAGCGCCGCAATCAAGTCACGTTGGCTTTGCGGAATAGTAATATCGGTACGGCTGGAGGCCTCGTGCGCCATCCCCTGTGCTTCACCGACTACAGCCACCACCACATCAGATTGTTTCGCCGTCTGCACCGCTTCATCAATCATCTCTTGCGGCGAACGCGGATCGACTTTGACCGCTTCTTCATACTGATTCAGGAAATCGATAATGCCTTTGTCACTGGTAACGTTCGCCCCTTTGGCATACAGCACTTTACCGTTTTCACCGACGGCATTTTTAATCCCGGTCAGCACGGTCACGGATTGATCTGCAACACCTGCCGCCGACCAGCTTCCCATCACGTCACGCTTGCTGTCTGCCAGCGGGCCAACCACCGCAATGGTTGCGGATTTTTTCAGCGGTAACGTTTCGAGACGGTTTTTCAGCAACACCAGGCTTTCACGCGCCACTTCACGCGCTTCTTTGCGGTGCAAGCGGCTTTCGGCATTGGTATCCACCGGGTCAGACTCTTTCGGACCGAGATGGCTGTATGGGTCGTTAAACAACCCCATATCATATTTAACGTTCAGTACATGGCGGGCAGCATCGTCCAGCTCTGCCATCGTCACTTTACCGGATTTAATCAACCCAGGCAGATACTTCGAGTAGTACTCGTCGCTCATGCTCATGTTGATTCCGGATTTCAACGCCACGCGCACCGCATCTTCCGGATCTGCCGCCGTGCCATGTTTAATCAGCTCTTTGATTGCACCGTGATCGGAAACGGTGATGCCTTTAAAACCCCACTGGTCGCGCAGAACATCTTTCAGCAGCCAGGAATCGGAGGTGGCTGGCGTGCCGTTCAGCGAGTTCAGCGCCACCATCACCGCGCCGCTGCCTGCGTCCAGCCCCGCTTTGTACGGCGGCATATAATCATTAAACAGGCGCTGCGGACTCATATCGACGGTGTTGTACTCTTTACCGCCTTCTACCGCACCGTATGCGGCAAAGTGTTTGACGCTGGTCATCACTGAGTAGCGATCTGCCGGGCTTTTACCCTGCATCGCTTCCACCATGGTTTTACCCATTATTGAGGTGAGATACGTATCTTCGCCAAAACCTTCGGAAGCACGTCCCCAGCGCGGATCGCGCGAGACATCGACCATCGGTGCCCAGGTCATATTCAGGCCATCATCTGCCGCTTCATAAGCAGAGACACGTCCGACCGTTTTTACTGCATCGAGGTTAAAAGACGAGGCCAGACCGAGGCTAATCGGGAACACCGTGCGCTGACCGTGCAGCACGTCGTAAGCAAAGAAAAGAGGAATTTTCAGGCGGCTTAATTCCATCACCTGATCCTGCATGGCGCGGATATCCTGACGGGTTACGGTGTTGAAAATCGCCCCAACCTGACCGTCTTTGATCATCTCGCGGATCGCCTCTTTCGGGTTATCCGGGCCGACGCTGATTAAGCGCAGCTGACCAATTTTCTCATCAACTGTCATTTTCTTAAGCAGTTCGGTGACGAACGCATCCCGCGCTTCAGGCGTTAATGGATGGTTACCGAATAAATCATCCGCCAGTGCTGGCTGCAGGGCCAGACTCACCGCGATTCCTACTGAACATAGCCATTTCATATGGATTTTTCTTCCTTTGTTGCCCGACGTGGCAGCGAAAATGGTGCAAAAACCGTAGTTTGCCATAAGCATGATGGAGAGAGAAAAAGAATGCTCAGTTTATTGTCTGAATTTTCAAAATATTCACTCGCTGAATTGTCATACAAGGCGCTATTCTAGTTTGTGATATTTTTTCGCCACCACAAGGAGTGGAAAATGTCTTCCATGACAACAACTGATAATAAAGCCTTTTTGAATGAACTTGCCCGTCTGGTCGGTCATTCACACCTGCTCACCGATCCCGCAAAAACGGCCCGCTATCGCAAGGGCTTCCGTTCTGGTCAGGGCGACGCGCTGGCTGTCGTTTTCCCTGGCTCACTACTGGAATTGTGGCGGGTGCTGAAAGCCTGCGTCACCGCCGACAAAATTATTCTGATGCAGGCTGCCAATACAGGCCTGACCGAAGGATCGACGCCAAACGGTAACGATTATGATCGCGATATCGTGATCATCAGCACCCTGCGTCTCGACAAGCTGCACGTTCTCGGCAAGGGCGAACAGGTGCTGGCCTATCCGGGCACCACGCTTTATTCGCTGGAAAAAGCCCTCAAACCGCTGGGACGCGAACCGCACTCGGTGATTGGTTCATCGTGCATTGGCGCATCGGTCATCGGCGGTATTTGTAACAACTCAGGCGGCTCGCTGGTGCAACGTGGCCCGGCGTATACCGAAATGTCGTTATTCGCACGCATAGATGAAAACGGCAAGCTGACGTTGGTTAACCACCTGGGGATTGATCTGGGCGAAACGCCGGAGCAGATCCTTAGCAAGCTGGATGACGATCGCATCAAAGATGACGATGTGCGTCACGATGGTCGTCACGCCCACGATTATGACTATGTCCACCGCGTTCGTGATATTGAAGCCGACACGCCCGCACGTTATAACGCCGATCCGGATCGGTTATTTGAATCTTCTGGTTGCGCCGGGAAGCTGGCCGTCTTTGCAGTACGTCTTGATACCTTCGAAGCGGAAAAAAATCAGCAGGTGTTTTATATCGGCACCAACCAGCCGGAAGTGCTGACCGAAATCCGCCGTCATATTCTGGCTAACTTCGAAAATCTGCCGGTTGCCGGGGAATATATGCACCGGGATATCTACGATATTGCGGAAAAATACGGCAAAGACACCTTCCTGATGATTGATAAGTTAGGCACCGATAAGATGCCGTTCTTCTTTAATCTCAAGGGACGCACCGATGCGATGCTGGAGAAAGTGAAATTCTTCCGTCCGCATTTTACTGACCGTGCGATGCAAAAATTCGGTCACCTGTTCCCCAGCCATTTACCGCCGCGCATGAAAAACTGGCGCGATAAATACGAGCATCATCTGCTGTTAAAAATGGCGGGCGATGGCGTGGGCGAAGCCAAATCGTGGCTGGTGGATTATTTCAAACAGGCCGAAGGCGATTTCTTTGTCTGTACGCCGGAGGAAGGCAGCAAAGCGTTTTTACACCGTTTCGCCGCTGCGGGCGCAGCAATTCGTTATCAGGCGGTGCATTCCGATGAAGTCGAAGACATTCTGGCGCTGGATATCGCTCTGCGGCGTAACGACACCGAGTGGTATGAGCATTTACCGCCGGAGATCGACAGCCAGCTGGTGCACAAGCTCTATTACGGCCATTTTATGTGCTATGTCTTCCATCAGGATTACATCGTTAAAAAAGGCGTGGATGTGCATGCGTTGAAAGAACAGATGCTGGAACTGCTACAGCAGCGCGGCGCGCAATACCCTGCCGAACATAACGTCGGTCATTTGTATAAAGCACCGGAGACGTTGCAGAAGTTTTATCGCGAGAACGATCCGACCAACAGTATGAATCCGGGGATCGGTAAAACCAGTAAGCGGAAAAACTGGCAGGAAGTGGAGTAAAAATTACGGATGGCAGAGTATCGCCATCCGTAATTCACTCAATCGTTCTGTGCCGTCTGCCCCGCCGCCGCCATTTGGGCGGCTTTTTGTTTTTTATAGCTTAACGCTGCTGCCGGAACAGGCATCACTTTACCGGTCTCAATCCAGGTACGCAGGCGGCTGGCATCGGCAAAATGGGTATATTTGCCAAACGCGTCCATCACTACCAGCGCTACCGGTTTATTATTGATAACCGTACGCATCACCAGACAATGGCCCGCCGCATTGGTAAAGCCCGTTTTGGTTAACTGAATATTCCAGTTATCGCGATACACCAGATGGTTAGTATTGCGGAACGGCAGCGTATACGTCGGGTTAGAGAAGGTTGCCATATCTTCCCGGGTAGTACTTAACTGACCGATCAACGGATATTGTTTGCTGGCAATGAGCAGTTTGGTTAAGTCACGGGCAGTTGAAACGTTATGCACCGACAATCCGGTCGGTTCAACAAAGCGCGTGTTGTTCATTCCGAGCGATTTCGCTTTCGCATTCATCGCCTTAATAAAGGCTTTGTAACCACCGGGATAATGGTGCGCAAGGCTTGCCGCCGCGCGGTTTTCTGAAGACATCAGCGCCAGCAACAGCATATCTTTACGGCTGATTTCGCTGTTCAGTCGTACGCGCGAATAGACCCCTTTCATCTCCGGCGTCTGGCTGATATCCACTTTTAGTTTTTCATCCAGCGGCAGTCGTGCATCCAGCACAACCATCGCGGTCATTAATTTGCTGATAGACGCAATCGGACGCACCAGATCCGGGTGGTTCGAATAGATCACTTTGTTGGTATTCAGATCAACAATCATCGCGCTACCGGAGGCAATTTCCGGTTGTGAAGCGGTGGTAGCTGCTGCCGTTTTCGCAACGGCCTGCGGTGCAAAAGGCACAGCCAGCATAAGGGCCAGGCTAAATAAAGAAACTCGAAATTTCGGCATGATGAGCATTCAGATAGTGGTTCACGCGCACGGGTTGCGCACCGCCGGAGTAAGGATTTACTGAGGCTAGCGACGCCATCATAACGAGCAAAAAGTGCGATCGTCAAAGGAGAATCGTGAGGAAATGCTGCATTGCTGACATTTACGCCAGCAATGCAACGTCAAAGAACTTTCTAGAACAAACGATAACCGTAGCCCCATAGTATAACGGTTAGGGCGAGCAGCACTTCCAGTACCAGCACGCCAATCGCCAGCGTCGAACTGGAGAAGCTAAGGCCTTCCTCTTTGTTGATATTCAGGAAGCTCGGAATACCAAGGTAAAGCAGGTAACCGGTGTAAAACAGTGCCACCGTGCCGACCAGCGCACACAACCAGACCAGCGGATAAAGCGCCACCAGACCGCTTAAAAACAGCGGAGTTGCAACGTAGCCCGCGAAGACCATGCAGTGCGCAAGTGACGGACGCTGCGGGTAATTACGCGCCATCCACCAGATGACCCGCCCCATCACCGCAACCCCAGCCAGCATAACGCCGTAAAACAAGACAGCCAGCGCCAGTCCGGTAAACCAGGATAACTTCAGGATAGTGCCATCGCCAAAATTCCAGCCAATCTGTGTAGTGCCAATGAAGGCGCAAATCACCGGAATCGCCGCCATCAGCAAAACGTGGTGGGTGTAATGGTGAGAAATCGTTTCGTTTTCGCGATTAATCACCTGCATTTCACGATCGGGATGGGAAAACAGTCCCCAGACATGGCTCATACCGCCCCCTTGTTGTGAGTTCATGAACCTGACAGTTCAAGTATAAGTCAGCTTGTGATTATTTTTTGTTCGCTCATGTAATTTGCACCGTCTGATGTACGTCCTTTTTCAGCGTGAATGATTTCCAGGGTGTATGCTTACAGGCAACCAAAGGGAGACAGACTGGCCTATGGATCTCAATACACTCATCTCACAATATGGTTATGCCGCGCTGGTGATCGGTAGCCTGGCGGAAGGTGAAACCGTGACTTTGCTGGGAGGCGTTGCGGCGCATCAGGGGCTATTAAAGTTCCCGCTGGTGGTACTTTCTGTAGCGCTTGGCGGCATGATTGGCGACCAGGTGCTCTATCTGTGCGGGCGGCGGTTTGGCGGCAAGCTGTTACGCCGTTTCTCGAAACATCAGGATAAAATTGAGCGGGCGCAGAAACTGATCCAACGCCATCCGTATCTGTTTGTCATTGGTACGCGCTTTATGTATGGCTTTCGGGTGATTGGCCCGACGCTGATTGGTGCCAGCCAGCTGCCGCCGAAAATCTTTCTGCCGCTGAATATTCTCGGCGCATTTGCCTGGGCGTTGATTTTTACCACTATCGGTTACGCTGGTGGTCAGGTGATTGCGCCGTGGTTGCACAATCTCGACCAGCATTTGAAGCACTGGGTCTGGTTGATTCTGGTCGTGGTTCTGGTGGTAGGCGTGCGCTGGTGGCTGAAACGGCGCGGGAAGAAAAAGCCGGATAATCAGGCGTAAAAACATTGCTCTGGATAAGGCGTGCGTACCGCATCCGACATCCGGTGCACCATGCCTGATGCGGCGCTTGTGCGTCTTATCATGTCTACCAAAATTTTACCCATTGAAATAACCACGCACCTCACTGCGCTATTCTGGGTTGAACTGCGGATTCGCCAACATAAAGCCGCCATCCACTATCAACGACTGCCCGGTGGTGTAATTTGCACCCTCCGAACAAAGCCACGCCACCAGGCTGGCAATCTCATGCGTTGCGCCAAAACGCCGCAGAGGAATCGAAGGCTCCGCGTCGGGCTTCACGTCGCTATCATCCATGCCGTTCATTGGCGTAGCGATCGCCCCAGGTGCGACTGCGTTCACCAAAATCTTATGCCTGACCAACTCCAGCGCCATTGCTTTGGTTAACCCACCGAGCGCATGTTTAGCGGCTGTGTAGCCGCTGGCATCCGGCAGCGGCGTATGTTCATGTACCGACGTAATGTTGATGATGCGACCACCCTGCCCTTGTTTCACCATCTGGCGGGCAGCAATTTGCGAGCATAAAAATGCACCATCGACATCAACGGTAAAAATCTTGCGCCACTCATAGAAAGCCATATCAAGAAACGGCGCTTTGGTCATTGCGCCCGCATTATTCACCAGCACATCAATACGCCCCAGCCGTTGAATGAGTTTCTCCAGCGCCTGCGCACCTTCTGGCAGTTTACCGAGATCCAGCTGCACAATCTCCGCACGTACGCCGTGGCTAACTACCTCACGCGCGGTATCTTTTGCCCCTTCTTCATCTGAGTGCCAGGTAATGCCAATATCAAACCCTTGCTGCGCCAGTAATAACGCGCACTCTTTGCCGATCCCCGAATCGGAGGCGGTAATAATCGCTACCTGTGCCATCGAGTTCTCCACTTAACGCTGAATAAACGTTAAGTATAGAAGTCACATATCATCAGCGTTTGTAACCCCCGCCCAACGCACCAGTGAGTTGAATGGAGGCATCCAGCCACTGCCCTTGCAATAACAGGCCATTGGCCCGCTCACGCAGCGCGGGGATTCTGGCTTCGCTGACGCGGGAACCAGCAATGATGCCCGCGTTAAAGCGGGCCTGCGCAAGACCTACCACACGCAAGGCATCGCGCTCAATTTGCGCCTGATGCTGGTTTTTCTCCGCCAGTGTCTGAACCTGACTGGCTGCCCGCGCCACGTCATTCACCGCTTCAACCACCGCTTTGTTGTAGCTGGCGATAGACAAGTTGCTTTCGGCTTTTGCGATATCGAGGTTGGCGTTAAGACGACCACTATCGAAAATGGGTAGCGTCAGGCCTGCCGTAACGCCCATTTGCTGCGCGGAATGACGGAACAGATCGCTTAAATGCAACGCATCCTGTTGCAGGAAGGCCATCAGGTTGATGTCAGGATAAAATGCCGCTTTTGCCGCATCAATGGTGCTTAGCGATGACTCAACGTACCAGTGCGCCGCCTGCAAATCTGCCCGCCGGGCCAGTAAGGAGTACCCCAGTTCATCAGGAAGCTGGCTTGCCACTTTCGGCAACGCGACCGGTTTAAGCTTCAATGACTTTGTCTGGTGATTTGTAAGTGCGCTTAACCGTGCCTCAATAATTTTCATTTTCCCCGCGACATCGTTGAGCTGCTGCCGGGTTTTGCTGGCATTAATATCGGTTTCCACACCTTCAACTGAAGAAGTAATCCCGTTCTGATATAGCTGGCGATCGGTCGCGATAATGGTGTTCTGCTCTTTTTCGATTTGCTGCAAGACAGTGTTTAACGCCGCCTGGGTTTGCCACTCCCAGTACAGGCGGGCTACGCTGCCAGCCAGCAATTGGCGGGTTTGCTCGCGTTCCGCCGCCCGTGCTTTAACCGTACCCAGGCGGGCAGTAACCTCCGCCCGATTCTTTCCCCAGATATCGAGATGCCAGCCCGCCGTTAAGCCAAAAGTTCCGTTGGTGTACCACGGACCGGTCGTACCTGCGGCCGGATCGTTCAGAGCAAACGGCCCCATTAGCCCTTCTGCCGACATTTTTTGCCGCTCCATATCCGCAGAAAAGTCGATCTGCGGACCATCCTGAGTGGCAATTGCCTTCGCCTGGGCTTCAGCTAGCTGAATGCGCTGTTCAGCCACCTGCATATCCGGTGCGTTCTGTAGTGCATTGTTAATTAATGAAGTGAGTTGATTATCGTGATACTCCAGCCACCATTGGCTGTCTGGCCAACCATTTTTCAGCGCCGTGGGTAATGCGGTGTCAACTTGTGCAGCGGGCGTTTGCTGGCTTAACGCCTGGCGGGTTTCATGCATAGGCGCACACCCGGCCAGCATCAGTAACAGCGGAAAACAGGCGATGGCTGGATAAAAGGAATCACGATTCATGGGGGAATAATCAGGTAAGAAAAGGTGCGCGGAGATTACCGTGTGTTGCGATATATTTTTTAGTTTCGCGTGGCAATACATCAGTAGCAATAAAACGACATATCCAGAAAAATATACACTAAGTGAATGATATTCTCCGATTTATCTTAATCGTTTATGGATAACGGCAAAGGGCTTCGTTTTTTCCTATACTTATTCAGCACTCACAAATAAAGGAACGCCAATGAAAATTATACTCTGGGCTGTATTGATTATTTTCCTGATTGGGCTACTGGTGGTGACTGGCGTATTTAAGATGATATTTTAAAAATCAGATATGGCATATAAGTTGTCAGGTCAGGAACTAGATATTTTGTGTACTTGATTTGCAAACAGCTCCGGTGTTGGTGGCGTCAAAATCGCTGAAGCGTTCCCCGAAGGCCGGGGCAGCCCACATGGATGTGGGCTGAGGGCGCGTCTTACAAGGACGTTACCTCGCGCCCGACCCGGTAGCCGAAGGGGATAAGCTGAAGGTACCGCGCAGCGGCGATTTTGTTCGCCAGAGCCCGGGGGTGCAGGGGGAGGAGGCGATTGTCCTCCCCCTGCGCGCTCCTTGCGCCAGTGGCAATATGTGGCTTAGCTCATGAAAGGAGCGCAACAAGATGATGAAGCTGAATAAGCGATTCATTGTCTCTGATAAACTGCGATTCCACTATTATCGCAGCTTATCGATATCAATTGCCTGAATAGCCCTTGCAATATCATGGGAATTATTCAACACCCGAACATGCTGAAATAATTCCGTTGCTTCATCGTATTCTTTACGCAAATAACTCAACCACTGTTTAATCCGCGCTACGTGATATAACCCGGTATCGCCCTGCTTTTCCAGACGGGTATATTTTTGCAGCAAAGCAACCACCTCCGGCCACGGCATTCGCGGTTCGTTATATTTTACCACCCGGCTCAGGTTGGGAATATTGAGCGCCCCGCGACCAATCATCACTGCGTCGCAGCCGCTGATCGCCATGCATTGTTGCGCGCTCTGCCAGTCCCAGATTTCACCGTTGGCAATCACCGGAATATTCAGCCGCTGGCGAATCTCACCAATCGCCTGCCAGTCAATATGCTCCGCGCGGTAACCCTGCTCTTTTGTCCGTCCATGCACCACCAGCTCCGTAGCACCAGCCTGTTGAACCGCATCGGCGATTTCAAATTTCTTCTCACCGCTGTCCCAGCCCAGACGCACTTTCACGCTGACGGGCAAATGCGCCGGTACAGCTTCACGCATCGCTTTTGCCCCCTGGTAGATGAGTTCAGGATCTTTGAGTAACGTCGCCCCGCCGCCGCTACCGTTAACCGTTTTCGACGGGCAGCCGCAATTGAGATCCACGCCCCAGGAACCTAACTCCACCGCACGGGCGGCGTTCTCTGCCAGCCATTGTGGGAACTGACCTAACAACTGAACGCGCACCAGCGTACCGGATGGTGTCCGGCTGGCGTTTTGTAACTCAGGGCAAATGCGATGAAAGACTTTTACCGGCAGCAGTTGATCCACCACGCGGACAAACTCGGTGATGCACAGATCGTAGTCGTTAACTTCGGTCAGCAATTCACGCACCAGAGAGTCAAGCACACCCTCCATCGGTGCCAGTAACACACGCATATCATCACCCGCAAAAAAATGAGGCGCTATGTTAGCGCCTATGGTCAGCGGATTAAAGGTCTGCAAAGAGGGATTGCTGCAAACTGCAATCCCTCTCTATGCTTGATGTATGCCTGAGTTCGCTGCTCATTGCGTAATACCGGGGAGCGAAAAAATAAGCGCTGATTTCTTAATGTGATCGGTAGCACGTTTTACGAATTAATTGTATGATGAATCCATCTCATCTGGGGTGTTGATTATGAGTAAGACACTGAACATTATCTGGCAATATTTACGCGCTTTCGTCCTGATTTATGCCTGCCTGTATGCAGGCATTTTCATTGCTTCCCTGCTACCGGTAACCATTCCGGGCAGCATCATCGGGATGCTGATCCTGTTTGTCCTGCTGGCCTTGCAAATTCTTCCGGCGAAATGGGTCAATCCGGGGTGCTACGTACTGATTCGCTATATGGCGCTATTGTTTGTGCCGATTGGCGTAGGCGTCATGCAATATTTTGATTTGCTCCGCGCACAGTTTGGCCCGGTAGTGGTTTCCTGTGCAATCAGTACGCTGGTGGTTTTTCTGGTGGTGAGCTGGAGTTCGCAACTGGTACACGGTGAACGTAAAGTCGTAGGTCAGAAAGGATCAGAAGAATGATGGCGAATATCTGGTGGTCATTACCGCTGACGTTGATTGTCTTTTTTGCCGCCCGCAAACTAGCGGCACGGTATAAGTTTCCCCTGCTTAACCCGTTGCTGGTAGCAATGGTGGTGATCATTCCTTTTTTAATGCTGACCGGCATCTCTTACGACAGTTACTTTAAAGGTAGCGAAGTGCTAAACGATCTGCTGCAACCGGCGGTCGTCGCGCTGGCCTATCCTTTATATGAGCAGCTACACCAGATCCGCGCGCGCTGGAAATCGATCATCACCATCTGTTTTATCGGCAGCGTGGTTGCGATGGTGACGGGGACTTCCGTGGCATTGTTGATGGGCGCTTCACCGGAAATCGCCGCGTCAATCCTGCCGAAATCAGTCACCACGCCTATTGCAATGGCGGTTGGCGGCAGTATTGGCGGTATTCCGGCAATCAGCGCAGTTTGCGTGATTTTCGTCGGCATCCTCGGCGCGGTATTTGGCCATACATTGCTTAATGCGATGCGTATTCGTACCAAAGCTGCGCGCGGTCTGGCAATGGGGACTGCCTCGCACGCCCTCGGTACAGCGCGCTGCGCCGAGCTGGATTATCAGGAAGGTGCATTTAGTTCGCTAGCGCTGGTGTTATGCGGGATAATTACTTCGCTGATCGCACCGTTCCTTTTCCCGATTATTCTGGCAGTAATGGGCTAAAATTTGCGATGCGTCGCGCATTTTTGATGTAAGTTTCACGCGTTGCATAATTAATGAGATTCAGATCACATATAAAGCCATAACGGGTTCGTAAACTGTTATCCCATTACATGATTATGAGGCAACGCCATGCATCCACGTTTTCAAACCGCTTTTGCCCAACTTGCGGATAACTTGCAATCTGCACTGGAACCTATTCTGGCAGACAAGTACTTCCCCGCTTTGTTGACCGGGGAGCAAGTCTCATCGCTGAAGAGCGCAACGGGGCTGGACGAAGACGCGCTGGCATTCGCACTACTTCCGCTGGCGGCGGCCTGTGCGCGTACGCCATTGTCGAATTTTAATGTTGGCGCAATTGCGCGCGGTGTGAGCGGAACCTGGTATTTTGGTGCCAATATGGAATTTATTGGTGCGACAATGCAGCAAACCGTTCATGCCGAACAAAGCGCGATCAGCCACGCCTGGTTGAGTGGTGAAAAAGCGCTTGCAGCCATCACCGTTAACTACACGCCTTGTGGTCACTGCCGTCAGTTTATGAATGAACTGAACAGCGGTCTGGATCTGCGTATTCATCTGCCGGGCCGCGAGGCACACGCGCTGCGTGACTATCTGCCGGATGCCTTTGGGCCGAAAGATCTGGAGATTAAAACGCTGCTGATGGACGAGCAGGATCACGGCTATGCGCTGACTGGTGATGCGCTTTCTCAGGCGGCGATTGCGGCGGCAAACCGTTCGCACATGCCTTACAGTAAGTCGCCAAGCGGTGTCGCGCTGGAATGTAAAGACGGTCGTATTTTCAGCGGCAGCTACGCTGAAAACGCCGCATTCAACCCGACTCTGCCACCGTTGCAGGGAGCGTTAATTCTGTTGAATCTCAAGGGTTATGATTACCCGGATATCCAGCGCGCGGTTCTGGCAGAAAAAGCCGATGCGCCGTTGATTCAGTGGGATGCCACCTCCGCAACGCTAAAAGCGCTCGGCTGTCACAGTATCGACCGCGTGCTTCTCGCTTAAGCCTGGTGCCGGATGCGGCGTGAACGCCTTGTCCGGCTTGCCAGCCCTCTCCTGGTGTCGAAAATCCCGGCAAACAGTTTGCCGTTTCTTGCGCAAAACCAGCGGGTAAAGTAGCCTGATGGAAATTTTCCTTAGATCGAGTCTCCTGCATGTTAAAGCGCGTGTTCCTCAGCCTGTTAGTCCTGATCGGCTTGCTGCTGTTGACTGTGCTCGGCCTCGATCGCTGGATGAGCTGGAAAACCGCGCCTTATATCTACGACGAATTGCAGGATCTCCCCTACCGCCAGGTCGGTGTGGTGCTCGGAACAGCAAAATATTATCGTACTGGCGTAATTAATCAGTATTATCGCTACCGCATTCAAGGAGCGATTAATGCCTATAACAGCGGTAAGGTAAATTATCTATTACTGAGCGGCGATAACGCATTGCAAAGTTATAATGAGCCGATGACCATGCGCAAAGATTTAATCGCTGCTGGTGTCGACCCATCAGATATTGTTCTCGATTACGCAGGCTTTCGTACGCTGGATTCCATAGTGCGTACACGCAAAGTTTTCGATACTAATGATTTCATTATTATCACCCAACGTTTCCACTGTGAGCGGGCATTATTTATTGCGCTGCATATGGGGATTCAGGCTCAGTGTTATGCCGTACCGTCACCGAAAGATATGCTGTCAGTACGTATTCGTGAATTTGCCGCCCGTTTCGGTGCGCTGGCTGACCTTTATATTTTTAAACGTGAACCGCGTTTTTTAGGGCCGCTGGTCCCTATTCCGGCTATGCACCAGGTGCCGGAAGATGCGCAGGGGTATCCCGCCGTCACACCCGAACAGTTACTTGAATTACAAAAGAAACAAGGAAAGTAGTTATGGATGTACAGCAGTTTTTTGTCGTTGCCGTTTTTTTCCTTATCCCGATATTTTGTTTCCGCGAAGCATGGAAAGGCTGGCGCGCAGGCGCGATTGATAAACGGGTTAAAAATGCACCGGAACCGGTGTATGTCTGGCGAGCAAAAAATCCCGGACTCTTTTTCGCTTATATGGTGGCATATATCGGCTTCGGAATTTTATCTATCGGCATGATTGTTTATCTTATTTTCTATCGTTAATATTTTCTCTTTTCTGTTAATTATTGAGAATAATTATTACTTCACTCAATAAGCTGCGGATATAACATTCTGAACCGCAGCTATTTGTGAATCCTTTCACAGTTTAAATTTCCCCACGCGCATAGCCTTAATATCAGCACGCAATATTTATTTAGCGTTCGCCTTAATTACTCATAGCATTAAGGAAGATCACATGCCGCAACAAAATTATCTGGATGAACTCACTCCGGCTTTTACGCCTTTACTGGCGATTAAAGAAGCCTCTCGCTGTTTATTATGTCACGACGCTCCCTGTAGTCAGGCTTGCCCGGCACAGACCGATCCGGGGAAATTTATTCGCTCAATCTACTTTCGTAATTTTAAAGGCGCTGCCGAGACAATTCGCGAAAATAATGCCCTCGGTGCCGTTTGTGCCAGAGTGTGCCCGACGGAGAAATTATGCCAAAGCGGTTGTACCCGTGCCGGTGTTGATGCTCCCATTGATATCGGCCGCTTACAGCGTTTTGTTACTGATTTTGAACAACAAACCGGGATGGAAATTTATCAGCCTGGTACTAAAACGCTCGGCAAAGTCGCGATTATTGGCGCAGGTCCTGCCGGATTGCAGGCCAGTGTGACACTGACAAACCAGGGTTATGACGTCACGATTTATGAGAAAGAAGCGCACCCCGGTGGCTGGTTGCGTAACGGTATTCCGCAATTCCGGTTACCGCAATCAGTGCTGGATGCAGAGATCGCCCGTATTGAAAAAATGGGCGTGACCATTAAGTGCAATAACGAAATCGGTAAAACACTCACCCTGGAGCAACTGAAAGCGGAAAACCGCGCGGTACTGGTCACCGTGGGGTTATCAAGCGGTTCCGGGCTACCGCTGTTTGAGCATAGCGACGTTGAGATTGCCGTCGACTTCCTGCTACGTGCACGACAGGCGCAAGGCGATATCAGCATTCCACAAAGCGCATTAATTATCGGCGGCGGTGATGTCGCGATGGACGTAGCCAGCACGCTGAAAGTTCTCGGCTGTCAGGCGGTAACCTGCATAGCGCGTGAAGAGTTAGATGAGTTTCCGGCAAGCGAAAAAGAGTTTGCCAGCGCCCGGGAGCTGGGCGTTTCGATCATCGATGGATTCACGCCAGTAGCCGTGGAAGGCAATAAAGTCACGTTTAAGCATGTACGGTTATCGGGCGAACTGACGATGGCGGCAGATAAAATTATTCTCGCCGTCGGTCAGCATGCCAGACTGGATGCCTTTGCGAAGTTAGAGCCGCAGCGTAACACCATCAAAACACAAAATTATCAGACCCGCGATCCGCAAGTCTTTGCTGCTGGCGATATTGTTGAGGGTGACAAAACCGTGGTCTATGCCGTGAAAACCGGGAAAGAAGCCGCCGAGGCGATTCATCACTATTTAGAGGGAGCTTGCTCATGTTAACGAAAGATCTTTCGATTACTTTTTGCGGCGTGAAGTTTCCCAACCCGTTCTGCCTCTCTTCTTCGCCGGTAGGCAACTGCTATGAGATGTGTGCCAAAGCCTACGACACAGGTTGGGGCGGTGTGGTGTTTAAAACGATCGGCTTTTTTATCGCCAACGAAGTCTCGCCGCGTTTTGATCATCTGGTGAAAGAAGATACCGGTTTTATCGGCTTCAAAAATATGGAGCAGATTGCTGAACATCCGTTGGAAGAGAATCTGGCCGCCCTGCGTCGGCTGAAGGAAGATTACCCGGACAAAGTATTGATCGCTTCGATCATGGGGGAAAATGAGCAGCAATGGGAGGAGCTGGCGCGCCTGGTGCAAGAAGCTGGCGCGGATATGATCGAGTGTAACTTCTCCTGTCCGCAAATGACTTCTCATGCGATGGGTAGCGATGTCGGGCAAAGCCCGGAGCTAGTAGAAAAATATTGTCGGGCAGTGAAACGGGGTTCCACGCTGCCAATGCTGGCGAAGATGACGCCGAATATCGGTGATATGTGCGAAGTGGCGCTGGCGGCGAAGCGCGGCGGCGCAGATGGCATTGCGGCGATTAACACCGTTAAATCCATCACCAATATCGATCTTAATCAGAAAATCGGTATGCCGATCGTTAACGGAAAATCGAGTATTTCCGGATATTCCGGTAAAGCGGTAAAACCGATCGCCCTGCGCTTCATTCAGCAAATGCGCACCCATCCAGAACTGCGCGATTTCCCAATCAGCGGTATCGGCGGCATTGAAACCTGGGAGGATGCGGCGGAGTTTTTATTGCTCGGCGCAGCAACGTTACAGGTCACCACCGGCATTATGCAGTACGGGTATCGGATAGTGGAAGATATGGCGAGCGGGTTGTCGCATTATCTCGCCGATCAGGGATTTGATTCGTTGCAGGAGATGGTAGGTCTGGCGAATAACAATATTGTCCCGGCGGAAGATTTAGACCGCAGTTATATTGTCTATCCCCGTATCAATCTTGATAAATGTGTTGGCTGTGGACGCTGTTATATTTCCTGTTACGACGGCGGTCACCAGGCGATGGAATGGAGCGAGAAAACCCGCACACCGCATTGTAATACCGAGAAATGTGTGGGTTGTCTGCTTTGTGGTCACGTCTGCCCGGTGGGTTGTATTGAGCTCGGGGAAGTGAAGTTTAAGAAAGGCGAGAAAGAACACCCGGTAACGTTGTAAAACCAGAGACGCATCCGGCATTTGGCACCGATTGCCGGATGCGGCGCATCCGGCAATACCCACAATCACATCACTTCTTACGCGCGTATTTCAGTGAATCCAGCGCCACGGCGAAGATAATAATCGCCCCTTTGATGATGTACTGCCAGTATGGGTTTACGCCGATATACGTCAGGCCATAGTTGATGACGGTAAAAATAATTACCCCGGTAACCACACCAATCACCGTCCCCACACCGCCGCTGAACGATACACCGCCTACCACGCACGCCGCGATAGCATCCAGCTCATACATAAAGCCGAGGTTGTTGGTGGCAGAGCCGATACGTCCGGCTTCTAACATCCCGCCAAAGGCATAGAACACGCCAGACAACGCGTAGATCATCAGCAGGTTCAGGCCGACATTGACACCAGATACTTTTGCCGCTTCCGGGTTACCGCCAATGGCAAAAATGTTCTTACCGAAGCGGGTTTTGTTCCACAACACCCAGACGAACGCCACCGCAATCAACGCGTAGAAAGTGATGTAAGAGAGACGGAAACTCCCCAACGCGACAAAGCCCTGAGCAAAGGTAGAGAAGCCACTGTCAAAACCAGAAATTGGCGACGCCCCGACAAAGTCGTAATAGAGCGAGTTGATGCCATAGACGATGATCATCGTGCCGAGCGTGGTAATGAACGGCGTCACGTTGAGATAAGCGATAATCAGACCGTTGATCAAACCGATCACCGCACCAATGGCACAGACAATCAGAATAACCAGCGCAATCGGCATCGTCGCCATTTCCGGGAACACTTTGTTGGCGTTATCCATGGACTGCAATAATGTCGCTGCCACCACTGCCGCCAGCCCTACTTGACGCCCCGCAGAAAGGTCGGTCCCCTGGGTGACAATTAACCCTGCCACACCGAGCGCGATAATAATACGCACCGATGACTGGGTGAGAATATTACTTAAGTTCAACAGACTTAAAAATGTTGGGTCCTGGAAAATAATAATCGCCAGCAAAACTAAAAGAACGACGTAAATACCGCCCTCTTTCAGGTAAGTAAGAAAACTTTTCTTATTTAACGCACTCATGGGAAGCCCCTAATCTTAAAGGTGCAAAGACGCAAGACGCAGAATTTCGTTTTGCGTTGTTGTTTTTGTGTCGACAATTCCGGAAACGAGACCATTGCTCATGACCAGAATACGGTCTGTTATCCCTAACAACTCAGGCATTTCAGAGGAGATAATAATAATCCCTTTGCCTTTCTTCGCCAGTTCGGCAATTAACTGATAGATCTCAAACTTCGCCCCGACATCAATACCGCGCGTCGGTTCATCGAGCATTAATATTTCCGGTTGCGTTAGTAGCCAGCGCCCAATAATCACCTTTTGCTGATTACCACCTGAGAGCGAACCAATTTGCGTCCGATGCCCCGGTGTTTTTACCCGCATCGAATCAATCACCCACTGGGTATCGCTTTTCATCCGCGAGTTATCCAGTAAACCAACTTTATTTTTGTAGTTGCGAATATTGGAAATTAACGAGTTAAAACCGATATCCAGATAGGCATAAATTCCCGTTGAGCGGCGCTCCTCAGTTACCAGAGCAAATCCGTGGTTTATGGCTTCATTGGCATTATGGTTATTGATCTTTTTGCCGTGCAACGTAATGGTGCCAGCCGATTTCTCGCGAATACCAAATAACGTCTCAACAATATCGGTACGTTTCGCCCCCACCAGACCGGCAATACCGAGGATCTCCCCTTTATGCAGATCAAACGAGACATCGCGAATCGACGGCTGGCGCAGTGACGTCAGGTTACGCACCTCGAGGATGACTTCGCCCGGCTTGTTTTCTTTGTCAGGAAAACGCTGGTTAAGAGAACGCCCAACCATCATGGCGATAATCTTGTCCATCGTCAGCCCTGCCAGCGGTTCGGTGGCGATCCACTGACCGTCGCGCAATACGGTAACTTCATCACATAACTGGAAGATTTCTTCCATTTTATGCGAGATATAAACAATACCGCAGCCGCGCTCTTTTAATTTACGAATAATAGTGAACAGATGATTGACCTCTTTTTCGGTTAACGAAGAAGTCGGTTCATCCATAATTACAATTTTCGCGTTATAGGAAAACGCTTTGGCGATTTCGATCATCTGCATTTGCGAAACAGATAATGTGCCGACGCGCGCACGCGGATCGATATCAATATCCAGTTCATCAAAAATCGCTTTGGTTTCGCGGTACATTTTGTCCTGATCGACAAACATGCCTTTGGTGGGATATCGCCCCAGCCACATGTTATCCATCACCGAACGTTGTAATACCAGGTTTAACTCCTGGTGTACCATCGAAATACCATTTTCCAGTGCTTCTTTGGCAGAATGGAAATCGATCTCTTTACCCTGGAATAAAATGGTGCCGGAGTCTTTTTGATAAATACCAAACAGGCATTTTAATAATGTTGATTTTCCTGCGCCGTTTTCCCCCATTAATGCATGGATAGAATGTGGCCGGACTTTTAAATTAACGTTATCAAGTGCCTTAACACCAGGAAAGGACTTGTTGATACCGCTCATTTCCAACAAGTATTCCCCGGAAGACGGAGTCGTTGAGCTGACCATATAATTTTACCTTGTTGGCCATACAATAAGGGCGCAGTAAACGACTGCGCCCAATCAGTCTTATTTCTTGCTGAATTCAGCCAGGTTGTCTTTATCTACGCCAACATAAGGTACGCGGACCACTTTGTTGTCGATTTTCCAGTTGGTGCCATCAGCCGCACCTTTGCCATCGGCCAGGTTTTTCGCCAGATCAAAGGTCGCTTTCGCCTGGTTGTTAGCATCGTTCAGTACGGTGCCCGCCAGTGCACCGGATTTCACCAGCGCCAGCGCTTCTGGCAGCGCATCGACGCCAAACACCGGAATGCTGGACTTGTTGTGTGCTTTCAGTGCTTCTACCGCGCCCATTGCCATCGCATCGTTGTTGGCGATAACCACTTCGATTTTGTTGGCGTTCGGGCCAGACAGCCAGGCGTCCATCTTATCTTTCGCCTGAGCGGTGTCCCACATTGCGGTATCTAACTGTAACTGTTCAGTTTTGATGCCTTTATCGTTCAATTCTTTAATCACGTAAGTGGTACGTGCTTCTGCATCCGGATGGCCCGGTTCACCTTTCAGCAGTACGAACTGAATCTGACCGTCTTTGTTCAGATCCCAACCCTGATTCGCCGCCCAGTGTTTAGCAATCAAATCGCCCTGAATAATGCCGGACTCTTTGGAGTCAGTGCCAACGTAGTAGGCTTTGTCGTAGCTATCCAGCGCCTTACGAGACGGTTCTTTGTTAAAGAAAACCACCGGCACGTTTTGCCCACGCGCTTTCTCAATCACCGTACCCGCAGCTGCCGGGTCAACCAGGTTGATTGCCAGTGCCTTCACCCCTTTCGCCAGCAATACGTCGATCTGATCGTTCTGCTTGGACTGGTCATTCTGAGAATCATTCATCAGCAGCTGAACATCTGGCGCGGCTTTCGCATCCTGCTCAATAGCCTTGCGCACCACAGACATAAAGTTATCGTCGTACTTATAGATTGTTACACCAATGCGAGTATCAGCAGCGTGTGCAGCGGCACCGAATAACATGCTGGCCATCACAGCAGACAGGGTTAACACCTTCTTATTCATGGTATCTCCGGTTTTTCTTATGCAGGGTAGTGCTTGAGATAAATGCTCGGCGGGGCAGTAGAGTTAATGAAGTGTTACTGAACGCCGAAGCTCACTTTTTAAAATTCGTTCTTCCATGCCCGGTAACGCTCCAGAAAACGGCTTTAATTGTTGTTATGACGCTATTACCTCGGTGAAAGTGATTATTCACTGTTACATACGGGTTACAACGTTAAAACGGTGCAATCATAGCTATCACATTGTTAAGATACTGTGAAATCACTCACAGATTGAAAGCGGTTACATCGCCTGATTTGTTGAGTTAGTGATCGCCGCCGCATTCTGGCGCGTTGCGACAGAATGACGACGCACTAACGTCGGCATAAAACAGTGGCTGGCACGAGGATCAATATTGCCTGCTGCCCCCTGCAAGGCCAGTTCGGTGGCTAATTTAGCCATTGAAGCAATGGGATAACGCACGGTCGTTAATTGCGGGTCGGTGTAACGGGCGATGGGAATATCATCGAAACCGATGATTGAGAGATGTAACGGAATCGCAATACCATTATCTTTTAATGCTGTCAGTGCGCCAGCAGCCATATTGTCGTTATAAGCAAATACAGCGGTAAGTTGTAGATTGCGCCCCAGCAGTTCAACCATCGCCGCCTCACCGCCCGGCATGTCCGGCGTACCAGTGCCAATCCAGCTTTCCGGCGGAATAATATCCTGCTCTTTCAACGCACTCATCCAGCCTGCTTTACGCATGGCGTCATCTTCAATGCCGTGGCTGGAAGAAAGATAACCAATACGTTGATGACCGTTATTCAGCAACATGCGCGTCGCCATTCGGGCACCGCTGAGATTATCCAGGCAAACGCAACGATGGGCGTACCCCGGCACAACGCGGTTGATTAACACCATACCGGGAATGTTATCCATAAATTGCGCCAGTTCATCGTCACTCAATGCTTTTGAGTGAACAATCAATGCATTACAACGCTGGCGAATTAACACCTCAATGGCGTGACGTTCTTTTTCCGCTTCATGATAGCTATTGCCGATTAGCACGTATTTCTGATGCTGCTGGGCGACCAGATCCACCGCTTTTACCAGCGCGCCGAAAAACGCATCAGAAACGTCCATCACCACCACGCCAATGGTGTCGCTAACCTGAGTTGCCAGCGCCTGGGCATTGGCGTTTGGCCGATAATCCAGCTCACTCACGGCTTTCATTACTGCTTCACGCGTGTCGGCACTGACCAGCGTGCTGTTATTGAGCACCCGGGAAACCGTTGCCACAGAGACGCCAGCCTGACGCGCTACATCACGAATGGTGATCATATTCACTACCTGTTATGAGATTGCAGTAAATGACTGCTTGCTGGCGGCTATTTTGTCAGCACTGAATACAGGACTTCGTGAATCGAGTCACAGCAATGGAAACGGTTACAGCCGTTTTGTTAACGAATGTGATCCAGATCGTTATCTTGATGTTTTAGATATTGCCGGTCCGGCAGCACGCAAAGTTAACTGACGCCAGAGCCATTCCACCGGCCCCTGGCGGAAGTAACGCAGCCAGATAACAGAGAAGAGGATATTCGCCAGCCATACCGGAATAACAAACGCCAGCAATCCCAGACGGTCAAACTGCATAAACAAACCGAGGTGGTAAAAAAGCGTGGTACAAATCAGCGTTTGCAATAGATAGTTGGTCAGCGCCATCCGTCCGACGCAGGCGATCGCAAGCACCAGCTTAAAGCGGCTCAATTGCGGCCAGAAGCCATAAAACAGCGACGCATAGCCAATCGCCTGAAACGGCGCACTCAGTTCCCGCGGCATTTGAAGTAAGAAGGCACACCAGCGATACGCCCAGTCCAGCTGCCATTGCAGGGCGATGGCAGGAAGGTTAATGGTCACCCCAATCGCCACCAGCACAAAACCAGTACGACGATAGTGACGTAAGCTGAATTGCCCTTTCAGCCAGCCGCTGCGCATCAGCGCCGCACCAATGAGCATCATCCCTGCCAGTTGCCAGCCATACTGTGCGCCCAGTGCCAGTAAACTGTTGCCAACACCATCGGCACGATTACTGATCGCTTCAACGCCGCCGTGAAGCTTCCAGTATTTTTCATACAAAATAGCCGATGCATCCGGCGTCCAGGCGCGGCTGGTCTGGCTGTCGGAAATCAACCCCAATAACAGCAAAACGCCAAGCCCCACCAGATAAAGCATGACGCCTGTATTAAACAGGCTTTTTACCGATGGCGCATCGCGCACCAGCCGCCAGCAGATTAAGCCCACCAGCCCGTAAGCCAGCAGAATATCGCCGTCCCAGAACAATAAACCGTGAATAAAGCCCAACAAGACTAACAGCGTTAACCGCGACTGGATCCAGCGTCTGCCACGGGGCAGCAACATTTGCAGGCCAGCACCAAACAGCAGCGCAAAAAGCGTGAGGAATTTCACCTGGCCGATGAGATCGAGAAATGCCCAGGTCCATGCATCCTGCGGCGTAATAGCACCGTACCAGGCGGGATTGAGATAAGCCGCCTTTGGTAGCCCAAAGGCGCTGATGTTTAATAGCAGGATCCCCAGAATGGCGACGCCGCGAACAAAATCGAGCGTGACGTTGCGCTCCATGGTTCCTGCCTTTTAATCAGTTGTGATGACGCACAGCGCGCAGAAACTCGTGGCGCGTATTCTGACTGGATTTGAACAATCCACCAAGAGAGGTCGTTGTCGTGGCACTGGTTGCATCGCGGATGCCACGCGCTTTCACGCAGTAATGCACCGCGTCGATGGAGACAGCCACGTTATTGGTCCCCAGCAGCGTTTGCAGCGCAATGAGGATTTGCTGAGTCAGACGTTCCTGCACCTGCGGGCGCTGGGCAAAGAACTGCACGATGCGGTTAATTTTCGACAGGCCGATCACCGAATCTTTCGGGATATAGGCTACCGTCGCTTTGCCATCGATAGTGACAAAATGGTGTTCACAGGTACTGGTCAGAGTGATATCGCGCACGGTGACCATTTCATCGACCTTCATTTTGTTTTCAATGAGGGTGATTTTCGGGAAATTGGCGTAATCCAGACCGGAGAAAATTTCATCGACATACATTTTAGCGATGCGATGCGGCGTTTCCATCAAACTGTCATCAGCCAGGTCGAGATTCAGCAGCTGCATGATTTCGGTCATATGACCAGCAATAAGGCTTTTGCGCGTTTCGTTATCCATTTCATGCACGGGCGGGCGCAGCGGTGTTTCCAGTCCTCGCGCAACTAACGCTTCATGAACCAGGGCCGCTTCTTTACTGAGTGATGGCATTTATGATTTCTCCTGCAGGTGTGACGCCTCCGCCCTGCGTGGGGGCAAAGTTATTAAGCTGATTTACAGCCTGATTATTGTGCGTGAGGCGGCGCACATAATCCAGTATTCACAGCGATAATTATTGTAATTGCCGCTGCCTTTCATCAGCAGATGTTAAAACATCGTTATGCAAATACGGAAGTGAAAGTTACTCACAGCACATTGAATAAACGGTATGATGAAGAAATTGCAAACAACACAACAAGGAGCCACGCATGGAAATGCTCGAAGAGCACCGCTGTTTTGAAGGCTGGCAGCAACGCTGGCGACACGACTCCAGTACCTTAAACTGCCCGATGACGTTCAGTATCTTTCTCCCACCCCCTCGTGATCACACCCCGCCACCAGTGCTGTACTGGCTTTCCGGATTAACCTGCAATGACGAGAACTTCACCACCAAGGCGGGTGCCCAGCGGGTAGCGACGGAACTGGGGATTGTACTGGTGATGCCAGATACCAGCCCGCGCGGCGAACAGGTTGCCAACGACGATGGCTACGATTTAGGCCAGGGCGCGGGGTTTTATCTTAACGCCACGCAACTGCCGTGGGCGACGCATTACCGGATGTATGATTATCTGCGCGATGAATTACCGGCGTTGATTCAGTCGCAATTTAATGTCAGCGACCGCTGCGCCATTAGCGGTCATTCAATGGGTGGTCACGGTGCGCTGATTATGGCGCTGAAAAACCCGGGCAAATACACCAGCGTTTCCGCCTTTGCGCCAATTGTGAATCCGTGCAGCGTCCCGTGGGGAATCAAAGCGTTTAGCAGCTATTTAGGTGAGGACAAAAATGCATGGCTGGAATGGGACAGTTGCGCGCTGATGTATGCCAGTAACGCGCAGGATGCGATCCCGACGCTTATCGATCAGGGTGATAACGATCAGTTTCTTGCTGACCAACTGCAACCCGCAGTTCTGGCAGAAGCCGCGCGCCAGAAAGCGTGGCCTATGACGCTGCGTATTCAGCCGGGATATGATCACAGTTACTACTTCATCGCCTCTTTTATAGAGGATCACCTGCGCTTCCATGCGCAGTATTTACTGAAGTGAAAGTCCGCCCGGTTCGCCGGGCATCTTCTCATCAGAAGCGATAATCCACTGCCATAAAGTAACGACGTCCGTCTTCGTTATAGCTGTAGTCGTCACGACTGAGATCCTTGTCGCCAAGGTTCAGCACGCCTGCGCGCAGTTTGACGTCTTTAGTCACCTGCCAGGCCGCGCCGGTATTCCAGATGGTATAACCGCCCGGTGTTTTAGCCGTCGCGCTGTCGGCGCGTTTCTGCCCGGTATAGTGACCAGAAACATAGAATGACCAGTCTTCCAGCGCCAGCGGTTTCCAGTCCAGCGTACCGTTAGCAGTATGGAACGGCAGATCGGATAGCGGTTTGTTTTCGCCGTTGCTGACATCACGACCATCGTTGTAGGTGTAGTTGATCGACAGTTTCCATTCATCGTTGAACGGAATTTTCAGTTCGGTTTCCACGCCCTGAATACGAGCTTTGTTAACGTTGTAGTAGCTAAATACCGGTATGCGCCGTCCGTTAGCGCCCGTCTCAAAACCGACAAAGTTTTGGTAGCCTGGTGCAGCATTGACGTCAGACGTACGGCTGATGCTGATACGATCTTTCACATCGTTACGGAAAACGGTAACGCTGGATTCAACCCCTTCCAGCCAGCCTTCTTCGCCCATGTAGTAAAGCCCCAGCTCCCAACTTTCGCTGGTTTCTGGTTTCAGATCCGGGCTACCCACAATCTTACATGCGCCACGGCAGGAATTGCTCGTCCAGTCAGGGCTAAGTTGCAACAGAGAAGGTGCTTTAAATGCCGTCGCCCAGCCCCCTTTCACCGTTACGGTGTCGGTGGCGTTATAAACCAGGTAGGCACGCGGACTCCAGTGTTCACCGTAGGTTTCATGATCGTCCATACGTACGCCGGTCGTCAGCGCCAGCGGCTCGAAGATCCGCCATTCATCTTCCACAAACAGCGCGTACTGGCTGGCAGACGTTTTGGAGCTGGTTCCCCCGGTCAGGTTCACCGCATCACTAAGTTTGTCGTGACGCCATTCACCGCCAACCGTGAGAAACTGATTAATCGCCGTCAGCGGCAAGGTGTATTTGCCGTCGACCGTATTGCTTTCGGAAGTTATCGGGCTGCTGTTGCCAGGGTTTTTGTTCTCGACTTTCTCACCGTAGTATTTCAGTTCGCTGGTGCCGTAATCCCAACGCCCATTATGGCTGACGGAGTAGTTCTGGCGTTCCAGGCGGTTTTTGTCCAGCGAGTCGGAATCACGATCCTGACGGTCGAAACCGTATCCGGCAGTAAAATCGTGATTTTGATTCGGTGTCCAGGCAAATTCGACATTGCCGTCGCGGCTGGAGAATCCTTCAATACGCGGCGTATCTCCGGTATCGGTGGTCGTTGAGTTTTGCGGGTCATCCTTTTCACGTTTTGCCAGGCTGCCGTAAGCTTTCATTCCCAGCACACCATCAATTAATGGTCCACTGGTAAAGAACTGACCGTTATAGGTATCACCGCGATCGCGATGTTCCTGAATGGTGGTATCGACGGTAACGGTACCCGACCATTTCTGACCGATTTTTTTGGTGATGATATTCACTACACCGCCGAGCGCATCGGAGCCGTACAGCGACGACATCGGGCCACGAACCACTTCAATACGTTCGATGGAATCGACCGGGATCCAGTTCAGATCGAAATCATTGTGGCGGAAGACGGCATTGCGGGAGTTAACGCGTTTACCGTCGACGAGAATCAGGGTGTAGCTGCTGTCCAGACCACGAATACTAACGCCCTTACGGTTATCCCCTTCGTTCGTCAGTTGTACGCCAGGCACTTCTTTGAGGACATCCTTCAGATTCTGTACCGGTTTTCGCTGCAGGTCTTCCTGGGTAATGACGCTGATACTGGCGGGTGCATCTTTAAGGTTTTGTTCAACGGAAGATGCAGTGACAACCATCGTTTCGCCATCGTCATCGACCGCTAACACAGGCCATGCACAAGAAATAGCGGACAAACACAGCCCGACCCGTACGAAAGGGTTCAACCTAAACATTCCATATCTCCATGAGGTAACTACGAAAATAAAATGGGTTATCGCTCACATCTTCTTCACGTCCCCTTGCGTACGGCAGCATCGCGGTGGACTTATTTGTATGCAGGTGATCATCCCAGAAAGCCGGAACAGCCTCTGATTTGTCAGCCTTTTTTGATTGCGGCGTAACGATAATGCAAACGATAACAATTATCAATCCAAATGTTAAATTTTATATCCGCATGATTTGTCAGGGAAATGGAATTGAAAAAGCCCTCTCGGTTGAGAGGGCTTAGCAAGGAAGGGAGAAACTTATTTCTTATCGTTCTGCGGGAACTTCATTTCGCTGTAGCGTACGAAGTGGGTTCCTTTAATCAGCTTGTAGCCGAACCAAATAATCAGGAACAGCGGGATACCAATATACGTTGCCGCTACGCCGCCCCAGTCAATGGTATCTTTCAGGAATGCTTCGTAGTTCTGGCCCAAAGTGATAATCAGACACAGAATGAATGCGAAGATCGGACCCAGTGGGAAGAAACCTGAACGGTACGGCAGATCGTTAATGTCGTGTCCCTGCAATACGTAACCGCGACGGAAGCGATAGTGGCTAATGGCAATCCCCAGCCAGGCGATAAAACCGGTCATCCCGGAGGTGTTCAGCAGCCACAGGTATACCGTCTGGTTGCCAAACATGGAGGTCAGGAAGCACAGACCGGCAATCACCGTCGTCGCATACAGCGCATTACGCGGCACGCCACCACGCGACAGTTTAGCGAAAATGCGCGGCGCTTTACCGTCACACGCCAGGGTGTACAGCATACGAGTAGACGCATACATACCGGAGTTACCCGCTGACAGCACCGCCGTCAGAATAACTGCGTTCATCACCGCCGCCGCAGAGAGCAGACCCGCGTGCTGGAACACCAGGGTGAACGGACTAACGCTGATGTCTTTAACATCGTTACGCAGCAGGCTCGGATCGGTGTACGGAATAATCAGGCTGATAATCAGGATCGCGAACACATAGAACAACAGGATTCGCCAGAACACCTGACGTACCGCGCGTGGAATGTTTTTCGCCGGATCTTCGGACTCGCCTGCAGCAATACCGATCAGCTCGGTTCCCTGGAAAGAGAAGCCGACAATCATAGCTACGCCGATCATCGCCGCAAAACCACCAGCAAACGGCGCTTCGCCGATTGTCCAGTTGCTCCAGCCCGCAGGCTGCGCGCCTTTGAAGATACCGATAATCATCAGCACGCCAACGATGATAAAGACAATAACTGTCGTGACTTTGATCAGTGAGAACCAGTATTCCGCTTCACCAAAGCCGCGAACAGAGATGTAGTTCAGCAGGAAGATAACGCCGAGGAACAACGCACTCCAGATCCAGCCCGGTGTATCCGGGAACCACCAGCTCATGACCAGCTGAGCTGCAACCAGGTCAACGGCAATAGTCACCGCCCAGTTGTACCAGTAGTTCCAGCCCAGCGCGAAGCCAAAGCCTTCTTCGACATAGTTCTGACCGTAAGTGGCAAACGAACCGGAAACCGGCATATATGCAGCCAGTTCACCGAGACTGGTCATCAGGAAGTAAACCATCAGGCCAATCAACATATACGAGAGCAATGCCCCGCCCGGACCTGCCTGAGAAATCGTTGCGCCAGAGGCAACAAAAAGACCTGTACCGATGGAACCACCAATGGCAATCATCGTCAGGTGACGCGCCTTTAATTCACGGCGTAAGCCCGGCGCTTCTGTGGTTTTAGTTTCCGAAACCATACAAAAATGCTATCCATCTAAAAAATGAGGCGCGATTGTAGCAGACGATTGGCAATCCTTCCGGCAGAAATACACGGTTATAAGACACCTTCATGATCGCCCAGGGATTATAAGTAAAGCAGCCAATCTCTTTTCTGGCGAATGCATGCTGAAGGCGCTGCGTCACGAAATCGACACAGCACCAGCATGTTCTTGTACAGCAACTTAACGCGGGACATTCGCGGGATCGCAATAGTCCAGAAAGCGCCGTAGCGCGTTGGAAAGGTGTTTTTGCCGATGATGTATACGCCACAACGTACGCATCAGGCGCGGCAGAGGGACCGCAACTTCACTTAATGTGCCTGCCTGCAATTGGTCTTCAATCACCCGTCGCGACAGGCAACTAATTCCCAACCCATGACGCACCGCATGTTTGATTGCCTCGGAGTTACCTAATTCCATCGCCATCTCAAACTTCGGTAAATGTGACAGCAACAGATAATCGACAATCTCCCGCGTGCCGGAGCCGCGTTCACGCAGGATCCACGGCGCAGCGGCCAGCTGTTCTAAGGTGACCGGACCACGAGCCAATGGCGAAGTCGGCGCGGCGAAAACCACCAGCTCGTCTTCCAGCCACGGTTCAGAAATGATTTCAGTGCTGTGGCACGGTCCTTCAATAAAGCCAATATCAACGCGGAAATCCAGCACCGCTTGCATCACGTCCTGGCTGTTCCCAACGCTAAGTTCAATCGGCAACTGCGGATAATCATGGCGATAACGGGCGATAACTGCAGGCAGAATGTAGTTACCGATGGTACTACTGGCATAGATACGAATCGCGCCGTTGTCTTCGCGAAACAGTTGTTCGATTTCAACCGCCTGTTCAAGCAATGCCAACGCACGCGGATAGAGCAGCCGCCCGTGTTCATTAACAACCAGTCTTTTCCCCACGCGATCAAACAGTTGCACGCCAAGCTGCCCTTCCAGGTCGGTCAAGGCTGCGCTCACTGCTGATTGCGACAACGCCAGCATCACCGACGCCTGGGTGGTTGATCCACTTTTCAATACTTCTGCAAAAACTTCCAACTGCCGGAGGGTGATGTGCATAGTCGCTTACCACTTATAAAGATTAATTATAAATATATAATCAATTTTATTTTTAAACCAGTTAGTCGTAACCTTATGCCCGGTTAAAGGAGAGGGTTATGACGAATATCACCTTACAGAAACAACATCGTACACTGTGGCATTTTATTCCGGGGTTAGCCCTGAGTGCAGTTATCACCGGGGTCGCCCTGTGGGGTGGTTCCATTCCCGCGGTTGCGGGTGCCGGGTTTAGTGCCCTCACCCTCGCAATCTTGTTGGGGATGGTTTTAGGCAACACCATCTATCCGCACATCTGGAAAAGCTGTGACGGTGGTGTGCTGTTTGCCAAGCAATATTTATTACGTCTGGGTATCATTCTTTATGGCTTCCGTCTGACGTTCTCGCAAATTGCCGATGTCGGTATCAGTGGGATCATCATTGACGTGTTGACGCTGTCCAGTACCTTCCTGCTGGCTTGCTTCCTGGGGCAGAAAGTGTTTGGTCTGGATAAGCACACCAGCTGGTTGATCGGTGCCGGTAGCAGTATCTGTGGTGCTGCAGCGGTACTGGCGACTGAGCCGGTAGTGAAAGCGGAAGCCAGTAAAGTAACCGTGGCTGTTGCAACCGTTGTTATCTTCGGGACCGTCGCGATTTTCCTCTACCCGGCGATATATCCGCTGATGTCTCAATGGTTTAGTCCGGAAACTTTCGGTATCTACATTGGTTCTACTGTGCACGAAGTGGCGCAGGTGGTGGCGGCAGGTCATGCCATCAGCCCGGATGCGGAAAACGCAGCAGTTATTTCCAAAATGCTGCGCGTGATGATGCTGGCTCCGTTCCTCATCCTGCTGGCGGCGCGTGTTAAACAGCTGTCTGGGGCGAACAGCGGCGAGAAAAGCAAAATCACTATTCCGTGGTTTGCCATCTTGTTCATCGTAGTTGCCATCTTTAACTCGTTCCACCTGTTACCGCAGAGCGTGGTGAACATGCTGGTAACGCTGGATACCTTCCTGCTGGCAATGGCGATGGCGGCGCTGGGTCTGACCACTCACGTCAGCGCGCTGAAAAAAGCCGGGGCGAAACCTCTGCTGATGGCACTGGTACTGTTTGCCTGGCTGATTGTTGGTGGTGGTGCGATTAACTATGTGATTCAAAGCGTCATCGCATAAACCACTACATCTTGCTCCTGTTAACCCGCTATCATTACCGTTTTCCTCCAGCGGGTTTAACAGGAGTCCTCGCATGAAATACATTGGAGCGCACGTTAGTGCTGCTGGCGGTCTGGCAAATGCCGCAATTCGCGCCGCCGAAATCGACGCAACCGCGTTTGCCTTGTTCACCAAAAACCAACGTCAGTGGCGTGCCGCGCCGCTCACGACGCAAACCATCGATGAATTCAAAGCCGCCTGTGAAAAATATCACTACACATCGGCGCAAATTCTTCCCCACGACAGCTATCTGATTAACCTCGGACATCCGGTCACTGAAGCTCTGGAAAAATCGCGCGATGCCTTTATAGATGAAATGCAGCGTTGCGAACAGCTGGGGCTTTCTTTGCTCAACTTCCACCCTGGCAGCCATCTGATGCAGATTTCAGAAGAGGATTGCCTTGCGCGTATTGCCGAATCCATCAACATTGCGCTGGATAAAACTCAAGGTGTGACCGCGGTGATTGAAAATACCGCCGGTCAGGGCAGTAACTTAGGGTTTAAATTCGAACATCTCGCGGCGATTATCGACGGCGTGGAAGATAAATCCCGTGTCGGCGTCTGCATTGATACCTGCCATGCTTTCGCTGCCGGGTATGATTTGCGTACTCCAGCCGAATGCGAGAAAACGTTCGCGGATTTTGCCCGTATTGTTGGCTTTAAGTATCTGCGCGGGATGCACCTTAACGATGCGAAAAGCACCTTTGGCAGCCGCGTTGACCGCCATCATAGCCTCGGTGAAGGCAATATCGGTCATGATGCGTTCCGCTGGATCATGCAGGACGACCGTTTCGACGGCATTCCGCTGATCCTCGAAACCATCAACCCGGATATCTGGGCAGAAGAGATCGCCTGGCTGAAAGCGCAACAAACTGAAAAAGCGGTAGCCTGAAGATGAATAACCGGGAAAAGGAGATCCTTGCAATTTTACGGCGTAACCCGCTGATTCAGCAGAACGAAATTGCGGACATGCTGCAAATCAGTCGTTCGCGCGTTGCGGCGCATATTATGGATTTAATGCGCAAAGGCCGGATTAAAGGCAAAGGTTACATTCTCACCGAGCAGGAATACTGCGTAGTGGTGGGGACAATCAATATGGATATTCGCGGGATGGCGGATATCCGTTACCCGCAATCGGCTTCTCATCCCGGTACAATTCATTGCTCAGCGGGCGGCGTGGGACGCAACATCGCCCACAATCTGGCGCTGTTAGGCCGTGACGTCCATTTGCTTTCAGTGATTGGCGATGACTTTTATGGCGAAATGCTCCTGGAAGAAACGCGCCGCGCCGGCGTGAATGTCTCCGGCTGCGTTCGTTTACATGGTCAAAGCACATCGACGTATCTGGCAATTGCCAATCGAGACGATGAAACCGTGCTGGCGATTAACGATACCCATCTGCTGGAACAGTTATCGCCGCAATTATTGAACGGGTCGCGCGATTTACTTCGTCATGCGGGCGTGGTACTGGCTGATTGCAACCTGACAGCCGAGGCGCTGGAATGGGTCTTTACCCTCGCTGGTGAGATCCCGGTGTTTGTCGATACCGTTTCAGAATTCAAAGCGGGCAAAATCAAACACTGGCTGGCGCATATTCACACCCTGAAACCCACTTTACCGGAGCTGGAAATTTTATGGGGACAGGCGATCACCAGCGATGCTGACCGTAATGCTGCAGTGAATGCGTTGCATCAGCAAGGTGTTCAGCAACTGTTTGTTTATTTGCCCGATGAGTCAGTTTATTGCAGCGAAAAGGATGGAGAACAATTTTTGCTGACCGCACCAGCGCATACGACAGTAGACAGTTTTGGTGCTGACGATGGTTTTATGGCGGGCCTGGTATATAGCTTTCTGGAAGGAAACAATTTCCGTGACAGCGCCCGTTTTGCGATGGCCTGCGCGGCAATTTCACGCGCCAGCGGCAGCTTAAACAACCCTACCCTGTCTGCCGATAACGCGCTTTCATTAGTGCCAATGGTGTAACAATGTTGCCGGATTCGACGCTTGACCGCATCTTATCCGGCTCATAAATCGCACACTACGCTAAACCAATAAAGAACCCGGCAATGGTGGCACTCATCAGGTTAGAAAGTGTCGCCGCCGCCAGCGCGCGTAAACCAAGCTGGGCGATTTCCGGCGCACGGTGTGGCGCAACCGCAGAAAACGCCCCCACCACCACCCCGATAGAACCAAAGTTAGCGAAACCGCACAACGCGAAGGAAATAATCGCCACGGTTTTAGCATCCAGAGTGCCAGCCGTTTGCAGATAAGGTGAGAAATTGAGATAAGCGACAAATTCATTTATTGCCAGTTTCTGTCCAATCAAACTCCCGGCAAGATTCGCATCACTCCAGTCAACACCCATTACCCACGCCAGTGGGGCCAGCAGATAACCTACAATGGACTCCAGCGAGGCATGTTCAAAACCAAACCAGCCGCCAACGCCGCCGATAATACCGTTAATTAACGCAATGATGGCGACGAATGCCATCACTACTGTCGCCACACCTGCGGCGATTTTCAGCCCGGTCATTGCCCCTGTCGCGGCGGCTTCAATAATGCTTTTTGGCGGTGTTTCGGTGAAAGAGAGGTTATTAAAAGAAACCTGCGAAGATTCCGTAGCCGGGCTTAGCAGGCGGGCAAACAAGATCCCGCCTGGGATCGCCATTAACGATGCCGCCAGCAAATATTCCACAGGTACGCCCAGTGCGGCGTAACCAATCATTGTCGAACCGGCAATTGAGGCCATGCCACTACAAATCGCTGTAAATAATTCATTGCGATTCAGCCGATCGATAAAGGGTTTGACGATTGCCGGAATTTCGTTTTGCCCGAGGAAAATGGTAGTGACCGCGACGAATGACTCGATCTTGCTGATATTTAATGCTTTCTGGAAGATACCGCCGAGAATGCGAATTAAGATCCCCATCACACCGATGTAATAGAGAATACTCACCAGCGCGGTGACGAAGATAATTGCCGGTAATACTCTGAAACCAAAGATAAATCCTGCGCCATCAAATAAGGTGTCCATTTTCGGTCCGACCAGAGAACCGAAGATAAATGCGCTACCCGCGTCGCTGTACGCCATCACTTTATGCACGCCAAAAGCGACTTTTTCAGCGACCCAACGCCCTGGCGGTAACCAAAGCATAATGCCGCCAATCACGACCTGTAACACTAACGCCGCGCCAACGGTACGCAGGCTGATCTTCTTCTTGTTTACTGACAGTAAAAACGCAATCGTCAGCAATACCACCATTCCCAGAACACTTCTCATGACATCCATAGTGATTATCTCTTCATGTCATATTGGGCGACGGCTTTCTGCCCATCAGAAATAGCCAGGCCTGCATCTTGCGATACCGGCCCGGCTTGTTATCAACACTTAATGGGTTTTGATGTAGCCGCGCACGCACTCTTCGACTAAGCCCCAGAACCAGTCGGTATCAATAGTGATGCCGACTTTGGTATTAGCGGGCTTGCCAAGAACGCCCAGCTCGTCGCAGACGGTACGCCCATAACAAGGGCCACTGTTGACGTCCACTTCGACGTACATCTCCTGGGTTTTAATGCCATCAGGGTTAATCAGATAACCGATGCAGGTGGCGTCGTGCACCGGGCCGCCAGCCAGGCCGTAGTTTTCGAACTGGGTTTTGAGAGTGAAGTTCATGATGTCGCTGAACAGCTCTCCGGCAGGGCCGCCTGCCCTTTCCATTCGTGCAATCACGTCCGGGGTGCAAACGGTCTGGTTGGTGAGATCGAGGCCCATCATCACTAATGGAACGCCAGAGGTGAACACCACGCGTGCGGCTTCCGGGTCAGCAAAGATGTTGAACTCGGCAGATGGCGTGAAGTTGCCTGTACCGTAAGCGCCGCCCATTAGCACAATTTCACGGATTTTGGGCAGGATCGCGGGTTGCATACGCATTGCCACCGCGATATTTGAAAGCGGACCAACCGGCACCAGAGTGATATCGCCATCGCTTGCCATCAGGGTATCAATGATGTATTTCACCGCATGAGTGCTTTCTGCCTGGCGGGTCAGCGGCTCGAATACCGGGCCATCCAGTCCGGTATCACCGTGAATATTATCGGCAACGATTTGTTGCCGCATAATGGGTTGTGGCATCCCCGCATAAACCGGAACATTAATCTCCAGTTTCTGGCAAACATTCAGGCCATTAATTAATGTTTTATCAAGCGTCTGATTACCCGCTACAATAGTGATGCCTAATAAATCTATTGCCGGATGTTTCGCCGCCATCATTATAGCAATAGCATCATCATGACCCGGATCACAATCCAGAATAATTTTTCTCTTTTCCATTGTTTATTTCCTCTGTTTCCAGTTGCGTTATTTTTTCTACAGCAAAGAAATTTCGATCGGGCCGATGATTGAATCTTAACAACAGCGTACGTATGCTAAATATGAGAAATCTCATAGCGGATAAACATCGTGAAAGAAATCCACAATAATGATCTTAAGCAGCAATTGATGAGTGAATCCGCGTTTAAGGATTGCTTTTTAACGGATGTTTCAGCCGATACGCGGCTGTTTCATTTTTTAGCGCGTGACTACATTGTGCAGGAAGGGCAACAGCCGTCCTGGCTGTTTTACCTGACGCGAGGCCGCGCCAGGCTTTACGCCACGCTAGCTAATGGTCGCGTGTCGCTGATCGATTTCTTTGCCGCCCCCTGTTTTATTGGTGAGATTGAGTTAATCGATAAAGACCATGAACCGCGTGCGGTACAGGCTATTGAAGAGTGTTGGTGCCTTGCGCTCCCTATGAAACATTACCGTCCGCTGTTATTAAACGACACCCTATTTTTACGAAAACTTTGCGTCACCTTAAGTCATAAAAATTATCGTAATATTGTTTCTTTAACTCAGAATCAATCATTTCCGTTAGTGAATCGCCTGGCAGCATTTATATTACTCTCACAAGAAGGTGATCTTTATCACGAAAAGCATACGCAAGCGGCAGAGTATTTAGGCGTTTCTTATCGACATCTTTTATATGTTCTCGCGCAATTCATTCACGACGGTTTATTAATTAAAAGCAAGAAAGGGTATCTCATTAAAAACAGAAAGCAGTTGTCAGGACTGGCGCTGGAGATGGACCCGGAGAATAAATTCTCCGGGATGATGCAGTAAAAATTATTTGCAATAGCGCGATTGCCGGATGCAACGCTTAATAAGCGAGTACATCCGGCAATGAAACTCAAGCTAAACCAATAAAGAACCCGGCAATGGTCGCGCTCATCAGGTTGGAAAGCGTTGCTGCTGCCAGCGCCCGTAAACCAAGCTGAGCGATTTCCGGTGCACGTTTTGGCGAAATAGCCGAAAATGCCCCAACGACAACACCGATAGAACCAAAGTTAGCAAAACCACAAAGCGCAAAGGAGATAATCGCAATGGTTTTCACTTCCAGCGTGCCGCCCGTTTGCAGGTATGGGGAGAAACTCAGGTAAGCGACGAATTCGTTAATCGCCAGTTTCTGCCCAATCAGGCTACCCGCAAGGTTGGCATCACTCCAGTCCACACCCATGATCCACGCCAGCGGTGCCAGCACATAGCCAAAAATACTTTCCAGAGAAGCATTGGTAAAACCAAACCAGCCGCCAATTCCGCCGATAATGCCATTAATCAGCGCAATAATTGCGACAAACGCCATTACCACCGTCGCCACACCGGCGGCGATTTTCAACCCGGTCATCGCACCGCTCGCCGCCGCTTCGATAAAGCTTTTTGGCGGCGTTTCACTGAACGACAGATTTTCAAATGTGACCTGCGAAGGCTCGGTTGCCGGACTAAGAATACGTGCAAACAAAATACCGCCGGGGATCGCCATCAGCGATGCCGCCAACAGGTAGTCAATTGGTACGCCCATTCCGGCATAACCAATCATCATCGAACCCGCAATGGACGCCATCCCGCTACAAATTGCGGTAAACAACTCGTTGCGATTCATGCGATCGATAAACGGTTTAACGATCGCCGGGATCTCATTTTGCCCGAGGAAAATAGTGGTAACCGCAACAAAAGATTCGATTTTGCTGATGTTGAGGGCTTTCTGGAAAATGCTGCCAAGGATGCGAATCAGCAGCCCCATCACGCCAATGTAGTACAGCAGACTAATGAGCGCAGTGACGAAGATAATCGCCGGGAGTACGCGAAAGGCGAAGATAAAACCCGCACCGTCAAAGAGGACATCCATTTTCGGCCCGACCAGCGAACCAAAAATGAAGGCGCTACCGGCATCACTGTAAGACATCACTTTATGAACGCCTAATGCCGCCTGTTCTACTGCCCATTTTCCCGGCGGAAAATAGAGCATGATGCCACCAATAGCGATTTGCAGCAGCAGTGCGGCTCCAACCGTGCGCAAACTGATGCTCTTTTTATTTACCGACAACAGAAATGCTATTGCCAGTAACACCACCATCCCCACAACACTTCTCATTATGTCCATAATGATTTTCCCTTCATGCCAGTAAACCCGGCGTCAGCGCCAGGTTTTAGTATGTTTGATGAGTACGGGCGACGGCTTTCTGCCCGTCAGAAATTAACCCGCGAGACGCTGGTATTCTTTGGCAATTTCACTCGCCAGAATGGCGTTGTTGAACACCAGTTGGATGTTGGATTTCAGGCTGTCACCGCCGGTCAGTTCAGCAACGCGCGCCAGCAGGAATGGCGTACTTTCTTTACCAATAACACCCTGCGCTTCAGCTTCAGCTACCGCCTGATCGATCGCCGCATTGATAGTGTGTTCTGGCATCGCAAACTGTTCCGGGATCGGGTTCGCTACCACGAGGCCACCGTTCAGCCCGCTTTGCCATTTCACCGCCATTGCACGGGCAATTTCACTGGCGCTGTCGAGACGAATGCTGACGTCAAACGGGCTGGTACGGCAGAAAAACGCAGGCAGCGCTTTAGTCTGATAGCCAATTAACGGCACACCGAAGGTTTCTAAATACTCAGTGGTTAATCCTAAATCGAGAATAGATTTCGCCCCGGCACAAACAACGGTGACATTAGTATTTGCCAGTTCTTGCAAATCGGCAGAAATATCGAAGGTATGTTCCGCCCCGCGATGCACACCACCAATTCCCCCGGTGGCAAATACTTTAATTCCGGCAAGCGCCGCAATAATCATCGTTGAAGCTACAGTGGTTGCGCCATTTTTTCCGGCGGCAACAACAAAAGGTAAATCGCGACGACTAACTTTGGTCACGTTATGCCCTTCACGACCCAGTAATTCAATTTCTTCTTTGCTTAAACCAACTTTCATCACGCCGCCAATAATGGCGATAGTGGCAGGTACAGCGCCCTGTTTACGAATAGTTTCTTCAACTTCAATTGCGGTCTGGGCATTTTGTGGGAACGGCATCCCGTGAGAAATAATGGTCGATTCCAGCGCCACAACCGGTTTTTTGTTTTTTAAAGCGTCCTGCACTTCCGGGGAAATTTGTAATAATTCAGGGGAAATTTTTAATTCAGACATTCTGCGTTCTCCACTAACGATATAACGTTGGCAATCGATAAATCGGGGTTATTGGTGTATTCACAGGAGAGCGCCATTGACGAACATCCCTGTGCGAAACGAACAGATTCGGCAAACGGCATTCCGTCTACCCAACACGAAGCAAGTCCCGCCATCATGGCATCGCCCGCTCCGGTAACATTAATAACATTGGTTTTGATCGGGGCAGACCAGCCACTTTCACCGCTGATATCACTGTAATAAACGCCATCGCCGCCCATGCTCAATACCAGTCGGTTCAGGCCATGTTGATGGAACCAGGCAGCAACTTTTGCCACATCTTCACGCCCTGACAGCGCAATCCCACTCAGTGTTTCCGCTTCAAGGCGGTTTGGCTTCAGAGTGTGGATCTGATTTAGACGGTCGCGCACTTTGACACATTTCCACGCTGAAACCGGATCGACAAATACGGGTACGTTGGCAGCATTATCCAGAATCCATGCCAGTGCCTCTTCACTGATATTACAGTCCGCGACAATGACCTTTGCCCTCTGAATAAATTCACGGTGCTGTGCGAGATATTCAGCTGTAATAGCGTTGCTAATATTCATGTCATTTATAGCAACCAGCATTTCACCGGTATTATCGAGTAATGATAAATAACTCGACGTATTTTCTCCCGGCACAATCAGGCATTTATCGACATAAACGCCAGATTGATTGGTTTGCGTTAGCAGCGATTGACCATAAAAATCACTACCTACTGCGCTCAGTAACCAGGCTTTGTTACCCAGCAACGCCAGGTTTTGTGCAATATTTCGCCCTACTCCACCAGGTGTAAATTTTATTTTACCTGGATTTGAATCCGCATAATTTAATGATTCATGTGAATATCCGGCGACATCAATATTCGCCGAACCTATAATTACGACATAATCCTTTTCGCGCATAGCACGTCCTCTGGTAAAAAATTACCAACCCTGTCAATCCACAAGGATATAGATACTGCAAAGACGGTTTAAACATGTGTTCATATTTAAACATGTGCTCATAGTATGCATGTTTTACGTAAAGTAAATTGCCGCCAGAGAGGCAAAGCGGGCAGATTTGAGCAGGCTCACAAAATGCGATTAAATGCCTGAATTACAAAAGCGAGGAATTTGTGACGGGATGCACAGAACATGAACACTAAAAAAGGGCAAAAAAGAATCTGCCCTTGAGGAAATAACCTTAGTGTTTGATGAACGTTTCAGGTTTCTACTGAAAGATAAAACCATTTAAATTCATAAAATTACATTCACAAACCGGTCATTCTCTTTGCGCTCATCCAATGATACAGGGCAGTAAATTTCTGCCCTGTAACACACCTTTTATTACGCGGCTTTCGCTACTGCGTCCACTTCCGGACGTTTCAGGAAGGCATAGGCCAAACCCGCCACCAGCGTACCGGCAATAATTGCTACCAGGTAACCCAGTACCGGCGTAATAGCGCCAGGGATCAGCAGAACAAACAGACCACCGTGCGGTGCCATCAGTTTCGCACCAATCGCCATTGAGATTGCGCCAGTCAGCGCCCCACCCACGATACAGCACGGCAGCACACGCATCGGATCACGAGCAGCAAACGGAATTGCACCTTCCGAAATAAAGCACAGACCAAGAACCAGAGCGGCTTTGCCACCTTCCTGCTGCGCTTTGTCAAATTTGCGACGCGCCACCATTGTTGCCAGACCCATTGCCAGCGGTGGCACCATACCTGCCGCCATAATCGCCGCCATCGGGCCATAGGTTTGAGTACTCAGCAGACCCACACCGAATGCGTACGCTGCTTTATTTACCGGACCGCCCATGTCAGTACACATCATGCCACCGAGGATCGCCCCCAGCAGAACCGCATTCGCAGTCCCCATGGTCTGCAGCCAGTGAGTCAACCCTTCGAGAATGCCAGCAACCGGTTTACCGATCAGGTAGATCATCGCCAGACCGACCACCAGACTGGAAATTAGCGGAATGATCAGGATCGGTTTCAGCGCCTCCATACTCTGTGGCAGTTTCAGTTGCGTACTGATTAACTTCGCAATGTAACCAGCCAGGAAGCCCGCAATAATACCGCCAATGAAGCCAGAACCGGTGCTGACCGCCAGCATACCGCCAATCAGACCCGGCGTGAGACCCGGACGATCGGCAATGGAGAAGGCAATATAACCTGCCAGTACCGGCACCATCAGCGCAAAGGCTGAACCACCACCAATCTGCATCAGCGCCGCTGCCAACGTACCCGGCTCTTTAAACGCTTCGATACCAAAAGCAAAAGAAAGCGCGATACACAGACCACCTGCAACGACCATCGGCAGCATGTAAGAGACGCCCGTCAGCAAGTGACGGTATGCGCCTGCACTCTCTTTCTTACCTTCAGAGGTCGCCGTTTGAGCTTTGCCCGCCGGTTCATACGGCGTTGCTTCAGCAACCGCTTTATCCAGTTCCTGCGCGGTTTTCTTCAGCGCCAGACCGGTAGAGGTACGATACATCGGTTTACCAGCAAATTTCGCCAGATCCACTTCGATATCTGCCGCCACAATCACCAGATCCGCTGCGGCTACTTCTTCGGGGGTGATTGCATTACCCGCACCAACAGAACCACGGGTTTCAACTTTCACCCACCAGCCACGTTTTTTCGCTTCGGTTTCAATGGCTTCAGCCGCCATAAAGGTGTGTGCTACGCCTGTCGGGCAAGCAGTCACCGCAACTACGCGTTTCGGACCGCTGGCGGCAACCGGTGCTGTCGCAGCGACCGGCGCAGTGTAAGGTTTCGCATGGCCTTTGGCTTCACTCAGGAACAGCTCAGGGTGCGCAACTGCCCGGGAAATATCGCCCAGCCAGACATTTTTACCGTTCAGCGCGCTGTCATTCGGGATGGAATCACCGAGAACAATCGCCATTTCTGCGTCGTTCGGATTGTCGATGATTTCCAGTTTTGCTTTTCGCGCCGCCGCGCCCAGCAGGGTCTTCGCCATATAGGCGCGTGCCTGACCGAGATTAGCGTCAATAATCAGCAGCGTTTTCATTATGCCTCTCCTGCTGTCAGTTAAAAGGTTGTAAGTCGACCCGCGCCATCATTGCGGCCAACTGCGGACGATCGGTAATACCCACATTGCTTTGACTTACCGCCAGGGCTGCAACAGCAGTCGCCAGACGCAGTGTGTGTTCACTGGATTCACGCATTAGCAAGCCATAAATCAGGCCACCAACCATAGAATCCCCTGCGCCAACGGTGCTTACGACATCGACTGACGGTGGTTTGGCGATCCATTCGCCGGAGGCATTAACCCAAAGCGCGCCTTCGGCACCCAGTGAAATAACGACATGCGCAATACCTTGTTCACGCAGCGCATGCGCAGCTTCAATCACATCTTTCATTTCAGGCAGTTTACGGCCTGCCCAGATTTCCAGCTCGCGGCGGTTAGGTTTCACCAGCCACGGTGCCGCTTTCAAACCTGCTACTAACGCTTCACGGCTACTATCAAAGATAATGCAAGGGCACTGACTACGCAGGCGAGTCATCCAGTCGGTGAACGCTTCCGGGCTGACGCCTGACGGTAAGCTTCCGCTGACACAGACCATATCGAACTGACCGAGCCAGCTCAGAGAATCAGTCACAAAGCGTTCCCAGTCGGCGGGAGTGACTTCAAAACCCGAGAAGTTGAAGTCGGTCACTTCGCCGTCTTTTTCCGTCAGCTTAACGTTAATTCGGGTGCGCCCCTGTACAACCTGGAAACGGTTGGCAATGCCCAGCTCGCTGAACAGTTGCTGAAAACCATCCTGATTGTCTTTACCCAGGAAGCCGCCAACGGTGACATCAATTCCCAGGTCTTTTAATACTTTGGCCACGTTGATGCCTTTACCCGCCGCATGCAGACCGGTGGTTTTCACCAGGTTCACTTCGCCGCGTTCAATTTCCGGGCAGAAACCAACAAGGTCATAAGCCGGATTAAGGGTGATAGTAGCAACACGTCTGCTCATTATGCGCCCTCCCCAAGACCAGCAGCGATAGCGTCGCCGATTGCTTTCAGCGCCTGTTCAGCATCTGCACCCTGGGCGGTAAAGCGTAGGCGATGACCTTTCTTAACGCCAAGTGCCACAACTTTCATCAGACTACGTCCGTTTGCCGGTTTGCCGGTGCCATCAAGGTTTGTCACGGTAATATCACTGCTAAATTGTTTAATGGTGTTGACCAGCATGGTACCTGGACGAGCATGCAGGCCGTGTTCATTGCGCACCACAAACTCCGCGCTTAACACGTCGTCGGTCGGCGCATCATCGCTGGTCAGCAGCGCCAGCAACGTTGCCGCATCCGCTTTCAGCAAGCGGTCAGCTTTATTGTCGAGCAACAAATCAGCGAGACGCTTAAGAACCGCAATGGGCTGATCGTCATTCATCGCCACACTCACCAGCATGGCTGCCGTTTCGCCGTCCACATAAAAAGCATTTGCCGCACGGCTTACCGCAATCGCGCTACGCAGATTGCCTTCGGCGCTATCGCTCAGCCAGATACCCTGTCCGAGATTCAGCGGTTGTTCATTGATGGCTTTGGTGACGAAAGTGGCGTCAACTGCCCCCGCCTCTTTCAGACGCGCAGCGTTCAGCGCCTGAAGAGTCAGCAGATCGCTGGCGACGATATCCAGCGTCAGCATTTCGTTGTCGAGCTTCAGCTGCTCACTCTGCTTTTCGCCCATCAGCAATGCGCGAAGTTCTTCTGCTGTTGTTGCTGACTTCAGTTGTTCAGCAACGGAATCATCGCTCAGTACGTGGGTCAGCTGGCGTAGCAGGCCCAGATGCTCATCCGAGCTGGCAGCAATACCGATCGCTACGTACGCTACCTGACCGTCACCCCAGGTGACGCCTTCCGGGAACTGAAATACCTGAACGCCGGTTTTCAGCACCTGATCGCGGGTGTCGGTAGTGCCGTGTGGAATAGCAATACCATTGCCGAGGAACGTTGAGGTTTGCTGTTCGCGCGCCAGCATGCCATTGACGTAGCCTTCTGCTACATTACCGGCCTGCACCAGCGCCGCAGCGACCTGGCGAATCGCCTCTTCTTTGTCTCCGGCCTTTTCGCCCGGATGGATGTCCTGTACGGATAACTGGAACATAGTTCTCCTCTCTTGCTGAATTGAAACGATTCAGCTTCTATGAGAAAAAAAGCGCCAACCTGGCTTAGGGTTAAAGACAAGATCGCGCTGAAACGTTTCAAGAAAGCATAATACTTCTGTTTCAGCACGCAAGGAAAGCCGTAAAGTTATGAGCAAAAGTTTGATGTGCTGCACAATTTTTTGTCATTTTTCCTAATTGCTGACGGGAAAATCCGTTATCAGCAATGTCATTTCAGCAGCGTCAGCAGCCAATCAGCAACAGTGAAATGGCATTTTGATTATTCGTGGCGCTTTTGATTTCGCTGTCTGTTTATTTTCTGACAAGCAGCGTAAACTCCGCGTCTTCCTCTTCCAGTGATCGACCAGCATGCATAACTCCCCCGCAGTCTCCAGCGCGAAATCGTTTGACCTGACCTCGACGGCGTTTTTAATCGTTGCCTTTCTCACCGGTATTGCGGGCGCTCTGCAAACCCCGACACTCAGTATTTTTCTTACCGATGAAGTACATGCCCGTCCGGCGATGGTGGGATTCTTCTTTACCGGCAGCGCTGTCATTGGGATTCTGGTAAGTCAGTTTCTCGCCGGGTGCTCTGATAAGCGCGGCGATCGCAAATCGCTGATTGTCTTTTGCTGCCTGTTAGGCGTGCTGGCCTGCACCCTTTTTGCCTGGAATCGCAACTACTTTGTGTTGCTATTCGTTGGCGTCTTTCTTAGCAGCTTTGGCTCGACCGCTAACCCGCAAATGTTTGCCCTTGCCCGTGAACATGCCGACAAAACCGGACGTGAAGCGGTGATGTTCAGCTCTTTTTTACGCGCTCAGGTTTCACTGGCATGGGTCATTGGCCCGCCGCTGGCTTATGCCTTAGCGATGGGTTTTAGCTTTACGGTAATGTATCTGAGCGCAGCGGTAGCGTTTATTGTTTGCGGCGTGATGGTGTGGCTGTTTTTACCGTCGATGCAAAAAGAGCTTCCGCTAGCGACCGGCACGCTTGAAGCGCCGCGCCGTAACCGTCGCGATACGCTGCTGCTGTTTGTCATTTGTACATTGATGTGGGGCTCGAACAGTCTGTACATCATCAACATGCCGCTATTTATAATCAACGAACTGCATCTTCCCGAGAAACTGGCAGGCGTAATGATGGGGACCGCCGCCGGGCTGGAAATCCCGACGATGTTGATTGCCGGATATTTTGCCAAACGTCTGGGTAAGCGTTTCTTAATGCGCGTTGCTGCCGTGGGTGGCGTCTGTTTTTACGCAGGAATGCTGATGGCGCATTCACCTGCCATTCTGTTGGGCTTGCAGCTGCTAAATGCTATTTTTATTGGCATTCTGGGCGGCATCGGGATGCTCTATTTTCAGGATTTGATGCCCGGTCAGGCAGGTTCAGCCACCACGCTCTATACCAACACGTCGCGCGTGGGCTGGATCATCGCAGGATCAGTGGCGGGCATCGTCGCCGAGATCTGGAATTATCACGCTGTGTTCTGGTTTGCGATGGTGATGATTATCGCCACTCTGTTTTGCTTACTGCGGATTAAAGATGTTTAAGGCGCGGTCAGCATTTCCAGATCGATAAGCCAGGTCATTGCCTGCTGACGCGAGTTACCGCACATTTCAGCGCTGGCTTGTAAGCCTGCACAGACTTTCGGCCGCAGTGGCGAGGTGAAAATTTTACAGCGTTGCTGTTCATCAAGCTGAATGCAGGGCGTATTGGCGGGCTTGCCATCTGGCATACCGGGAATAGGGCTGGAAATTGAAGGGGCAGTGCAACACGCCCCGCAACCCGGACGGCATTCCATACGTTGTTCTCTTAAGGTTAACCACCGGATTGATGAGCGCGCACAGTACCACCTTTTTTGCACCAGCAAAAGTGCGAATACCACTTGCCCGAAAGGCCCGTCGCGAGTACTTTGTCGCGATATTTTTGACATTTTCGACTACAGGAATTTTTCGATGCCAAGAGCGAACGAAATTAAAAAAGGTATGGTACTGAATTACAACGGCAAACTGCTGCTGGTTAAGGACATTGATATTCAGTCGCCCACTGCCCGCGGTGCCGCTACGCTGTACAAAATGCGTTTTTCTGATGTCCGTACCGGGCTGAAAGTAGAAGAGCGTTTCAAAGGTGATGATATCGTTGACACCGTGACGCTGACCCGCCGTTACGTTGACTTCTCCTATGTCGATGGTAACGAATATGTCTTTATGGATAAAGAAGACTATACCCCGTATACCTTCACCAAAGATCAGATTGAAGAAGAGTTGCTGTTTATGCCAGAAGGCGGCATGCCGGACATGCAGGTGCTGACCTGGGACGGTCAACTGCTGGCGCTTGAGCTGCCGCAGACCGTTGATCTGGAAATCGTTGAAACCGCACCAGGCATCAAAGGGGCATCTGCCAGCGCCCGTAACAAACCGGCGACATTGAGCACTGGTCTGGTGATTCAGGTACCAGAATACTTAAGCCCGGGCGAAAAAATTCGTATCCATATCGAAGAACGCCGTTATATGGGGCGTGCTGACTAACTTCAGCCGCATGCAGAAAAGGGATAGCTCAGGCTGTCCCTTTTTTATTTATTATACCAATCTTCTATTTTGCGCTTCCTGAACACCTTACGCCCTCAATTTTCACTCGTTGATTGATCGCCCTCACACTTCATCGCATTAACAATCCAGACCAATTTCAATTGCTGTCATATAACTTTACACTGTCATTGTTAATTAATCGTTACTAAGACGTGACTCCTATGAATACAATCGCCTCCGTTACGCTCCCGCATCATGTACACGCTCCACGCTACGATCGCCAGCAGTTGCAATCACGTATCGTTCATTTTGGCTTTGGAGCCTTTCACCGCGCACATCAGGCGTTACTGACCGATCGTGTGCTGAATGCCCAGGGCGGTGACTGGGGGATCTGTGAAATCAGCTTGTTCAGCGGTGATCAACTGATGAGCCAGCTCCGCGCACAGAACCATTTATACACCGTGCTGGAGAAAGGGGCGGACGGCAATCAGGCGATAATTGTCGGTGCCGTTCACGAATGCCTGAATGCAAAACTGGATTCCTTAGCGGCAATTATTGAGAAATTTTGCGAGCCACAGGTGGCAATTGTTTCCCTGACGATTACCGAAAAAGGCTATTGTATTGACCCGGCCACCGGTGCACTCGACACCAGCAATCCGCGGATTATTCACGATCTACAAACCCCTGAAGAACCTCACTCCGCACCGGGTATTCTCGTCGAAGCACTGAAACGCCGCCGTGAGCGCGGCCTTACACCGTTTACCGTGCTCTCCTGTGACAATATTCCCGACAATGGCCATGTGGTGAAAAACGCGGTGCTGGGAATGGCAGAAAAACGTTCGCCAGAACTCGCCGGGTGGATAAAAGAGCACGTCAGTTTTCCGGGAACTATGGTCGACCGCATTGTTCCGGCAGCAACCAACGAATCACTGGCGGAAATCAGCCAGCATCTGGGGGTGAATGATCCCTGCGCGATTAGCTGCGAACCGTTTATCCAGTGGGTGGTGGAAGATAACTTCGTCGCTGGGCGTCCTGCCTGGGAAGTCGCAGGTGTACAAATGGTGAATGATGTCCTGCCATGGGAAGAGATGAAACTGCGGATGCTTAATGGCAGCCACTCTTTTCTCGCTTATCTGGGTTACCTCTCAGGATTCGCCCATATCAGTGATTGCATGCAGGATCGCGCATTTCGCCATGCCGCCAGAACATTAATGCTGGATGAGCAAGCGCCGACACTGCGGATTAAAGATGTCGATTTAACACAATATGCGGATAAGTTAATTGCACGTTTTGCTAATCCGGCGCTGAAACATAAGACCTGGCAAATCGCGATGGATGGCAGCCAGAAATTACCGCAACGCATGCTGGCAGGTATTCGCATACATCTGGGGCGCGAAACGGACTGGTCGTTGCTGGCATTAGGCGTTGCAGGCTGGATGCGTTACGTCAGCGGCGTTGATGATGCCGGAAATGCCATTGATGTTCGCGATCCGCTTAGCGATAAAATTCGCGAACTTGTTGCGGGCAGCAGCAGTGAACAACGCGTCACCGCCCTGCTTTCCCTGCGTGAAGTTTTCGGTGATGATCTGCCAGATAACCCGCATTTTGTGCAGGCCATCGAACAAGCCTGGCAACAAATCGTACAATTCGGCGCACATCAGGCGCTATTAAACACCCTCAAAATTTAACGATTTCTGCGGTTAAAGCGGATGAAGCTCACCTTCGTCCGCTCTCCCCTTCTCTTTTCTGCCTTTTTTAGCCAGGATTAACGCTCAGTTAACTTACCAGAGTATTGCGGAGCCGTTGTGACCAGGACCAACCTCATCACCGGTTTTCTCGGCAGCGGGAAAACCACGTCGATTCTTCATCTGTTAGCCCATAAAGATCCCAACGAAAAATGGGCGGTACTGGTTAATGAATTTGGGGAAGTCGGAATTGATGGTGCTTTGCTCGCCGACAGCGGCGCATTGCTGAAAGAGATCCCCGGCGGCTGCATGTGCTGCGTTAATGGTTTACCCATGCAGGTAGGGTTGAATACCTTACTGCGTCAGGGAAAACCAGACCGCTTGTTGATAGAGCCGACCGGGCTGGGCCATCCGAAACAGATCCTCGATCTCTTAACCGCACCAGTCTATGAACCGTGGATAGATCTGCGCGCCACGTTGTGCATTCTCGATCCACGCCTGCTGCTGGACGAAAAAAGCGCCAGCAATGAAAACTTCCGTGACCAGCTGGCTGCCGCAGACATCATTGTCGCCAATAAATCCGACCGTGCGACGCCCGAAAGTGAGCAAGCGCTACAGCGTTGGTGGCAGCAAAATGGTGGCGATCGACAATTAATTCACAGTGAGCATGGGAAAGTTGACGGTCATCTTCTGGATTTGCCGCGTCGCAATTTAGCCGAGTTGCCCGCCAGCGCCGCGCATTCTCATCAGCATGTCGTGAAAAAAGGGTTAGCAGCGTTAAGCCTGCCAGAGCATCAACGCTGGCGTCGCAGTCTGAACAGTGGACAAGGACATCAGGCCTGCGGCTGGATATTCGACGCTGATACGGTATTCGACACCATTGGCATTCTGGAATGGGCGCGACTTGCACCGGTGGAACGCGTCAAAGGCGTGCTGCGTATTCCCGAAGGGCTGGTGCGAATCAACCGTCAGGGCGATGACCTGCACATTGAAACGCAAAACGTTGCGCCACCGGACAGCCGTATTGAGCTGATTTCCAGCAGCGAAGCTGACTGGAATGCCTTGCAGAGCGCGCTGTTGAAGCTTCGTTTAGCGACTACCGCGTAAGGTTGCCTGCGTTTTTCAGTAAGATAATTAGAGAAAATATGATTAAAAATTTGCCGCAAATAGTGTTGTTGAATATTGTCGGCCTCGCGCTGTTTCTTTCCTGGTATATTCCCGTTAATCATGGATTCTGGTTGCCGATTGATGCGGATATTTTTTATTTCTTTAATCAGAAACTGGTCGAAAGTAAGGCCTTTTTGTGGCTGGTTGCATTGACCAACAATCGCGCTTTCGACGGTTGTTCACTGCTGGCGATGGGAATGTTGATGCTGAGTTTCTGGCTGAAAGAAAACGCCCCAGGCAGACGACGTATCGTGATTATTGGTCTGGTCATGCTATTAACTGCAGTGGTATTAAACCAGCTGGGTCAGGCATTAATTCCTGTAAAACGGGCCAGCCCAACATTGACTTTTACCGATATTAACCGCGTCAGCGAACTGCTTTCTGTCCCCACGAAAGATGCCTCACGAGATAGCTTTCCCGGCGATCACGGCATGATGCTGCTTATTTTTTCGGCATTCATGTGGCGTTATTTCGGCAAAGTTGCAGGTCTTATCGCCCTTATTATTTTTGTGATTTTTGCGTTTCCCAGAGTAATGATTGGCGCACACTGGTTTACTGACATCATTGTCGGTTCGATGACCGTGATATTGATCGGTTTGCCCTGGGTGTTGCTGACGCCATTAAGTGATCGATTAATCACCTTTTTTGACAAATCACTACCGGGAAAAAACAAACATTTCCAAAACAAATAACTCACAGTAATTAACATCATCAGGTTTATTTTTATAGTGAGGATAATCCTGATGATGCGCACCGTGCTTTCATGCATCGAAAGCAAAAATCATTCTCTAAGTAAATGAATGGATTGCATGCGTTTCACTCAATCGTACTTTAATTGAGCAATCCCGCTTATTAACTTTCTGTATCACTTTTTCTTATAAAAAATCATGTAAAACCGCTCGCCAAGACCGCACCAATCGGGTAATCTCGAACTCGTTTTGCCTCGGCGGTAGATTATCCTCACAGCATATAATTTTGTGCGTTAGTCCACAGATTTGGCCTTAAGGAATTGTTTCAACATGCCCAGGTAATTAGTCTCGTGTCGCTTGGCATTTTTTTATAACGATATTTGTCGTTAAGGACTTCAAGGGAAAACAAACAACATGGTCAAATCTCAACCGATTTTGAGATATATCTTGCGCGGGATCCCCGCGATTGCAGTAGCGGTTCTGCTTTCTGCATGTAGTGCAAATAACACCGCAAAGAATATGCATCCTGAGACACGTGCAGTGGGTAGTGAAACATCATCACTGCAAGCTTCTCAGGATGAATTTGAAAACCTGGTTCGTAATGTCGACGTAAAATCGCGAATTATGGATCAGTATGCTGACTGGAAAGGCGTACGTTATCGTCTGGGCGGCAGCACTAAAAAAGGTATCGATTGTTCTGGTTTCGTACAGCGTACATTCCGTGAGCAATTTGGCTTAGAACTTCCGCGTTCGACTTACGAACAGCAGGAAATGGGTAAATCTGTTTCCCGCAGTAATTTGCGTACGGGTGATTTAGTTCTGTTCCGTGCCGGTTCAACGGGACGCCATGTCGGTATTTATATCGGCAACAATCAGTTTGTCCATGCTTCCACCAGCAGTGGTGTTATTATTTCCAGCATGAATGAACCGTACTGGAAGAAGCGTTACAACGAAGCACGCCGGGTTCTCAGCCGCAGCTAATAAACCGTTTGGATGCAATCCCTTGGCTATCCTGACGAGTTAACTGAAAGCACTGCTTAGGCAGTGCTTTTTTGTTTTCATTCATCAGAGAAAATGATGTTTCCGCGTCTTGATCCAGGCTATAGTCCGGTCATTGTTATCTTTTAAATGTTGTCGTAATTTCAGGAAATTAACGGAATCATGTTCATACGCGCTCCCAATTCTGGACGTAAGCTCCTGCTTACCTGCATTGTTGCAGGCGTAATGATTGCGATACTGGTGAGTTGCCTTCAGTTTTTAGTGGCCTGGCATAAGCACGAAGTCAAATACGACACACTGATTACCGACGTACAAAAGTATCTCGATACCTATTTTGCCGACCTGAAATCCACTACTGACCGGCTCCAGCCGCTGACCTTAGATACCTGCCAGCAAGCTAACCCCGAACTGACCGCCCGCGCGGCGTTTAGCATGAATGTCCGAACGTTTGTGCTGGTGAAAGATAAAAAAACATTCTGTTCATCTGCGACCGGTGAGATGGACATTCCACTCAATGAATTGATTCCGGCGCTCGACATTAATAAAAATGTCGATATGGCGATCTTACCCGGCACGCCGATGGTGCCGAACAAACCCGCAATCGTCATCTGGTATCGCAACCCTTTGCTGAAAAATAGCGGCGTCTTTGCCGCTCTGAATCTCAACCTGACGCCTTCACTCTTTTATAGTTCACGGCAGGAAGATTACGATGGCGTCGCCCTCATTATTGGCAATACTGCGCTATCTACCTTTTCTTCACGTTTGATGAACGTTAACGAATTAACCGACATGCCAGTCCGTGAAACTAAAATTGCGGGCATTCCTCTGACCGTTCGGCTTTATGCAGATGACTGGACATGGAACGATGTGTGGTACGCATTTTTACTGGGCGGCATGAGTGGAACTGTCGTTGGCCTGCTCTGCTATTACCTGATGAGCGTACGTATGCGCCCCGGCAGAGAAATCATGACCGCCATCAAGCGCGAACAATTTTACGTGGCGTATCAACCGGTGGTGGATACACAAGCTTTGCGAGTAACGGGCCTGGAAGTACTGCTACGCTGGCGGCATCCTGTCGCGGGAGAAATTCCCCCGGATGCCTTCATTAACTTTGCCGAATCGCAAAAGATGATTGTACCGCTGACTCAGCACCTGTTTGAGTTAATTGCCCGCGATGCCGCAGAATTAGAAAAAGTGCTGCCGGTAGGCGTCAAATTTGGCATTAACATTGCGCCGGACCATCTGCACAGCGAAAGCTTTAAAGCAGATATCCAGAAACTGCTCACCTCCCTACCCGCACACCATTTCCAGATTGTGCTGGAAATTACCGAGCGCGATATGCTGAAAGAGCAAGAAGCCACAAAACTCTTCGCCTGGCTGCACTCGGTCGGCATAGAAATTGCTATTGATGACTTCGGCACCGGGCACAGCGCGCTTATCTATCTTGAGCGTTTTACGCTCGATTATCTGAAAATTGACCGTGGATTTATCAACGCCATCGGTACGGAAACGATCACTTCACCCGTACTTGACGCGGTGCTGACGCTGGCGAAACGCCTCAATATGCTGACGGTTGCTGAAGGGGTCGAAACGCCGGAACAGGCGCGATGGCTAAGCGAACGCGGCGTTAATTTCATGCAAGGCTACTGGATTAGTCGCCCGTTACCGCTGGACGATTTTGTCCGCTGGCTGAAGAAACCGTATACGCCGCAGTGGTAAGGTGTGCTTACGTCCCTTATTATTCATAGTGAAAGCATGCCGGATTGCGGCTAATGATGAGTAAAAGGAAATCCGTTGCAGATGATTGTGCGCATACTGCTGCTGTTTATCGCTCTGTTCACCTTTGGTGCGCAGGCGCAGGCTATCAAGGAAAGCTATGCCTTTGCCGTGCTGGGCGAACCCCGGTACGCGTTTAATTTCAACCATTTTGATTATGTGAACCCCGCCGCGCCAAAAGGTGGGCAGATAACGTTGTCAGCCCTCGGCACCTTCGATAATTTCAACCGCTATGCACTGCGCGGCAACCCGGGCGCACGCACCGAGCAGTTGTACGACACGCTATTTACGACTTCCGATGACGAACCAGGCAGTTATTACCCGCTGATTGCTGAAAGTGCACGCTATGCTGACGATTATTCCTGGGTGGAGGTCGCTATTAATCCGCGCGCCCGTTTTCATGATGGTTCGCCCATTACTGCCCGCGATGTAGAGTTTACTTTTCAAAAATTTATGACCGAAGGCGTGCCGCAATTTCGTCTGGTCTACAAAGGCACCACCGTCAAAGCCATTGCGCCGTTAACCGTGCGCATTGAGTTAGCTAAACCCGGCAAAGAAGATATGTTGAGTCTGTTTTCGCTGCCGGTATTTCCAGAAAAGTACTGGAAGGATCACAAACTTAGCGATCCGCTCGCCACGCCTCCGCTTGCCAGTGGTCCGTACCGCATTACGTCCTGGAAAATGGGGCAAAATATTGTCTATTCCCGCGTGAAAGATTACTGGGCAGCAAACTTACCGGTAAACCGTGGACGCTGGAATTTCGACACCATTCGCTACGATTATTACCTCGATGATAACGTCGCCTTTGAAGCGTTTAAAGCAGGTGCCTTTGATTTGCGTATGGAAAACGACGCTAAAAACTGGGCCACGCGTTATACCGGTAAAAATTTCGATAAAAAATACATCATCAAAGATGAGCAAAAGAACGAATCAGCCCAGGATACGCGCTGGCTGGCGTTTAATATCCAACGTCCGGTATTCAGCGATCGCCGGGTCCGGGAAGCAATCACCCTCGCCTTTGACTTTGAATGGATGAACAAGGCGTTGTTTTACAATGCCTGGAGTCGCACGAACAGTTATTTTCAGAATACCGAATACGCGGCCAGAAATTACCCCGACGCCGCGGAGCTGGTGCTTCTGGCACTAATGAAAAAAGATCTACCGTCAGAAGTCTTCACACAAATCTACCAGCCGCCGGTATCTAAAGGCGATGGCTACGATCGTGACAACCTGTTAAAAGCCGACAAACTTCTCAACGAAGCGGGCTGGGTGCTGAAGGGTCAGCAACGCGTTAATGCCACAACGGGTCAGCCACTCAGCTTTGAATTATTGCTTCCCGCAAGCAGCAATAGTCAGTGGGTATTGCCGTTCCAGCACAGCCTGCAACGGCTGGGTATCAACATGGACATTCGCAAGGTGGATAACTCGCAAATCACTAACCGCATGCGCAGTCGCGACTATGACATGATGCCGCGCCTATGGCGGGCGATGCCGTGGCCCAGTTCCGATTTACAGATTTCCTGGTCATCGGAATATATCAATTCCACTTATAATGCCCCCGGCGTGCAAAGCCCGGTTATCGACTCGCTGATCAACCAAATTATTGCCGCGCAGGGAAATAAAGAAAAATTACTGCCGTTAGGGCGAGCACTGGATCGCGTATTAACGTGGAATTATTACATGCTGCCAATGTGGTACATGGCGGAAGACCGTCTCGCCTGGTGGGATAAATTCTCCCAACCTGCTGTGCGCCCTGTTTACAGCCTGGGTATCGATACCTGGTGGTATGACGTTAATAAAGCGGCCAAACTGCCGTCAGCCAGACAACAGGAAGAGTAGATGGGCGCTTACCTGATTCGCCGTCTGTTGCTGGTGATCCCAACATTATGGGCGATTATCACCATCAACTTTTTCATCGTGCAAATTGCGCCTGGCGGTCCGGTCGACCAGGCCATCGCCGCCATTGAGTTTGGTAATGCCGGAGTATTACCCGGCGCAGGCGGTGAAGGTGTTCGTGCCAGCCATGCGCAAACGGGTGTCGGCAATATCAGCGACAGTAATTACCGTGGCGGACGCGGATTAGATCCAGAAGTGATCGCTGAGATCACTCATCGCTACGGTTTCGATAAGCCGATCCACGAACGTTACTTCAAAATGCTCTGGGACTACATCCGCTTTGATTTTGGCGATAGCCTGTTTCGCAGCGCCTCGGTGCTGACGCTGATTAAAGACAGTCTACCGGTTTCCATCACCCTCGGATTGTGGAGCACGCTGATTATCTATCTGGTGTCGATTCCGTTAGGCATTCGCAAAGCTGTTTATAATGGGAGCCGCTTTGACGTCTGGAGTAGCGCATTTATCATCATCGGCTACGCCATTCCGGCCTTTTTGTTTGCCATCCTGCTGATTGTCTTCTTCGCAGGCGGCAGCTATTTCGATCTGTTCCCTCTACGCGGCCTGGTTTCCGCTAACTTTGATTCGCTGCCGTGGTATCAGAAAATCACCGATTATCTGTGGCATATCACGCTGCCGGTGCTGGCGACAGTGATTGGTGGCTTTGCGGCGCTGACCATGCTGACCAAAAACTCATTCCTTGATGAAGTGCGCAAGCAATACGTGGTGACCGCGCGTGCGAAAGGGGTAAGTGAAAAAAATATTCTCTGGAAACATGTGTTCCGCAACGCCATGCTGCTGGTGATTGCCGGTTTTCCGGCGACGTTTATCAGCATGTTTTTTACCGGCTCGCTGCTGATTGAGGTGATGTTTTCACTCAATGGTCTTGGCTTACTGGGCTACGAAGCGACCGTCTCGCGCGATTATCCTGTAATGTTTGGTACCTTGTATATTTTCACCCTGATTGGCCTGCTGCTGAATATTGTCAGTGATATCAGCTATACGCTGGTCGATCCGCGTATAGATTTTGAGGGACGTTAATGTCGCGACTCAGCCCCGTCAATCAGGCCCGTTGGGCGCGTTTTCGCCATAACCGTCGCGGCTACTGGTCGTTATGGATTTTCCTCGTTTTGTTTGGTTTGAGTTTGTGTTCTGAACTTATCGCCAACGATAAACCGTTGCTGGTGCGTTATGACGGCAGTTGGTATTTCCCGTTGTTGAAAAACTACAGCGAAAGCGATTTTGGCGGCCCGCTGGCAAGTCAGGCTGATTATCAGGACCCGTGGCTGAAACAACGGCTGGAAAATAATGGCTGGGTACTGTGGGCACCGATTCGCTTTGGTGCTACCAGTATCAACTTTGCTACCGATAAGCCCTTCCCTTCTCCACCCTCCCGGCAAAACTGGCTGGGAACGGATGCCAACGGCGGCGATGTGCTGGCACGTATTCTCTATGGCACGCGGATCTCGGTTCTGTTTGGCCTGATGCTGACTCTCTGTTCCAGCGTGATGGGCGTGCTGGCGGGGGCGCTACAAGGCTATTACGGCGGTAAAGTCGATCTCTGGGGGCAACGCTTTATTGAAGTATGGTCGGGGATGCCGACGCTGTTTTTGATTATTTTACTTTCCAGCGTCGTACAGCCTGACTTCTGGTGGCTGCTGGCAATTACTGTCTTGTTTGGCTGGATGAGTCTGGTCGGCGTGGTGCGGGCGGAGTTTTTACGTACTCGTAATTTCGACTACATTCGTGCGGCACAGGCGCTTGGCGTCAGCGATCGCAGTATCATCCTGCGTCATATGTTGCCTAATGCCATGGTCGCGACCCTCACCTTTTTACCGTTTATTTTATGTAGTTCGATAACCACCCTGACCTCGCTCGATTTCCTCGGCTTCGGTCTGCCGCTCGGTTCACCGTCACTCGGCGAACTGCTGTTACAAGGGAAAAATAACCTTCAGGCCCCTTGGCTTGGGATCACCGCCTTCTTGTCGGTGGCGATATTGTTGTCTTTGCTGATCTTTATTGGTGAAGCCGTCCGCGACGCATTTGATCCTAATAAGGCGGTGTAGCATGACGCAAACTCTGTTAGCGATTGAAAATTTGTCGGTGGGTTTTCGCCATCAGCAAACCGTACGTACAGTAGTAAATGATGTTTCACTACAGATTGAGGCTGGCGAAACGCTGGCGCTGGTGGGTGAGTCTGGTTCAGGCAAAAGCGTTACCGCGCTGTCAATTTTACGCCTGCTCCCTTCCCCGCCGGTTGAATATCTCTCCGGCGATATTCGTTTTCATGGCGAATCGCTGCTTCATGCCAGCGATCAAACGTTGCGCGGCGTACGTGGTAATAAGATCGCCATGATTTTTCAAGAGCCGATGGTGTCGTTAAATCCATTGCATACCCTGGAAAAACAGCTTTATGAAGTGCTTTCACTCCACCGCGGGATGCGTCGGGAAGCGGCTCGTGGCGAAATTCTTAACTGCCTTGATCGCGTTGGTATCCGCCAGGCGGCAAAACGGCTGACAGATTATCCGCATCAGCTCTCCGGCGGCGAACGCCAGCGGGTGATGATTGCGATGGCGCTGTTAACGCGACCGGAATTATTAATTGCCGATGAACCGACCACCGCACTGGACGTCTCTGTCCAGGCGCAGATTTTACAGCTGTTGCGCGAACTGCAAGGCGAGTTGAATATGGGCATGCTGTTTATTACTCATAACCTCAGCATTGTCAGAAAACTGGCCCACCGCGTGGCGGTAATGCAAAACGGTCGCTGTGTCGAGCAAAATTACGCCGCTACGCTATTTGCCTCACCCACTCATCCTTACACACAAAAGCTACTCAACAGTGAACCGTCAGGCGATCCAGTGCCGTTGCCAGAACCTGCCTCAACGTTGCTGGATGTTGAACAGCTTCAGGTTGCCTTCCCCATTCGCAAAGGGATTTTGAAGCGCATTGTGGATCATAATGTGGTGGTGAAAAACATCAGTTTTACGCTACGGGCGGGTGAAACACTGGGTTTAGTGGGCGAGTCCGGTTCCGGGAAAAGCACGACGGGACTGGCGCTGCTGCGACTGATTAATTCTCAGGGCAGCATCATCTTTGACGGTCAGCCACTGCAAAATTTAAATCGCCGCCAGCTGTTACCTATTCGTCATCGCATTCAGGTGGTATTTCAGGATCCAAACTCCTCGCTCAACCCACGACTCAACGTTTTGCAGATTATTGAGGAAGGCTTACGGGTTCACCAGCCGACGCTTTCTGCCGCACAACGCGAACAACAAGTGATAGCCGTGATGCATGAAGTGGGATTAGATCCTGAAACACGCCACCGTTATCCGGCGGAGTTCTCTGGTGGTCAGCGACAACGTATTGCGATTGCCAGGGCATTAATTCTTAAGCCCTCGCTGATCATACTTGATGAACCGACATCATCACTCGACAAAACGGTACAGGCGCAAATATTGACGTTACTGAAATCATTGCAACAAAAGCATCAACTGGCCTATTTGTTTATCAGCCATGATTTGCACGTTGTCCGCGCGTTATGTCATCAGGTTATCGTACTGCGACAAGGGGAAGTAGTGGAACAAGGACCGTGCGCGCGCGTGTTTGCCACACCGCAGCAGGAGTATACGCGTCGGCTACTGGCGTTGAGCTGACGCTTAAAAAGGATTGTAGTTTGAAAAGGGTTCGGCAATTGCCACACCAAAATTTTTCAATCGGCATGTTGCAGCAAACTCGTCCTGGCGATTTACAAACAGGCACGGCTCACCTTCACACTCCAGCACCGAACATGGAACTTCGATGTCGCTTAACGCCTGGCTTAGTTTGTACATCACCGACCATGCATTATCACCATCCGGGCTAAGCAATTTAAGCGCCACCAGGCTGTTGTCACCGCACGGTCCATTTTGCGGAATCGGTTCAACCTTCGAACCTGCGAAACCAGCAGACCAGCGATAGTTCTGCGGCAGTCGATGGACGATTGAGAGTTGTAATGAAGTCACTTATTTTCCCCGGAAGTACATTTACTTCACAATTTGTTTACATCAATTTTAACACATCATCAACAATCCGTCTTTATACAGATCGTAAAGATTGATGCCTCGCCTGCGTGGCCTCTATGGCTCTGATTTAAGTAATATCTGCGGGCGTGGTCACGTTTGCGGGGCTATATGTACCCGTTTCTGCGATCTAACTCAACCTTTTTAACTACAATGATGTGACTTTTTACATAAATTGATTTTACATAAAATAAACATATATCGGGGGAATGATAGATTTGTGGTTGACATGCATCAACAAAGGAAGCCTTTTAGCTTCCTCGTTGTGCAATAGATCACCGTTTTTTCGGCCGACTGGCGTACAGACAGAAGAGAATGGAGCTGGTTGCGCAGAATGCAATTGACCAAATCATCGGCCATGCAGAGTTAAAGGTCGCAAGAGAAAGCAATGCGCCAACAATTGCCCCTATGCCAAAACGGAAGGTTCCTGCCAGCGAAGATGCCGTTCCCGCCATATGGGGAAACTCATCAAGAATGACCGCCATCGCATTGGATGACACCATCGACACGCAGCCCACAAACGCCGCAACGCCAACCACCAGCGACCAAAATCCCAGCCCCAGCAGCGCACTGATGACCATCCACGCTGCCATAATAAATTGTATCCACAACCCCGAGCGGAACATATTTAACGCGCCAATGCGGCGGACGAAGCGGCTGTTAAAAATGGTCATCACGAACAGGAAAACAATGTTTAGTGCAAAGTAATAACCAAAGTTTTCCGGCGCGACGTGGTTAATTTCAATGTAGACAAACGGTCCGGCGCTTAAGAACGAGAACATCCCGGCAAAGCTGAAACCACTGGCCAGCATATAACTCAGGACACGCTTATGACGGAACAGCGCCGCAAAGTTACCAATAGTGGTACGAATGTGAAAAGGCTGGCGACGCTCCGGTGGTAAGGTTTCTTTGATCAGAAAGAAGATCATTGCCGAAGCCAGAATCGCCGCCACGGCGAGGATCCAGAAGATGTAATGCCAGCTCAGCCACACCAGCACCCAGCCGCCAACTATCGGTGCCATCAGCGGTGCAATGGTTGTCACCAGCATGACAAACGACATCATCCGCGAGAACTCTTCTTTCGGGTAGATATCACGCATCAAAGCGTTGATAACCACGCTGGCCGCAGCCGCCGCCAGCCCGTGGAAGAAACGCATCACAATCAGCTGATCGATGGTTTGTGCCAACGCACACGCCACCGCGGCGGCGGCAAACACCAGCGTACCGCCAAGAACCACCGGCTTACGCCCGAAGCTGTCTGCCATCGGCCCGTAGATTAACTGCCCCAACGCAAAGCCCAGAATATAAGTACTGAGGGTCATCTGCGTACTGCCCGCCGGTACGCCAAACTGCGCTGAAATTACCGGTAGCGCGGGCAGATACATATCAATCGACAGCGGCATCAACATGGCCAGCAGGCCAAGGATAAAAACAATAGCAAACGACGAATGCTGTCGGGTGGTCACAACGGGCTCCTGAAAGTCATTGAAAAGTTAGACGACGCTGGCAATTTCTTCTTCAGTTAACGGACGATATTCACCGGGGGCTAAATCAGCATCCAGCGTAATGCCGCCAATACGTTCACGATGCAGCTCAACCACATGGTTACCCACAGCGGCGAACATGCGTTTCACCTGATGATAACGCCCTTCGCTGATGGTCAGACGAACCTGCGTTGGGGTAATCACTTCCAGCACCGCCGGCTTAGTGAGATCTTTTTCGTTATGCAGCTGCACGCCTTTAGCAAATTGCTCTGCCGTATCGTCAGCTACGGGTGATTCCAGCGTCACCAGATAGGTCTTCTCGCAATGATGGCGCGGAGAAGTAATGCGGTGCGACCACTGACCATCATCAGTCATCAGCACCAGACCGGTGGTATCGATATCCAGCCGCCCTGCGGCGTGCAGTTTCCACGCCACTGGTTCATCAAGAAAATAGAGCACCGTTGGGTGATCAGGGTCGTCCGTGGAGCAAACATAGCCCTGAGGCTTATTGAGCATGAAGTAACGTGGACCGTGTTGCTGCGCCAGCGGGTTGCCATCGTAAGCGACATCATGTTCAGGAAGCAGTTTGAACGCTGCATTACGGACGATTTCGCCATCAACGGTGACACGATTGCCGCGGATTTCACGCCCGGCAATAGCACGGCTAACACCGAGTTGCTGTGCGATAAATTTATCAAGTCGCATGTGTGTGATTTTGCCTGTAAAAAACGGAGGTCGGGTAATGACCCGAAAATCTGAACTGTTGTCTGCCCAGTATAGCGGTCTAATAACATCCCTCAAGGGAAAAAGATCCGTGGCATACTATTAGCAGAATAATCTACCTACGCGAGACCATGATTTTTACACTTCGCCCATATCAGCAAGAAGCCGTGGATGCCACGCTCAACCATTTTCGTCGTCATAAAACCCCTGCCGTTATCGTGCTGCCCACCGGCGCAGGTAAAAGCCTGGTGATAGCGGAACTGGCACGGCTGGCTCGTGGTCGCGTGCTGGTGCTGGCACACGTTAAAGAACTGGTGGCGCAAAACCATGCAAAATATCAGGCACTGGGACTGGAAGCCGATATTTTTGCCGCCGGGCTAAAGCGCAAAGAGAGCCACGGTAAAGTGGTATTTGGCAGTGTGCAGTCGGTCGCCCGTAATCTTGATGCCTTTCAGGGTGAATTTTCGCTGTTGATTGTCGATGAATGTCACCGTATTGGTGACGATGAAGAGAGCCAGTATCAGCAAATCCTCACTCACCTGACAAAAGTGAATCCCCACTTACGCCTGCTGGGGCTGACTGCCACGCCTTTTCGACTGGGCAAAGGCTGGATCTACCAGTTCCATTATCACGGCATGGTACGCGGCGATGAGAAAGCCCTTTTCCGTGACTGCATTTATGAACTGCCGCTGCGTTATATGATTAAACACGGCTATCTGACGCCGCCAGAACGACTGGATATGCCAGTAGTGCAATACGATTTCAGCCGCTTGCAGGCACAGAGTAATGGGCTGTTCAGCGAAGCCGATCTCAACCGCGAGCTAAAAAAACAACAACGTATTACCCCGCACATCATCAGCCAGATTATGGAGTTTGCTGCAACGCGCAAAGGGGTGATGATTTTCGCCGCCACCGTTGAACACGCAAAAGAGATTGTGGGATTACTACCCGCCGAAGATGCTGCACTGATTACTGGCGACACCCCCGGCGCTGAGCGCGATGTGTTAATTGAAGATTTTAAAGCCCAGCGTTTTCGCTATCTGGTCAACGTCGCGGTACTGACCACCGGATTTGACGCCCCGCACGTCGATCTTATCGCCATTCTGCGCCCTACCGAATCAGTGAGTCTTTACCAACAAATTGTCGGGCGCGGTCTGCGTCTCGCTCCGGGCAAGACTGATTGTTTAATTCTTGATTATGCGGGTAATCCTCACGATCTCTACGCGCCGGAAGTTGGTACACCGAAAGGCAAAAGTGACAACGTTCCGGTACAGGTTTTCTGCCCTGCCTGCGGTTTTGCCAACACCTTTTGGGGGAAAACGACCGCCGACGGGACATTGATTGAACACTTTGGTCGCCGCTGTCAGGGATGGTTTGAAGATGACGACGGTCATCGCGAACAGTGTGACTTCCGTTTCCGTTTTAAAAATTGCCCGCAATGTAACGCAGAAAATGATATTGCCGCTCGCCGCTGCCGCGAATGTGACACGGTACTGGTTGATCCGGATGATATGTTAAAAGCGGCGCTACGACTGAAAGATGCGCTGGTATTACGCTGTAGCGGCATGTCTTTGCAGCATGGGCACGACGAGAAAGGCGAATGGTTGAAAATCACCTATTACGATGAAGACGGCGCGGATGTGAGTGAGCGTTTCCGTCTGCAAACGCCCGCCCAGCGAACTGCTTTCGAGCAGCTTTTTATCCGCCCGCATACGCGCACACCGGGCATCCCTCTGCGCTGGATCACCGCCGCCGATATCCTCGCCCAGCAAGCCTTATTGCGACACCCGGATTTTGTCGTTGCCCGCATGAAAGGTCAGTACTGGCAAGTGCGTGAAAAAGTGTTCGATTACGAAGGTCGTTTTCGTCGGGCGCACGAATTACGCGGTTAATGGTAGTTTTGATTGATGTATAAGGCGATTGAGTATAGAATCTCGCCCGCTTTTGCATACGCAAAGCAGATCACTTACCTGTTGCTGGGTCGCCTGTAGCAGGATTAATTTAAGAGAGAAAGAAATGTTTACTATCAACGCAGAAGTACGTAAAGAGCAGGGTAAGGGTGCGAGCCGCCGCCTGCGTGCCGCTAACAAGTTCCCGGCAATCATCTACGGTGGCAAAGAAGCACCGCTGGCTATCGAGCTGGATCACGACAAAGTCATGAACATGCAAGCTAAAGCTGAATTCTACAGCGAAGTTCTGACCATCGTTGTTGACGGTAAAGAAATCAAAGTTAAAGCTCAGGACGTACAGCGTCACCCGTACAAACCGAAGCTGCAGCACATCGACTTCGTTCGCGCTTAATTGCTGAATAAGTTGTAAAAAACCCCGCACCGGCGGGGTTTTTTGTATCTGCAGATTATGCCTGATTACGGTATTGCTATTTTTTGCAGGCCAGATAAGGCGTTCACGCCGCATCTGGCATTCAGAACACAAAACCGATTAATTGCCGCCGGACGTCCGGCGCTGCAATTGGTCGCGCAAATTCGGCGGCGTGCCTTTAATGGTCAAGGTATCGGTTGCTGGATCCCAGAAGATGCGTTCACCTAACAGCATCGCATCAAAGTTAATAGTCAAGCCACCGCCGCTACCGGCAAACTTCGTCAACTGACGCAGTGTGCTACGGTCTGCCGGGAAGCTCTCTTCCAGTTCGTAGCCTTTTTCAGCCGCAAACTCCGTGAAGCTCACTTCGCTTACGCCTGCCAGCTCTTTCGACAGCGATTCCAGTTCGATCTCTTCGCCTGCCTGCAGCTGCTCATTACAGTAGCTATAAACCTGCTGGCGCACGTTCTGTCGCTCTGCTTTATCCAGTTGTGCTTCGGCAGTGAAATCATCAACCGCTTGCAACAGCCCACGGTTTTGCGCTTTCGCGTTTAAACCTTCGCTGGCCCCGAGGAAATCCATAAAGAAATCCGCCACTTTGCGCCCTACTCTCCCTTTCAGGAAAGTGAGATAGCGGGTGGACTCTGGATTGGTTTCCCATTCGGTTAAATCGATACGCGCAACAATATCCGCATGATTGATATCAAGATAATGGGTTGGGTTGATGTCGAGATTTTCGTTAACGCGCATACTGCTCAGGTTGCTCAGAACTGCCACCAGCAAATACTCCACCGCCAGATAGCGATAGTGGCAAAACAGCACGAATCCACCGTCAGCAAAAGGATATTTCGCTAATTCGTCACGCAGGCGACCGGTTGCCGCGCGGCTAAATGCCAGAAAGTCCTCTTCACCCTGACGCTGTAAGCGCAGCGTCTGCGCCAGTTCACTCTCTTCGCTAAACAAGCCGTAAGCTTTATTTTTGGCGCTATAGACCCGATGCAGTTCTGCCACCATCTCAACGACGGTTTCTGTCGGTTCCAGCAATGAATCGCGCAACACCAGCTCAAGGTTCTGCTCATCACGCTTGATAAGCTGGTGCAGAGCAATCTGGTTGATATCCAGACTCATGATAAACTCTCCTTTAAGACCGGGCGGTATTCAACCACCGCCGGTTAAGCGACGCAATAAAAGATGGCGGTCATTTTACAGAAGGCGGCGTAACGAGAATGATTTAACGCATAAAAAAGCAGAAAAAAAACCGTTGCTACGGTAATATGTTGCCCTTTCATCAACTAACTGATTTCGATTTATGCCACAAATTTCCCGCTACAGTGATGAACAGGTTGAACAATTGCTCGCAGAGCTGCTCAACGTACTGGAAAAACATAAGGCTCCGACCGACCTTTCCCTGATGGTGTTAGGCAACATGGTCACTAACCTTATCAACACCAGCATTGCCCCGGCCCAACGCCAGGCAATTGCCAACTCTTTTGCCCGCGCCTTACAGTCCTCTATCAACGAAGACAAAGCGCACTAAGGGAAACAGATAACAGGTTATGGTAACTCATCGTCAGCGCTACCGTGAAAAAGTCTCCCAGATGGTCAGTTGGGGGCACTGGTTTGCACTGTTCAATATTCTGCTTTCGCTCGTCATTGGCAGCCGTTACCTGTTTATCGCCGACTGGCCGACCACGCTTGCTGGTCGCATTTATTCCTACGTAAGCATTATCGGCCATTTCAGCTTCCTGGTGTTCGCCGCCTACTTGCTGATCCTCTTCCCGCTGACCTTTATCGTCGGCTCCCAGAGGCTGATGAGGTTTTTGTCCGTCATTCTGGCAACGGCGGGAATGACGCTATTACTGATCGATAGCGAAGTCTTTACTCGTTTCCATCTCCATCTTAATCCCATCGTCTGGCAACTGGTTATCAACCCAGACGAAAATGAGATGGCGCGCGACTGGCAGCTGATGTTCATCAGCGTGCCGGTTATTTTATTGCTTGAACTGGTGTTTGCGACGTGGAGCTGGCAAAAGCTGCGCAGCCTGACGCGTCGTCGGCGCTTCGCGCGCCCGCTGGCCGCATTCTTATTTATCGCCTTTATCGCCTCGCATGTGGTGTATATCTGGGCCGATGCCAACTTCTATCGCCCGATCACCATGCAGCGCGCTAACCTGCCGCTTTCGTACCCGATGACGGCGCGACGTTTTCTTGAGAAGCATGGCCTGCTTGATGCGCAGGAGTATCAACGCCGTCTTATTGAGCAAGGTAATCCAGACGCCGTTTCCGTTCAGTATCCGTTAAGCGAACTGCGCTATCGCGATATGGGCACTGGGCAGAATGTGCTGTTGATTACTGTCGATGGCCTGAACTACTCACGCTTCGAGAAGCAGATGCCTGCGCTGGCAGGTTTTGCTGAGCAAAATATTTCGTTTACGCGCCATATGAGCTCCGGCAACACTACAGACAACGGCATCTTTGGCCTGTTCTATGGCATCTCGCCGAGCTATATGGACGGCATTCTGTCGACCCGTACGCCTGCGGCATTAATTACTGCGCTTAATCAGCAAGGCTATCAGCTGGGGTTATTCTCATCAGATGGCTTTACCAGCCCGCTGTATCGCCAGGCATTGTTGTCAGATTTCTCGATGCCGAGCGTACGCACCCAATCCGACGAGCAGACCGCCACGCAGTGGATCAACTGGCTGGGCCGCTACGCACAAGAAGATAACCGCTGGTTCTCGTGGGTCTCTTTCAATGGCACTAACATTGACGACAGCAATCAGCAGGCATTTGCACGGAAATATAGCCGGGCGGCAGGCAATGTCGATGACCAGATCAACCGCGTGCTCAATGCACTGCGTGATTCTGGCAAACTGGACAACACGGTGGTGATTATCACTGCCGGTCGGGGTATTCCACTGAGCGAAGAGGAAGAAACCTTTGACTGGTCCCACGGTCATCTGCAGGTGCCATTAGTGATTCACTGGCCAGGCACGCCGGCGCAGCGTATTAATGCGCTGACTGATCATACCGATCTGATGACGACGCTGATGCAACGCCTGCTACATGTCAGCACACCTGCCAGCGAATATTCGCAAGGTCAGGATTTGTTCAACCCTCAACGCCGTCATTACTGGGTTACCGCAGCGGATAACGATACGCTGGCAATTACCACCCCGAAAAAGACGCTGGTGCTGAACAATAACGGTAAATACCGCACTTACAACTTACGTGGTGAAAGAGTGAAAGATGAAAAACCACAGTTAAGTTTGTTATTGCAAGTACTGACAGACGAGAAGCGTTTTATCGCTAACTGATTAATTATAAATCAGTTAGCGAAATATCTTACTTGCAATCGGTGTGGAAAACGGTAGTATTAACAGCCACGAGTCGGCACGTAGCGCAGCCTGGTAGCGCACCGTCATGGGGTGTCGGGGGTCGGAGGTTCAAATCCTCTCGTGCCGACCAAAAATCCCAAAAAAACCAACCCTTACGGTTGGTTTTTTTATATCTGCAATTAATTCGATAAACAGACCGTGACACATCACAGCCTGTTTATTTTCTGTTATCAGAACGTCCAGACCACACCCGCCTGAGTATTCCACGGCGATTCTACCCCTGCGCCATTGCCATAGCTGACTGACAAATGACCGCTTAACGTCGGGGTAAACGATGACCTTATCCCAGCCTGATAAACGCCACGGGTTCCAGCCACATCATTATTAAATTTGCCATCGTCATTAACTTTCACCTGGTTAGAATCGGCGTATTCCTGACGTACGGCGGCTTTCAGCCAGGGTTCCAGCGTCGTACCGTTTTGCAGGTCCATGTGATAGCTTACCGCCGTTCCCGCTTCAGCGCGTAATATCCGGGTATTTCCCACGTCCGCGCGCATGCCGTTTGATAACGTGTAGTCCTGACCATCTGTGGTAAAGCCGGTAAAGGCCAGATAGGGTCTAACACTCCACAATCCGTCAACCCAACGGAACCCGCTCTCAACATGAGCACCCGCGCCGTTACTATTGTAATCGCCAAACGCTGTTGTCCCATTACTCATCTTGCCATGGATGGTGTTGGCAAAACGGTCAACTTTCACCACCCCATCAACATAGGCACCGTTCTGATGCTCCCAACCGGCATAAGCCCCCAGGGTATAGCTATCGATATTACCTTTTCCGCCGCGATCAAAACCAATATCAGAATGAGAGTAACCAAAGAACAAGCCGCGAATTGTGCTGCTTTCTTCACGGGAGAAACGGCTATCGATACCGAGCGTCAGGCCCGTCAATGTTTGCTCAAAACCAGCTCCCGCATCAGTGGTCACGTTGTTGCGGGTGTTAATTGCCGAACTCCACATCGCCGTATCGTAACTAACGCCTTTTACGCTACCAAGACGCTCACGCACGGTGTCCAGTTCTGCATCAAATACCAGCGGTTGTGCGGCCGCCATATTCAGCACATCAGTGGTTGAAGGGGTAATTTGCGCGCGATTCTCTGCCAGACTCCAGCTATGGTTACCATTATCCAGCAAGGTATATTCATACGTACCGATATCAACAACGCCTCCGGCATTGCCCAACGTAAATGCAGCATCACCGCCGCCCGTTGTTACCAGTGTAAGGCTATCTCCTGCTGCCGGGCTGGCACCGGTGTCCGTCACGAATATTTTGAAATCACCTGTTGCCTGACCGGTGACGTTGAGCTGATCGCTCTGATGATTAGCCATATCGGTACGCATATAAAAATTGCCGTTTCCCGACAGGGTATTGGTGGTCAACGTAATGAAATTTTCCGCACTTGCCGTCACTGATGAACGAGTCACTGGCTCATCCATCATAATCACATTTGCGTCAGACATCGCAAGGTTGGCTAAGTTGAGGAGGGTGTTTTGGTTCGTCGTAGTGATATCGGCAATGATGGTCCATACGCTATTTTCGAGCGAAACGTCCGCTTTGCTGGTATCCACGGCACCATGCGTTCTAAAAGAAGCGCCCTCAGAAACCACTACCTTACCCACCAACATTGCGGGTGCATAATTTATTTGCGGCTTCATGACCTCAAGAATGCCATCATTCCCTCTGACTGAAACGTTAACCATTGTGCCAGCCCAGACGTTAGCGCGGCCATTGTTGATAACCATATTTTCAGAGATGGCTTTAGAGGAATACGTTATACTTCCATTCTGATCTGATCGACCGAGATCATATACCGCATTTGCCTGCACTCTCGTACCAGTATCCTTTCCCAGCGATTGCATAGTGGCATGCTCATCAAGGATAGTGTCAATGGCCTGCGTGTCCTCCATAACAATAAGCCCGGAACCATCATCCAGTTCATAATTTTTTGACACACCATCTTTTATACTAAATTGGCCTTTACTGTTTGTACCACTCACTTCCAGCGCATTCGTTGAGACAATTAATTTTCCGCCTGCTTTTTTATCAACGCCAGTTGCAGTCCCGCCATCCATAACCTCCAGTAAGCCGCCACTATCTACAGTAGTATTATAAGCGAAGTCATTTTCTTCAACTCGCAAACTTCCGCCGTTTTCCAACAGCATATTGTTTGCAATTCCATTCTTGATATCGAACTGACCGAGACGGTTTGTTCCGAATACCTCCATGACCCGCGTGGTTGCTTTAATAGCACCGCCTGCTTTCTGATCTACCGCAATCGCTAATCCCCCCTCTTTAACCTCCAGTAATCCTCCCTTTTCGATAGCGGCAAGGACGGTAATCCCATCTTTTTCAACGATTAAGCGCCCGCCTTTAATCGTGGGATCATTCGCTGCGCCATAAACCTGTAGCACACCATTATTGAGGGTAGTCTGGTTTGCCGCGCCACCCATTTGAACAATTTGATAACCATCATTTAATACGGAGTATTCTGCGGTGCCATTCATTTCAATGTACTGATACCCGCCGTTAATTTCAGTATTACTACTTATACCAAATTCTTTAATATGCTGTTCTCCGCCAGGATTGATTTTCGTATTATTGGCGGTCCCATAAACCAGCTGGATATCTTTTTCCAGGACAACACCATCAACTGTCTCACCATACTCAACTGTTGATGCCAATGCTATGGGTGAATATAACGCTGTAGCCACCAGAACAGATATTGCGGAACGACAAAGAGAAACAGAACCAGATTGATGCATTGAGCTTTCATCCTATGAAATTAATTGCTGTTAAAAGCATTGGGTACAGAAAATACCCATAGCTCCATACCCGGAATCAGTTTTTAAAAACTGTTTAAAGAAATGCACAAGTATTGTGATTGATTTTTTAGTTGTTTTTCTTGATGAGAAGCTGATGCAAAATTCCGTCTTTATAATGAAAATGATGCCAAAACGAACGACAAGGTTGTAGTTTTCACTACATGTCCATACATAAAATGGGGTAACATTCACGCGCCTGGTAGCGATACCAACGCTACGCTCAAACATAATGATTCTAATAAAACCTCAGGAGACTACTATGCCTGAAGCAACGCCTTTTCAGGTGATGATTGTGGATGATCATCCACTTATGCGACGCGGTGTTCGTCAGTTACTGGAGCTTGATCCTGGCTTTGAAGTGGTCGCCGAAGCAGGCGACGGCGCGAGCGCGATCGATCTGGCTAATAGACTGGATATCGACGTGATCTTGCTGGATCTCAATATGAAAGGTATGAGTGGCCTGGATACCCTCAATGCCTTGCGCAGGGATGGCGTTACCGCGCAAATTATTATCCTGACCGTATCAGATGCCTCCAGCGATGTCTTTGCGCTGATAGACGCAGGCGCAGACGGTTATCTGTTGAAAGACAGCGACCCGGAAGTTTTGCTGGAAGCGATTCGTGCCGGAGCGAAAGGCAGCAAAGTCTTTAGCGAACGCGTCAATCAGTACTTACATGAACGTGAAATGTTTGGCGCGGAAGAAGATCCCTTCAGCGTGCTGACGGAGCGCGAGCTGGATGTTCTGCACGAGCTGGCACAGGGGCTGTCAAATAAACAGATTGCCTCGGTGTTGAATATTTCCGAGCAGACAGTAAAAGTACATATTCGCAATCTGCTGCGCAAACTCAATGTCCGCTCACGCGTGGCAGCCACCATTCTGTTCCTGCAACAACGCGGGGCACAATAAAAATAGCCCGATGGATTTATCATCGGGCTGAGATTTATGACAAACGCAAAACTGCCTGATGCGCTACGCTTATCAGGCCTACGCGGATCGATCAATTTATTGAATTCACACGATTGTGTAGGCCGGATAAGGCGTTCACGCCGCATCCGGCATAAACTAAGCGCACTTTGTCATCAGTCTGGCCTGATGGAATCACCATCGGGCCTCTTTTTATTTACTCTCCTGCGGCGACAAATGTTGCATCGCCTGCGCGATACTACGTTCAATCACCGCACGGCGAGTATCGTTGGCAGGTAAGAGTTTCAACATCATCTCCCACGCGGCAACGGCTTCGCCAAATCGCTGCTGCTCAAAGGCATTAAACGCATACATGCTTAACACACGAATATTGCTATGGTCCGTTCTCACCAACTGGCGCAGCAGTTCGCCGCCGAGGCGGTTGTCGTTGGGATCAGATGAACGTGTCAACGCTTCAGCATAACCCAGTGCGGCATCGCTGTTTTTCGGATCGAGGCGATACGCAGTAGCGTATGCATCGGTGGCGATACTGGCGTTACCCAGCGCCATGCCAACGCGACCCAACATAATCCAACCTTCTATATCTCCCGGATTTTTTTGCAGTTGAGTACGCATCCCCAGCGCAAGGCGCGACATCTCTTCTTCGTTGAGCGGATCGGCTTTCGGATCCAGCGCCCTGTCCAGCAACGCCGGAGCCTGTGCCGTGGCCTGCTGCCAGATTTTCACCTGCTGATAATTGCCAGTCTGGTAGTAGCTGACGCCAGCCACAATTAACGCCACCACAATACCCGGCAGATAAACAACATATCCGGCACGCTTACCTTCCGGCACGCTTTGTTCAGGAAACGCTTCCAGCACCACGCGTACCCGACGCCGCGAGCGGGCGTAAATGACCCAACCGCCAATGCCAATAGCCACTACTGGCAGCACCCACAGCAGCACGGTCAGCGGCGTTAACGGCGGATCGTAAGTGACGAAGTTGCCGTAACGCGCCACCATATAATCGACAATCTCTTTCTTACTTTTACCTTCCTGCATCAGTTCATACACTTTCTGGCGCAGGTCGGTGGCAATCATCGAGTTGGAATCGGCAATGCTGTTGTTCTGGCATTTCGGGCAACGCAGTTCTTCAGTGAGCTGACGGAACTGTTGTTCCTGTGCTTCATCTTTAAACTGCAACACATCGATGGTCGCCAGCGCTGAGCCGGAGATCATCAGCATCAGCACGCCCAATAAAAACCTCATTGTGCGGCCTCCTTACTGTATTTCTCCCACAGCGGCTTGATCTCTTCTTCCCAGACGCGAGGATTGAGATCGCCCGCATGGCGATAGCGAATGATGCCGTTGCCGTCAATAAGAAACGTTTCTGGCGCGCCATAGACACCGAGATCCAGCCCTAACATGCCGTCGCCATCAAACAGGCTTAGCGCGTAAGGATTGCCCAGTTCTTTCAGCCAGCTGATTGCCTTCTGGCGATCGTCTTTATAGTTCATGCCGACCACGCGGATGCCCTGCGCAGAAAGCTGATTCAGATATTGATGTTCCGCACGGCAGGTCGGACACCAGGTCGCCCAGACGTTAAGCAGCACTGGTTTGCCCTGAGTCAGCACATCCGCCTGATAAAACTGCCCCGGATTGTCCAGTGATTCGAGACGAAACTTCGGCACTGGCTTGCCAATGAGCGCCGATTCCAGATTGGTCGGATCATCCCCTTCGGCATTACGCGCCAGCTGCCACAGCAGCGCCGCGGCAATCGCCAGGAAGATAATCAACGGAATTAACAATACTTTGCGCTTCATACAGCCTCCGGCGCAGTTTTTTGCGGGCTCACGCGCTTACGATAGCGAGGATCAAACAGACACAGCAGTCCGCCCAACGCCATCATCAGCCCGCCCGCCCAAATCCAGCGAACAAATGGTTTGTAGTAAAGACGCACGGCCCACGCGCCGTTTTCCAGCTCTTCACCGAGGGCCGCGTACAGGTCACGCGTGATGCCGCCGTCAATTGCCGCTTCGGTCATCATCGACCCGGCAGTGTTGTAATAACGTTTTTCCGCATACAGCACCGTTTCCGGTTTACCCTCTCGCGTTACGCCGATAGTCGCCACACCGCCACGCCAGTTCGGGCCAGTCACCTCTTTGACATCACGGAAGGTGAAGCGATATTCATGAATATCGACGCTATCGCCGGACTTCATGCGCACATCACGCTCAACGCTATAGTTCTGGCTAAAGGCAATGCCAACAATTGTCACTGCCAGCCCCAGGTGAGCCGCCACCATCCCCCAATAACTGAAGGTGGTTTTCGTGCCGCGTGAAATACGTAGCGCAGCTTCCGCAATTGCCAGCACCGCAATCCAGCAGGCCATTGCCAGGCCGAGCACCGTCATCGCCACCACTTTGCTTTCGAACAGCCACGGCAACAGCAGAGACAGCACCAGCGTAGAGATGAAGGCGATAATCAATAAATTGCGGATTTTACGTGGGCGATCGCGCCCCCAGCGCACCAGAGGACCGACACCCAGCAGTAGCGCAAACGGCACCATCAGCCAGGTAAACATGGTGTTGAAGAACGGTTCGCCAATCGAAATACTGCCCAGTCCCAGTTGCTTGTGCACCAGCGGCAGCAGCGTCCCCAGCAACACCACCAGCATCGCGGCGACCAGCAAAACGTTGTTCGCTAACAGCAGAGATTCCCGCGACCACAGCGCATTGTTTACGCGTGAGCGAACTTTGTGTCCACGCGCGGCAAACAGCAGCAGCGAACCGCCAATCACCAGCACCATAAAGGCGAGGATAAACATACCGCGCGCCGGATCAGACGCAAACGCGTGTACCGATACCAGCACGCCGGAACGCACGAGGAAAGTCCCCAACAGACACAACGAGAAGGCACTGATTGCCAGCAGTAATGTCCACGCTTTGAAGCTGGCACGCTGTTCAGTCACCGCCAGCGAGTGCATCAGCGCAGTCCCCACCAGCCACGGCATAAACGAGGCGTTTTCTACCGGATCCCAGAACCACCAGCCACCCCAGCCGAGTTCGTAATAGGCCCATGCGGAACCGAGCACGATGCCGAGCGTCAGGAAGATCCACGCTGCCAGCGTCCACGGACGAGTAAAACGCGCATAAGTGCTGTCCAGACGCCCGCTCAGCAAAGAAGCAATGGCAAAAGCAAACGCCACCGAGAAACCCACGTACCCCATATAAAGCAGAGGCGGATGGAAGATCAGCCCCGGATCCTGCAATAGCGGGTTAAGATCGCGACCTTCAATCGGGAAATTCGGCAACGTGCGTGAGAACGGGTTAGAAGTAAAGAGAATGAACAGCAAAAAGCCGACACTGACCATCCCCATTATCGCCAGTACGCGGGCCACAATATCCAGCGGAATACGCTGACTAAAAATCGCCACCGCAAAGGTCCAGCCGCTCATCAGCAGCACCCACAGCAGCAGTGAGCCTTCATGTGCGCCCCAGGTAGCCGCCACGCGATACCACACCGGAAGCTGGGTATTGGAGTTGCTGGCAACATAGGTGACGGTAAAGTCGTTGACCACGAAAGCATTGACCAGCACCAGAAATGCGCCAGCCACAGACATAAACAGCAGCCAGGCAAACAAGCGGGAAGACGCCATCATGCGCGCATCTCCGCGCGCCACGCCCCATAGCGGATACACGGACAGCAGCAGCGCAATCCCTAACGCCAGGCACAGCAGCCCGTTACCAATTTCCGGCATCATGATGCTGGGTCCTTATAAACACTCGCCGGGCGACGGTGGTTAGCTTCCATCGCTTTCTCAACTTCTGGCGGCGTGTAGTTTTCGTCGTGTTTCGCCAGCACTTCTTTCGCGAGGATATGATTGCCTTTTTCCAGCTCGCCCTGCACCACAACGCCCTGCCCTTCACGGAACAGATCCGGCAAAATGCCTTCGTAAGAGACATCCACTGAGCCTTCAGCGTCGTAAATGGTGAAGGTCACTTTCAGCGAATTGGGATCGCGCTGCACACTACCCGGCATCACCATCCCGCCAACGCGCAGACGCTGACCGACTTCCGGCATTTGCTGAGTTTCACGCTTGCCGTAGAGAATTTCCCCCGGCGTATAAAAGAGATCGATATTCGAGCGCAGCGCATATAGCACCAGACCGATAGTCAGCGCCAGCCCTGCCAACACGGCACAGACAATCCACAAGCGGTTTTTACGGCGAATATTCATGCAGCCTCCTGCTGTTGCGCAGCACGTAAACGCGCCTCACGCGCCCGCTGTTGCGCCACGCCACGCAGAATTGCGCGATGTTGCATCACCGAGTGCACGACCAAAACCACCAGCGGAATAACGGTCATCACCACCGCCAGCCAGACAAAAAAGGCGTAACCGCCCATTGCGAAAAATTCATTCCAGGAAGCAAATGCAGGGGTCATTTACGGCCTCTTTTCAGTATCAGTTCACTCACCCACGGACGGCGTTTTTCCATCAGCAAAATCAAATTCCGCATCCGCATCAGCGTCAGCGTGGCAGACAGGAGCAGGAAGCCAAAAATCGACCAGCGCAGCGGCGAACGCATCGCCGGATCGATACTTTGCTGCATCCGCGTTGATCCCTGATGCAGGGTGTTCCACCACTCCACGGAGTAATGAATAATCGGCAGATTCACCACGCCAATCAGCACCAGGATACCTGCCGCACGGCCCGCCAGACGGCGGTCATCGAAGGCGTGCCACAGGGCAATGACACCAACATACAGAAACAGCAGCACCAGTTCAGAAGTCAGACGTGCATCCCATACCCACCAGGTGCCCCACATCGGTTTTCCCCATGCAGAGCCGGTAACCAGGGCAATAAAGGTAAACACGGCACCAATGGGGGCCATCGCCGCCACCGCCAGGTTGGCCATTTTCATCTGCCAGACAAGGCCAATAAACGCTGCCACCGCCATTGATGCATAAATGCCCATCGACCAGATCGCCGCAGGTACATGCAAGTAGATAATGCGGTAGCTATTTCCCTGCTGATAATCAGCCGGAGCAAAGCCGAATCCCCAGATCCAGCCAACGGTAAGCACGACCACACTGGCAATTGCCAGCCACGGTATAAACCAGCCACAGATTTGATACAGCCGTGGTGGGATCGCCAGTTGATGCAGTGTTTTCCACATAGTTTCGATACCAGACTCGAACAAAAATCAGTAATCCAGCGTTATTGAATGCTGATTCGTAACGCTGCCGCCGTCGCAAAAGGACTTAATGTCGCGGTGCCTGCCAGCAACGCGCCTAAAATTGCCAGATACCCGTCAACGGGCAAATGCATAGAAGCCGCGTCCATCGCGGCGGTGGCAAAGATGAGTAATGGGATAGTCAGCGGTAACACCAGTATGCTGAGCAGCACACCACCGCGCTTAAGTCCCACTGTCAGCGCCACGCCCGGTGCACCGAGAAAGCCAAGCGTAGGCGTTCCCAGCAGCAGCGTCAGCGCCATCACTTGCCAGCCATAAACATCCATTCCCAGTAGCATTGCTACCAGTGGCGAAAGGATGAGTAACGGCAGACCGGTTACCATCCAGTGCGCCATCACCTTCGCCAGCACAACGGCGGGCAAGGGTAACGGCAACAACATCAATTGTTCAAGACTGCCGTCCTGCAAATCGTCACGGAACAGTCGTTCCAGCGCCAGCAAGGATGAAAGCAGCGCAGCAACCCAGATAATGCCCGGTGCAATACGCGCCAGCAGTTGCGGCTCCGGACCGATACTGAGCGGAAAAAGGGTAATTACAATCAGGAAGAACCACAGCGGGTTGGCGATTTCGGCGCTATGGCGAAACGCTACGCGCAGCTCAAGACGGAAAATGCGCCAGAACATCATGCAGCCCTCGTTTGCGTCAGTGAAATGCGGCGAATTTTACTTTCAGCAACGTTGAGCGGCTGGTGGGTAGTCAGAATCACAATCCCCCCCTGCTCCGTATGCTGCGCCATACGCTGGGTCAGACGATCGACGCCGTTGACGTCAATCGCGGTAAAAGGCTCGTCGAGGATCCATAACGTGGCACGGGTCAGCCACAGACGCGCTAAAGCGACGCGGCGTTGTTGCCCGGCAGAAAGTTGATTTACCGGAATATCTTCGAATCCGGCAAGCCCGGCCTGCGCCAGGGCTTCCAGACATTGTGCGGTATCGCCATCGCGATGATAAAAGTGCAGATTTTCTAACGCCGTCAGCCGGGTTTTGATCCCCGGCTGATGGCCTATCCATAACAGGTTTTGATGGTAGCTGTCACGTACCTGATGCAAGGGCTGCCCTTGCCAGAGAACCTCGCCTGCGTCAGGGCGAGACAACCCCGTCAGCAAACGGAGAAGCGTTGTCTTCCCCGCGCCGTTGCTACCGGTGATTTGTACCCACTCTCCTGCGTTCAGCGTAAATGACAAGCCACTAAATAAGGTTCGTTCATCCCGCTCACAAAGTAACTCTCTGGCTTCAAGCATACCCACGCAATAACCTTGTTAAAAACCTGGCTCGACTTCACGCATATCGGGCAGCTTGTGCGCTATCCCTTTATGGCAATCAATACAGGTTTGCCCATCTTTCACCGCCTGGTCATGCATCTTCGCGGCAACCGATTTCTGGGCGGTTGTATCCATATACTCGAAGTTGTGACAGTTACGGCACTCCTGCGAGTTATTGTCCTTCATGCGCCGCCACTCATTCTGTGCCATCGTCAGACGATGAGCTTCAAATTTCTGCGGCGTGTCAATAACGCCAAAAATTTTACCATACAGCTCTTTACTTGCTTTGAGCTTGCGTATCATCTTCGGCACAAACTCGTGCGGAACGTGACAATCCGGACAGGTCGCACGGACGCCGCTACGGTTGTTGTAGTGCACGGAATCCATGTATTCCTGATACACCGTGTTACGCATTTCGTGGCAGCTAATGCAGAACTCTTCGGTATTGGCTTTTTCCATCCCGGTGTTAAAGCCGCCCCAGAAGACGATGCCGCCGACAAAACCGATCAACAGCAGCGTCCCCAGCGCCAGACGGCTGGGGGTACGCCACCATTTCCACAGGCGCTTAATCAGACCAGGCTTACGGTCAGAATTTCCCATAATAACCTCTTATTTCCCGTAACCTTTTGATGGGGTAAAGGTATTCCCCACGATTGGCGCGGTATCGGCCTGCGGTACGTGACATTGCAGACAGAAATAACGACGCGGAGCCACTTCCGCGCCCACTTTGCCGTCGCTGTCCATAAAGTGAGTAGGACTGATACGCGGCGCGCCAGTGGTGCGATAGCTTTCGACACCGTGGCACTGCAAGCAGCGGTTGGTATTGGTCGTTACCTGATAACCTTCAACGCTATGCGGGATCATTGGCGGCTGATTCACATAGTTCAGCGGCATCCGATCCTGCTCTTTTGGCATCCGAATGGCCCCTTCCTGCGTCCCGGATACTTCCGGCGACTGGCTAAAATCGACGCCATTAGCCGCCCAAACCGCGCCGCTTACCACCAGGGCCAGCATCGCCGTCCATTGACACAGCGCTTTCTTCAGGTCATGGCTTTTCATGATTTCGCTCCCGAACTCCATCGTGTAGTTATTGTAAATACATCCTCAGAACAGACATCCACGCAGCGACCGCACGTCATGCAATCGCGGCTGGTGACCTGCACCGGGCTTTGTTCATCCAGCACCGGGGCACGTAGCACATGCGGTTCCGGGCAAACATGAAAACAATCCATACAGCGGTTACATTTCTGCCGATCGCTGGCCGCAACGGTAATCACACCTTTGCTACCCAGCACGCCATAAAGCGCGCCAACCGGACAAATGTGCCCGCACCAGCCGTGTTCAACGACCAGTAGATCAAATAAAAACAGCGCGAGAATAAGCAGCGCGCCGCTGCCGAAGCCCATTACCAGGCTACGCCCCATCAGGGAAACGGGGTTGATCCATTCCCAGATGAGCGTGCCGGTTAAGGCTGATCCCACCAGAATGACCACCAACAGCACGTAGCGAATGTGGCGAGGGATCGTCGCAGACTGATTGAGGTCAAAGCGCCTGCGTAACCAGTTCGCTAAGTCGGTAATCGGGTTCAGCGGGCAGACCCAGCTGCAAAATAATCGCTTTCCCGCCAGGGCGTAGAGCACGGTGATAATCACCGCACCGGTCAACGCCACCGTGGCAGGCAGATGACCACTGGCAAGACTTTGCAGCGTCATCAGCGGATCGGTCAGCGGAACGGTGTCGAATAACAGGCTACTGCTGTAGTTGCCGTGCAAGATCCACACACCAAACCACGGACCGCTCAAAAACATCCCCAGCACGAAGAACTGACAAAGGCGACGTAACACCAGCCAACGGTGACTGCGCCACCAGCCTTTTTTCTCCAGCGCCTCGCGCCCGGCGTCACGTTTACGATTTGCCATTGTTCCCCTCCAGCCAGCCGAAGCGGTAATGGTGACCTAACTCCCCTTTCGCCAGTGACAGCGGTAACACCTTGATTGCCGGTTGTTCCAGCACGCACACTTTTTCGCACTTACCGCAGCCGGTACAGGCGTCGCTGTGAACCGTCGGCAGAAAGCGGGCGTGCTTACCGGTACGCGTGTTGCGCTCCAGCTCCAGGGTGATGGCCTCATCAATTTTCGGGCATTCGCGATAACAAACATCGCAGCGCAGCCCCTGAAAGTTGAGACAGTTTTCCTGGTCTACCAGCACCGCCAGCCCCATCCGCGCGTCGTCGATCGATTCGATCTCACGATCCAGCGCACCGCTCGGGCACACTTTGGCGCACGGAATGTCCTCACACATTTCGCAAGGAATATCCCGTGCGACAAAATATGGCGTGCCCGCCGACAGACCAGAGGCCAGCGTCGCCAGTTTTAAGGTGTCGTAAGGGCAAGCCTGAACACACTGACCACAACGCACACAGGCACTGGCAAAGGCGTTCTCGTTTATGGCTCCGGGCGGGCGCAACCGCACGCCAGATGCGCGTGCGGTTTGCTGTTGTAACCCCAGCGCCACACCCACGGCAGCCAGCCCGCCTGCTGTGCGAACAACATCGCGCAGAAAGCGGCGGCGACCATTTTGAGGTTTCGCTGACCGGGACATAATGGCTTACACCTTCTCCAGTTTGACCGCGCACTTCTTGAAGTCCGTCTCTTTCGAGAGCGGATCGGTCGCGTCCAGCGTTAGTTTGTTAACCAGCTGTGCGGCGTCGAAGAACGGCATGTACACCAGGCCCTGCGGCGGACGGTTACGACCGCGCGTTTCGACAATCGAGATCACTTCGCCACGGCGAGAAACCACTTTCACTTTGTCGCCACGACGCAGATCGCGCGCTTTCGCATCCAGCGGGTGAATAAACAGGACCGCTTCCGGGAAGGCGCGGTGCAGTTCCGGTACACGGCGAGTCATACTGCCGGTGTGCCAGTGCTCCAGGACGCGTCCGGTAGAGAGCCACAGGTCGTACTCTTCATCCGGTGCTTCCGCCGCTGGTTCGAACGGCAGTGCGAAGATCACCGCTTTGCCATCCGGTTTACCGTAGAACTTGTAGCCTTCGCCCGCTTTCACGTACGGGTCGTTACCTTCGCTGTAACGCCACTGAGTTTCTTTACCGTTCACCACCGGCCAGCGCAGACCGCGCGCTTTATGGTAGTCATCGAACGGTGCCAGATCGTGACCGTGACCACGACCAAACCATGCGTACTCTTCGAACAGCCCTTTTTGCAGATAGAAGCCCAGCTCGCGGGATTCATCGTTCAGCTGATCTTCCGCCAGTTCGGATACCGGGAATTTGCTCACTTCCGGGGTGGCATACAGAACCTCGTACAACGTTTTGCCACGCAGTTCCGGTTTCTTCGCCAGCAGCTCTTCCGGCCATACTTCTTCGGTTTTGAAGCGACGGGAGAACTGAACTAACTGCCAGAGATCCGATTTCGCTTCACCAGGTGCCTGTACTTGCTGACGCCAGAACTGAGTACGGCGTTCGGCGTTACCGTAAGCGCCCTCTTTTTCTACCCACATTGCGGTCGGCAGGATCAAGTCGGCGGCCAGCGCACTGACTGTCGGATACGGATCGGAGACGATGATGAAGTTGCGCGGATCGCGCCAGCCCGGCATACGCTCTTCATTGATGTTCGGCCCGGCCTGCATGTTGTTGGTACACATGGTCCAGTAAACATTCAGCTTGCCGTCTTTCAGCGCACGGTCTTGTGCCACCGCGTGCAGACCGATTTTTGCCGGAATGGTGCCACTCGGGATATTCCACTTCTTCTCGCAGATATCACGATGTTTCTCGTTAGTCACCACCATGTCCGCAGGCAGACGGTGAGCAAAGGTGCCCACTTCACGCGCAGTACCACACGCAGAAGGCTGCCCGGTCAGGGAGAACGGACCGCAACCCGGCTGGGAAATTTTGCCGGTCAGCAGGTGCAGGTTGTAGACCAGGTTGTTGGCCCATACACCACGGGTATGCTGGTTGAAGCCCATCGTCCAGTAGGAGATGACTTTCTTGTTCGGATCGGCATACAGCTGCGCCAGTTGTTCTAACTGGTCTTTCGGCACGCCGGTCATTTCAGCGGTTTTTTCCAGCGTATACTCAGCAACGAAGGCTTTGTAATCTTCAAAGCTCATCGGTTCGGAAGCATCAGAACCCGGATTCTTCGCTGCTTTTTCCAGCGGATGGGTCGGACGTAAACCGTAGCCGATGTCCGTCGCACCTTTGCGCAGGTTAACGTGTTTGCTAAAGAAGTCCTGATTTATCGCATTGTTTTGAATGATATAGTTGGCGATGTAGTTCAGGATCACCAGGTCAGATTGCGGCGTAAAGATGATGCCGTTATCCGCCAGCTCGAAGCTACGATGCTGGTAGGTAGAAAGCACCGCCACGGTGACGTTCTGGTTAGAGAGACGACGGTTAGTGATGCGCGACCAGAGGATCGGGTGCATTTCCGCCATGTTTGCGCCCCACAGCACAAACGCGTCAGCCTGCTCGATGTCGTCATAGCAGCCCATCGGCTCATCCATACCAAAGGTACGCATAAAGCCAACTACTGCCGACGCCATACAGTGACGCGCGTTCGGGTCGATGTTGTTCGAACGGAAGCCCGCTTTAAACAGTTTGGACGCGGCATAACCTTCCCAGATAGTCCACTGACCAGAACCGAACATACCGATCGATTCCGGCCCTTTTTCTTTCAGGGCGGTTTTGAATTTCTCTTCCATCACATCGAAGGCCTGATCCCAGGTGATTGGGGTAAATTCGCCTTCTTTGTCATATTTACCGTTTTTCATACGCAGCAGCGGCTGCGTCAAACGGTCTTTACCGTACATGATCTTGGGCAGGAAATAGCCCTTAATGCAGTTCAGGCCACGGTTAACCGGTGCGTCCGGGTCGCCCTGACAGGCCACCACACGCCCCTGCTGCGTTCCGACCAGAACGCCGCAACCAGTACCGCAGAAACGGCACGGCGCTTTATCCCATTTAATGGCTTCCTGCTGACCAACAACGGCGCGGGCAACGCCCGGCACGCTGAGACCGGCAGCCGCCGCAGCGGCCGCAACGGCGTTAGCTTTCATAAAGCTACGACGACTGAGTTTCATGGTGTTTCCTCACCTTGCTCTTCCTGCTGGTGATAAACCAGCGACACCGCCAGCACGCCCTCTACGTTGCGTACTGACTCAATGGTTTGGATCAGCGTTTCGCTGTCTTCTGCTTCCACCACCACAATCAACTGACCGCTCGGCGCGTCGCTGACAGCAACTTCACAGCCGGGAAAGGCGTTCAGTTGGGTGCTGATGTCTGAAATTCGTTCGCTTTTGGCCTGCACGACCAGGCTGCAAACTTGCCAGTTAGTGTGCATGGAGATACTCCGCAGTTATGGCTGATACCGGACAGCTGGCTGCACATGCTCCACATCCGTTGCAAAGTTGGCTATTAAGTTGCGGCTGGTAGATCCCGGAGAGCGTCGGGCGAAAGATAATTGCCATTGGCTCACAGCTATCCTGACAGCGGCGGCATTCAACTGACTGATACGCCAGGCACGCGTCCCCAATGGTGAACTGCAAATCCCAGGCCCTGGTGTGGCGCGGAGAAAATAGCGATTCGGGGCAAGCCTGCGCGCAGGCGTAACAGAAGCTGCACTCGTTGTTTTTGAAATTAACGCTCGGATAGCCGCCCGCGCCGCGTTGCAGAATGTTGTTTTCACAAGCATTAATACAGGCATCGCAGCGGGTGCAATGGGTCAGAAAATGAGATTCATCACCGGACCAGGGCGGACGGATACCGTTACTGGCTTTGCGCCAGCGACCAGTGAGTATGCCCCGACGGGATGCATCAATCTTCACATTGACCTTCCATCATTAACGCGCTCTGAAAATTGAGAGCGACCAAATAAACCGCATAATTAATAAGCCATTTTTATAGCCGCTAAGATATTAAAGGATGTGTCAAAGATGCATACCCCGATCGGGGTAAAACCTGTAGCAGGATCAAAAGAGTGGCGGGAAGCGTGGCAAAAACGGGCTTTCGCTCACATTTCAAATGGTTATAAACATATTTATATAGCGATTAATTCACCAGAGATATTTCTGCTGGCTTGTTCTCTCGCCAGAATTTAACACTAAAAGAGCAGGTAAAATTGTCTGAATGTTCTTTAAGTTATTCATAAAGCAAATTAATAAATCTGATGAATATGTTAACCTTCAGCGACATCATCGGTGCAAACCTATAAATGAAGAAGGAAAGCAAAAAATGAAGACCATTCTACCTGCAGTATTGTTTGCCGCTTTCGCCACCACTTCCGCCTGGGCGGCAGAGAGCGTCCAGCCACTGGAAAAAATCGCGCCTTATCCACAAGCTGAAAAAGGCATGAAGCGTCAGGTGATTCAGTTAACCCCGCAAGAAGATGAATCTACCCTGAAAGTAGAACTGTTAATCGGTCAGACGCTGGAAGTCGATTGCAATTTGCATCGTCTCGGCGGGAAGCTGGAAAGCAAAACGCTGGAAGGCTGGGGCTATGATTATTATGTCTTTGATAAAGTTAGCTCGCCGGTTTCCACGATGATGGCCTGCCCGGATGGCAAGAAAGAGAAGAAATTTGTCACCGCGTATCTGGGCGATGCTGGAATGCTGCGTTACAACAGCAAGCTGCCGATCGTGGTGTATACGCCAGACAATGTAGATGTGAAGTACCGCGTCTGGAAGGCGGAAGAGAAAATTGACAACGCGGTAGTTCGCTAAACTGCCGTGAAGTGCGGCACCCCATAGGTTGGATAAGGCGGTTACACCGCATCCGACATCTAACGCCCGAGCCGGTTGCCTGATGCGACGCTGGCGCGTCTTATCAGGCCTACACCGCTGTGAAGTGCTCCACCCCATAGGTCGGATAAGGCGGTTACGCCGCATCCGACATCCAACGTCCGAGCCGGTTGCCTGATGCGACGCTGACGCGTCTTATCAGGCCTACACCGCTGTGAAGTGCTCCACTCCGTAGGTCGAATAAGTCGGTTACGCCGCATCCGACATCTAACACCCAAGCCGGTTGCCTGATGCGACGCTGGCGCGTCTTATCAGCATACGCCACATCCGGCATACCATGCCGGATGTGGCACATCATTACAACGCAATATCCGCCACTTCTTTTTGAACGGGTTGCGATTTCAGCTGCGGTTTCGGCGTACTATCTGCTGCTTGCGGCTTGTCGTATTTCAGGCCCAGCACTTCGCTGGTGTACTGCAACTCGCGTTCTGTTGCCGCTACATCACCATTCAGCTTGCGTCCATAAGATGGAACGATCGCTTTCAACGTAGCCTGCCATTGCGGGCTGGAAACGCGATCGCCAAATACTTTTTCCAGCAGATTCAACATAATCGGCGCGGCGGTTGACGCCCCTGGCGATGCCCCCAGGAGCGCGGCAATGGTTCCTTGCTGGTCACTGACCACTTCAGTACCCAGACGCAGTACACCACCTTTATCGGCATCACGCTTGATAATCTGCACACGCTGCCCCGCTTGCCACAAACGCCAGTCCTCTTTTTTCGCTTGCGGATAGTACTCTTTCAACGCTTCAAAACGATCCTCTTCACTCAACATCACCTGACTCACCAGATATTTCACCAGATCGAAATTATCCAGCCCGACGTGCATCATCGGCATCACGTTAGAGGTGGTGGTGGAACTCATCAGATCCCACAATGAACCGTTTTTGAGGAATTTGGTTGAGAAGGTGGCAAATGGCCCAAACAGCACTACGCGTTTACCGTCCAGAACGCGGGTATCGATATGCGGAACCGACATCGGTGGTGCGCCAACGGATGCTTTACCGTAAACCTTCGCCAGATGGTGATTAACCACGTCCGGGTTTTCCGAAACAAGGAACTGACCGCCCACCGGGAAACCGGCGTAGTCTTTCGCTTCCGGAATCCCCGATTCCTGTAACAGCTTCAGTGCCGCACCGCCCGCGCCGATAAAGACAAATTTGGCACGAATGTTCTGTGCAGTGCCATTTTTTAGATCGGCAACGGTAACGCTCCAGGTGTTATCGTCATTACGCTTTAGGGCGCGGACTTCGCTGCTGAGTTGCAGCGAGAAGTTAGATTTCTTCTGCAAAGAAGCAATTAACTGGCGGGTGATCTCGCCATAGTTCACATCAGTGCCAATTTCTGTGCGTGTTGCCGCTACTTTCTGTTGCGGATCGCGCCCTTCCATCACTAACGGTGCCCACTCTTTGATCTGCGCGTGATCTTCAGAGTAACGCATACCGCGAAACAGCGAGCTTTGTTGCAACGCGGCGTAACGGGCGCGCAGGAAATTGACGTTATCCTCGCCCCAGACAAAGCTCATATGCGGAACGGTATTGATAAATGAACGCGGAGTACGCAGCACGCCGCGCTCGACCTGGTGCGCCCAGAACTGGCGGGAAATCTGAAATGCTTCGTTAATGGCGACTGCTTTTTCAATACTGATGCTGCCATCGGCGTTTTGCGGGGTGTAGTTCAGTTCCATCAGTGCAGAATGCCCGGTTCCGGCGTTATTCCAGCCGTTCGAACTCTCCTGCGCGACCCCCTCCAGGCGCTCCACCATGGTCATCGACCATTCAGGCTCCAGCTCGCGTAAATAGGTCCCCAACGTGGCGCTCATAATGCCGCCGCCAATCAACAGTACATCAGTTTCCTGCTCCTCGGACGCTTTCGCTTTTGCCGCCATCGAAACGGCATTAAGCCCCACGGCCATCGAGAAGAGCATGGCAGTCACTTTTTTCATCTTGTTAATGCCTTACTTTTAGTCGCTTTATTGCAGGTGAGATTTGCGCGGCATCAACGGTAACACTTAAGTAACAACATTTAAATAATGTTTATAAATTATATTCTAATTTTAGAAACATTATAATTTCGTTGATTAATTATAGGGTTATTAGAAATGAAGGGATTTTTAGCATATTGACCTGGCGGCAGCAGTCCGCCAGGTCAGCGTCGTAATATTATGCCGTCCGGGCAACGGCATCACGCGAAGCGGCATCGCGCTCTTCGCCCGTCAGCTCGCTAAGTTGCCCGTTGCGCATTTCCAGCAGGCGGTCGGCGTGGATAAAGTAATGATCATCATGACTGATAGCGAAAATAGTTTTACCCATCTCCTGCATCAGCGGCAGCAACACCTGATAAAACTCACGACGGAAGTGTGGATCCTGATCCGCCGCCCATTCATCCAGCAGGATAATATCGCGTTCTTCTGCCAGCGCCAGCAACAGCGCCACGCGTTTTTTCTGCCCTTTTGATAACTTCAGGTTAACAATACGCCCGTTGCTTAACTCAAGCTTATGAGCCATTTTCAGCTGCGCCAGCCACTTCTCAACCAGTTGCGGGTTAGCGGGTTTACCCTCCGGCCCCAGCAGTTGATCAAACAGCCAGACATCGGTAAACACTGCCGAAAACAGTTTGCGATAATCTTCCGGTTGTTCGCCGCTGACAGGTTTGCCATCCAGCAAGATTTCGCCGCTTTGTGGCTGATACAAGCCCGTCAACAACATCGCCAGCGTCGATTTTCCGCTACCGTTGCCGCCAATCAGAAACAGCAGCTCGCCACGTTTGATGGTGAGATTAATCGGACCAACGGAAAACGCGTTATCCTGATAAGCAAACGTCACGTTACGCAGCTCCAGCGTTTGCCAGTTGGGAAACGCCTGCGGGCGCGGAAACTCTGCTTTGAAAGGCGCGAGCGCGAATTTGTTCAGCTTGTTAAACGCCACCTGCGCCGTCAGCAGCGTCGGCAATGCGCCAACCGCCGAAAGCAGCGGCGTACGCAGGAATAAAAGCGTCAACGAATAGGTCGCAGCAACGTTGGTATCAGCCCAACCGAGACTGTTCGCCATCCAGAACACCAGGCCGATAGCGCCCAGCATCATGATGTTTGACCAGTTCACGGCACTAAGATGGAAGGTGTCTGCGCGGATAATATGATGGCGATACTCTTGCGCATCAGGAATGTAGAGGTTGTTAAACACATACTCGGCGCGTTCCCGGTTCAGAGTCAGCTCTTTGCGCCCTTCAAGTACAGTTTGAAAATCCGTGTACAGCTTGTCTTCGGTTTCACGCAGGGTCGCCATATGTTTGTACACCCGCGCCACCAGCAAAAAACCGCCCCAGATGGTGATCGCCATCCAGATAGCCGTTACCAGCAACATTTTGCCCGACAGCATCCACAGATACGCCGCGGAACCGATAGTGAGAATGATCCCCTGCACAAGTTCCGGCAGACGCACAAAAGCAATGGTGATATTGCGCACATCGCTGGTTAATCCCGCCAGCAACGAGGCGCTACCGAGTTGTTCAATGCGCTCGACGTGGGTATCCAGAATCCGCTTGATAAATTCACTACGCAGTCGGTAAACGAAGTGATGCCCCAAAGTGGTGAGCGCCAGTTGCGATCCGAGAGTGACTGCCATCAACAGCAGCAATAATCCCAGAAACTCCGGCAACACCAGCAGACTGGTATCCGCCGTTTCGATAAGGCGCTGATTGATAAAAGCAATTAAGCCAATGCCTAAAGCCGCACTGGCGAGGCTTAGCGCCATCACACTGATAAATGGCCAGCGATACTGCCGCCAGACAAGTACAAGAAGTTCCATGCAGAAAACCCGGACAATGAATTACAGCCCGCAGTTTAAACATCTTCGCGCGCACAGCAATAATAATTCTTATTTTTATTCTTTTTTACCTGCCTGACGGAATGTCAGGTTGTAGCGGCAGTCGGTGGTGAGTGGATGAAACCCCGCTTTCAACGGTTGAATACCGTGATAAAACAGCCGCGATTCACCGCCCCATACCACCACATCGCCATGTTCCAACAACAAACGTTTGAGCGGATCATTACGTTTCAGGCCACCAAATTGAAAAATCGCGGGTAAGCCCAGAGAAACAGAAACAATTGGCGCGCGCAGATCCGGTTCGTCTTTATCCTGATGCAGCGACAGTTTCGCGCCAGGAGCGTAGCGGTTAATAAGACAAGCATCTGGCTGGAAATCTGGATAGCCCGCCGCCGTAGCCGCACGTTGACATAAATTATGAAAACTCTGCGGCATGGCGGGCCACGGTTTATTTGTTTGCGGATCAATGGGCGAATAGAGATAACCTTGCCGATGAGTCGTCCAGCCCAGATGCCCACAGTTGGTCATCGCCACCGACATGGTATATCCCCCGGGGGTGACCATCTGGCGAAACGGCGACTGGCTGGCAACGTCATTAATATCGCGGATCAGTTGCTCCGCAGCATTAAAAGCAAAACGCCGTAAAATTACCGCACCAGCCGCCAGTGGCTCTTGCCACGGTTCAGCATCGGCAAACAGATCCAACATTACCTCTCCTCATTCTCAGCTTCGCGGCGCAGCAGTTGCGCTTTGCGCGACGCGCCCCAGCGGTAACCTGAAAGCGATCCATCATCGCGTACTACCCGATGACAGGGTATAACGATAGCCAGCTTGTTGGCGGCACAGGCACTTGCAACGGCCCGTACCGCTTTCGGTTTGCCGATGGCGTTAGCCAGTTGCTGATAACTGACGGTTTCACCGCAAGGTATCGTGCGCAGTGCCTGCCAGACTTGTTGCTGAAAAGCAGTGCCGCGAATATCCAGCGGTAACGTCAGCGGCGTATCGCGTTGATTGAGGCTGGCGATCACTTCACGCACATGTTGCTGAAACGTCAGATCGGCAGGCGCGTTGTCGGCAGCGGGAAACATCTGCTGCAACTCGCTGATTAGTGTCGCGTCATCATCGCCCAGCAATATCGCGCAAATCCCCCGCTCGCTTTCTGCCACCAGGCAACGCCCCAGCGCACAATCAGCCAGCGCGTAACGCACCGCCAGATTTTCGCCACCGTGACGGAATTGTTTAGCCGTCATGCCCAGCGTTTCATCGGCTTTGCGGTAGTAACTGCTGCTGTCGGGGAATCCGGCGTTAAGAATAGACGTCGTCACGCTCTCCCCTTTCGCCAGCGATTCGCGCAAACGGCGAGCGCGCCAGGCCTGTTGCCAGGCTTTAGGCGTCATTCCGGTAGTCGCTTTAAACAACCGATGTAGATAAAATGGACTCATCGCCACCTGGTCGGCTAAGGCTTCCAACGTTACAGGCGTTTCCTGTTCCAGCAGTCGACACGCGTGGGTGATTTTATCCAACCGATGTTGCTGGGCATTGGCTTTGTCTGGCTGACAACGTTTGCAGGGGCGAAATCCGGCGGCGAGTGCCTCGCTGGCATTTGCGTAGAAGGAGACATTTTCCCGCAAGGCATGTCTGGCGCGGCAAGACGGACGGCAAAAGATGCCTGTGGTGCGCACGGCGAAAACGAATTCGCCGTCGGCATTCGGGTCGCGGGCTAAGACAGATTGCCAGCGTTGATCGTCAGTTAAGCATGTGGCGTTTTTCATAATCAGCTCCCTGGTTAAGGATAGCCTTTAGTCTGCCCGGTCACCATCACGCAAAAACCAACAATCTTGCGCTTTAATTTTTTTCGCTGACAAGGAAGCTTTTAAACTGTGGTGACATCCAGGTTTTAAAGCTATCGCCTTCTTTGGTGATCATATAAACCGCCAGCCCTTCCCGGCGAACAACCTCTTTGGCTTTCTCCGGCCCGAGTACCATCAAGCCAGTATCCCAGGCATCGGCTTCCAGCGCCGTCGGAGCAATCACCGTCACGGATACCAGATTGTGTTCGATGGGACGCCCGGTTTGCGGATCGATAACATGGGAAAGGCGTTTGCCGTCCAGTTCGTAATAGTTACGGTAGCTGCCAGAGGTGCTAATGCCATGACCGTTGATATCCACCACGGCCTGAACCGCATTTTCTTTATCGGTTGGTTTTTGAATCGCTACCCGCCACGGCTGGCCTTCACCGTTCATACCACGGCTGTTCAGCGCGCCGCCCACCGACACCAGATAGCGGGAAATCCCTTCCTGCTCCATCAAGCGTGCCAGGTGATCCGCCGCATAACCTTCACCGACGGTGGAGAGATCGACATATAAATCCGGCAGGTCTTTTTGCAGATATTGCTGATGCGACTGATTAATGACCGTCAGGTGCAGTAAGCCGGTTTTGGCTTTCATCGCATCGATCTGTTCCTGGCTCGGAATTTGAACCGGCTGTTGTTCCGGGCCAAAGCCCCACAGATTCACCAGCGGCCCGACGGTTATATCCATCGCACCATCGGTCCTTGCGCCAATGCGCAGCGAGGTGGTGACGATATCGGCCATCGCTTCACTTACCGGCCACGGCGACAAACTTTGCGAGTCGTTAAAGCGCATCAGCGCAGAATCTTTTTTATAGGTCGAAAGCAGCTGATCGTCGGCGTCCAGCTGGGTCTGAATCTTTTCTTTAAGTTCGGCGCTGCGTTTGGCGTCAATGCCCGGGATGCTGGCACGCCAGAAGGTACCCATGGTTTTGCCTTCAAGAACGGTAACTTCAGTAGCGTGGGTTTTGGCGGGTTGTGGTTTTTGATCGCAACCAACAAAGAAGAGCGCGGCAGCCAGCAGTGCCACGCGGGTAAAGCTTATTTCCATACGTGATTATCCTCATGCGAACGGTCGCAAGAGTACACCAAAAAACTGAGTTTGTACGCTGAAAACAATGAAAAAAGGGCCCGCAGGCCCTTTGTTCGATATCCATCGAGATTAGAACTGGTAAACCAGACCCAGAGCTACGATGTTATCAGTGTTGATGCCAGCGTCACGAGTGAACTGGTTGTCGTCCAGCAGGTTGATTTTGTAGTCAACATAGGTGGACATGTTTTTGTTGAAGTAGTAGGTCGCGCCAACATCAACATATTTCAGGATATCTTCGTCGTCGTAGTTACGACCATTGATGACACCCAGGTTTTTACCTTTAGACTGCAGGTAAGCCAGGGACGGACGCAGACCGAAGTCGAACTGGTACTGAGCAACAGCTTCGAAGTTCTGTGCTTTGTTCGCCCAACCCAGGGAACCTACGCGAGTTGCGTTGTAGGTCTGGGTGTACTGAGCAGCCAGATAGATGTTGTTAGCGTCGTATTTCAGACCACCAGTGTAGGTTTCAGCACGGTCGCCAGTACCGATCAGACCAGTGTTGTTCTGATCCCAAGTACGTTTGGAGCTGGAGATCGCACCACCGATACCAAAGCCTTCGTAATCATAAGTGATAGATCCGCCAACGCCATCGCCGTTCTGACGCAGAGCTTTACGACCATTGTTGGTGATGCCATGACCAGTGAAATCCGGATCATTTTCACCGCTTACGCTGCCATTCTGGCCCTGGTACTGAACAGCAAAGTTCAGGCCATCAACCAGACCGAAGAAGTCAGTGTTACGGTAGGTCGCGAAGCCGTTACCACGCTGCTGCATGAAGTTGTCAGAACCGTAAGTGTCGCCACCGAATTCTGGCAGTACGTCGGTCCAGGAAGTTACGTCGTAAACTACGCCGTAGTTACGACCATAGTCGATAGAACCGATGTCCTGGAATTTCAGACCAGCAAATGCCACACGGGTCCAGGAGTTGTTTTCGCTTTCCGGAGCGTTGCCCTGGATCTGATATTCCCACTGGCCGTAACCAGTCAGCTGGTCAGTAACCTGAGTTTCACCTTTGAAGCCAAGACGCATGTAGGTCTGGTCGCCATCTACAGACTTGTCGTCAGAGAAATAGTGCAGGCCGTCTACTTTACCGTACAGATCTAATTTGTTGCCGTCTTTGTTGTAAACTTCAGCAGCGTTTGCTGCGCCTGCTACCAGCAGAGCTGGGACCAGGAGGGACAGTACTTTAACTTTCATGTTATTAACCCTCTGTTATATGCCTTTATTTGCTTTTTTATGCCACTGCATACTGATTAACCCTCATTAATCAGTCGGCAAGTCCATTCTCCCCAAAAATGCAGAATAATCCAACACGAATATGATACTAAAACTTTTAAGATGTTTCATTTGTCGCTATAGATGTTTCAAAATGTAAATGCAAGGGAACTTTTTAAGATTATTGCGGAATGGCGAAATAAGCACCTAACATCAAGCAATGATAATTCAAGGTTAAAATCAATAACTTATTCTTAAGTATTTGACAGCACTGAATGTCAAAACAAAACCTTCACTCGCAACTAGAATAACTCCCGCTATCATCATTAACTTTATTTATTACCGTCATTCATTTCTGAATGTCTGTTTACCCCTATTTCAACCGGATGCCTCGCATCCGGTTTTTTTTTACCCTTCTTTACACACTTTTCATTATTCTGTGCTACCACAGAAAAACTATAACCCTTGCTAACTATTTCACAAATAATTAACATCAGCATAATTTCCAGCAATCTTCGTTTATTTGCAATTAATTTCGTTGGGCTTTTCGTAGGTTATTTGTACAGTAAAATGGCGCTTGTACATCTATTTCCCCCAATGCAGGATGATAAATATCACGGGAGAATAGAGAATCATCAATCAGGTAAGAGTCTGGAATTTCACACTGTACCCTTTATACTGCCCTATCACTTCGCGAAGTTTTAACAGGTCATAAACACGAATGCGTCAGAAAGAGACAACGGCCACGACCCGCTTTTCACTCCTACCGGGGAGCATTACCCGCTTCTTTTTACTGTTGATCATTGTGTTACTGGTGACGATGGGTGTAATGGTACAAAGCGCCGTTAACGCCTGGCTGAAAGATAAAAGTTACCAGATTGTCGACATTACCCACGCTATCCAAAAGCGCGTCGATACCTGGCGTTACGTGACCTGGCAGATCTACGACAACATTGCCGCGACGACCTCCCCCTCCTCCGGCGAAGGTTTACAAGAGACGCGCCTGAAACAGGATGTCTACTATCTGGAAAAACCGCGTCGCAAAACGGAAGCGTTAATCTTTGGCTCTCACGACAACTCAACGCTTGAGATGACTCAGCGGATGTCCACTTATCTGGATACATTGTGGGGCGCAGAAAATGTACCGTGGTCGATGTATTACCTGAATGGTCAGGATAACAGTCTGGTGCTGATCTCAACCCTACCCCTTAAAGATCTCACCTCCGGATTTAAAGAATCGACCGTCAGCGACATTGTTGATTCACGTCGTGCAGAGATGTTGCAACAGGCCAACGCCCTCGATGAACGCGAAAGTTTTTCTAACATGCGCCGCCTGGCCTGGCAGAACGGTCATTACTTTACCTTGCGTACCACGTTCAACCAGCCGGGACATCTGGCAACGGTCGTGGCTTTTGATCTGCCGATTAATGATTTGATCCCACCGGGTATGCCGCTGGACAGTTTCCGCCTTGAGCCAGACGCGACGGCAACGGGAGACAATGATAATGAGAAAGAAGGGACGGATAGCGTCAGTATCCACTTTAACAGTACGAAGATTGAAATCTCCTCGGCACTCAACTCTACCGATATGCGCCTGGTCTGGCAGGTTCCTTATGGCACCTTATTGCTGGATACGTTGCAAAACATTCTGCTGCCACTGCTGCTGAACATCGGTTTGCTGGCGCTGGCGTTATTTGGCTATACCACATTTCGCCATTTCTCCAGTCGCAGTACAGAAAGTCTACCCAACACGGCGGTCAATAACGAATTGCGCATTTTACGGGCAATCAATGAAGAGATAGTCTCACTGCTGCCGCTCGGCCTGCTGGTTCACGATCAGGAATCGAACCGCACTGTCATAAGTAACAAAATTGCCGATCATTTGCTGCCGCATTTGAATCTGCAAAACATCACCACCATGGCGGAACAGCATCAGGGGATTATTCAGGCGACGATCAATAACGAGCTGTATGAGATCCGCATGTTCCGCAGCCAGGTCGCGCCGCGCACACAAATTTTCATTATTCGCGATCAGGATCGGGAAGTGCTGGTAAACAAGAAACTCAAGCAGGCGCAGCGTCTGTATGAGAAAAACCAGCAGGGGCGGATGACCTTTATGAAAAACATTGGCGATGCGCTGAAAGAACCCGCACAGTCCCTGGCGGAGAGCGCGGCTAAACTCAATGCCCCGGAAAGCAAACAACTGGCGAATCAGGCAGATGTGCTGGTGCGGCTGGTCGATGAAATACAGTTAGCGAACATGCTTGCGGACGATAGCTGGAAAAGTGAGACGGTGCTGTTCTCCGTGCAGGATTTAATAGATGAAGTTGTGCCTTCAGTGTTGCCTGCCATCAAGCGTAAAGGTCTGCAACTGCTGATTAACAATCATCTGAAAGCACACGATATGCGCCGCGGCGATCGCGATGCCTTACGACGTATTTTGCTGCTACTGATGCAATATGCCGTGACCTCAACGCAATTGGGAAAAATCACCCTTGAGGTTGATCAGGATGAGTCCTCCGAAGACCGCCTGACGTTCCGCATTCTGGACACCGGAGAAGGCGTAAGCATTCATGAAATGGATAATTTGCACTTCCCGTTTATCAACCAGACCCAAAACGATCGCTATGGCAAGGCGGACCCGCTGGCATTCTGGCTGAGCGATCAACTGGCACGTAAACTGGGCGGTCATTTAAACATCAAAACGCGGGATGGGCTTGGTACACGCTACTCTGTGCATATCAAAATGCTCGCAGCTGACCCGGAAGTTGAAGAGGAAGAAGAGCGTTTACTGGATGATGTCTGCGTAATGGTGGATGTTACTTCGGCAGAAATTCGGAATATTGTCACTCGCCAGTTAGAAAATTGGGGTGCAACCTGTATCACACCCGATGAAAGATTAATTAGTCAAGATTATGATATCTTTTTAACGGATAATCCGTCTAATCTTACTGCCTCTGGCTTGCTTTTAAGCGATGATGAGTCTGGCGTACGGGAAATTGGGCCTGGTCAATTGTGCGTCAACTTCAATATGAGCAACGCTATGCAGGAAGCGGTCTTACAATTAATTGAAGTGCAACTGGCGCAGGAAGAGGTGACAGAATCGCCTCTGGGCGGAGATGAAAATGCGCAACTCCATGCCAGCGGCTATTATGCGCTCTTTGTAGACACAGTACCGGATGATGTTAAGAGGCTGTATACTGAAGCAGCAACCAGTGACTTTGCTGCGTTAGCCCAAACGGCTCATCGTCTTAAAGGCGTATTTGCCATGCTAAATCTGGTACCCGGCAAGCAGTTATGTGAAACGCTGGAACATCTGATTCGTGAGAAGGATGTTCCAGGAATAGAAAAATACATCAGCGACATTGACAGTTATGTCAAGAGCTTGCTGTAGCAAGGTAGCCTATTACATGAACAATATGAACGTAATTATTGCCGATGACCATCCGATAGTCTTGTTCGGTATTCGCAAATCACTTGAGCAAATTGAGTGGGTGAATGTTGTCGGCGAATTTGAAGACTCTACAGCACTGATCAACAACCTGCCGAAACTGGATGCGCATGTGTTGATTACCGATCTCTCCATGCCTGGCGATAAGTACGGCGATGGCATTACCTTAATTAAGTACATCAAGCGCCATTTCCCAAGCCTGTCGATCATTGTTCTGACTATGAACAACAACCCGGCGATTCTTAGTGCGGTATTGGATCTGGATATCGAAGGGATCGTGCTGAAACAAGGTGCACCGACCGATCTGCCGAAAGCTCTCGCCGCGCTGCAGAAAGGGAAGAAATTTACCCCGGAAAGCGTTTCTCGCCTGTTGGAAAAAATCAGTGCTGGTGGTTACGGTGACAAACGTCTCTCGCCAAAAGAGAGTGAAGTTCTGCGCCTGTTTGCGGAAGGCTTCCTGGTGACCGAGATCGCTAAAAAGCTAAACCGCAGTATTAAAACCATCAGTAGCCAGAAGAAATCTGCGATGATGAAGCTGGGTGTCGAGAACGATATCGCCCTGCTGAATTATCTCTCTTCAGTGACGTTAAGTCCGGCAGATAAAGACTAATCACCTGTAGGCCAGATAAGACGCGTTAGTGTCTTATCTGGCATTTGCACTGAATGCCGGATGCGGCGTAAACGCCTTATCCGGCCTACGATTCCCGCGATTTCCTGACCCTCTCGGCATATACCGTCAGCGTCTGTTTTATCACATCCAGCGTTACTGGCTTCGACAGACAGCTGTCCATACCGGACTCCAGACACCGCTGCTTCTCTTCAGCCAACGCATTAGCTGTTACTCCGATTACCGGCAACGTCAGTCCCAACTGACGAATGCGTTGCGTCAAGCGGTAACCATCCATATTGGGCATGTTGACGTCGCTAAGCACGATATCAATATGATTCTTGCTAAGTACATTAAGCGCATCGACGCCATCATTCGCGGTTTTACATTGATAGCCCAACGATCCCAACTGATCTGCCAGCAAACGCCGGTTAATCGGATGATCATCCACGACCAGAATCATCATATCGTCATTATCGCTGACCGCTTTGTCCGTCGACGGCAGAGCGTTAGCAGGATCATCGCTCTCCATCTCGATCAAATAAATACGCGCCAACAATGCCGGTAGCTCATGCGGTGCAGCCACACTGTGTACCCACTCCCCTGGCGCTTTCTCCAGCGGAATACCAATATGGCGACGACAGAAGGTCACTACCGCTCTGCCCTGCCATTTTTTACTCACTACCTCGTCAGTGATTAACACATCTTCGGGAGTCGGTTCCTGCCCTTCGTATGTTGTTACGACGATGCCGCTGCGCTGCAAACTGGTTTCCAGGAACTGACAGAGCGACGCATTGCGGACCGCCAGCCAGCAGCGTTTACCACTCAACCCTTCCACGCCTTTTTTCTGCGGGTACTGAGCGCCGTACAACGGAATACGCACGGTAAACTGGCTGCCCATTCCCGGTTCTGAATCTACCGAGATATCGCCGTCCATCATGCTGATCAGTTTTTCACAAATCGCCAGACCCAGACCGGTCCCCTGGAAGTTTCGCTGTACGCCCGTTCCGACCTGGAAGAAGGGATCAAACAAGCGCACCACTTCTTTCGCCGGAATCCCCACGCCGGTATCGCGAACACGGATAGAGAGATAATCGCCATCAGCGCGGACATGCAAAACTATACAGCCGGTATCGGTGAATTTTATGGCGTTACTCAACAGGTTGGAGATGACCTGCTGTAAACGCATCGGGTCGCCATTTAAGGCCACTGGCACATCCGGTTCAATAAAGCAGTACAAGCCTAACTGCTTGCGTACCACCAGCGGTAAATAGTTGGCGGTGATGTGGTTCATCACTTCACGCGGTGAAAACTCACGCGGTTCGATCTTCAACTGTTCCGATTCAATCTTCGAGAAATCGAGAATATCGCTGATAATTTTCAACAACAGGCTGGAAGAGTTGTTCATTGCCGTCACCAGACGATCGACGCCTTTCGGTAACTCTTTGGTTTGCAACAGATCCAGGTTACCGATAATGCCATACAGCGGCGTTCGCAGCTCATGACTGACGGTGGCAAGGAACATCGATTTTGACTGGCTCGCCTGTTCCGCTGCTTGTGCCATCTCCTGCAACGACTCTTCCATCTTCACGCGCGAAGAAACATCCACCAGCACACAAATGGCCACGTTTTCATTACGATAGCGCGAATGGACGAAGCTGATTTGCAGATTGGTATTGTTGCTGGTCAGGACATCAACAAAATTGACCTGCTGCCCACAGATAATTTGTGTCAGCCGTTGGCGGTCCTCATGCGTAAGCATATTGAGATAGGTATGCGCCAGTTCGTTACTTAAAATATTGACGCCATCTGCGGTACGCAAAATACAGATACCCACTGGCGCGGAGGCGACAATCTTGCGGTTAAACTGCTCATGTTCTTCCAGTCTCAGGGCGTCGCTTTCCGCCGGAATGAAAATACGCCGCTCGTACATCCGCGCGAGAGTAAACAATGCAGCTCCAGCAAGCACATTCAGCAAAATTGCGTTAAGGATCAACATGCGAATGCGTTCCAGCACCTTATCAACCGGCACCGAATAAACGATGCTTAGCGATGAGGGAGGCAGATTTTTCTTCAGCACCAGCTCCCGGAAACCTTCCGTATAGCCAAACCAGGAGCGTTCCTGCATCCAGCGAGGATCGCCCTTAATTTTGCTTTCTGGTCCGGTAAGCGAAATCAGGGTATGACCATTTTCATCAAGAATGGTAACCCCCATCGGCAACGTACCCGGTAAGAAAAAGTTCTCCATCCGGATGGTCTGCTCGACACCCAAAAGCGCCTGCAACCGGTTCGCCAGATAAACTGGCGTCAACGCGTAAAAATACCCGACGCCAGGGCGCGGACCTTCGCTGATCCAGTAGAGGTTACTGCCGCTATCATCTTGTGGTGCATTTCGATATTTATTGATGCGTTCATGCAACGCTTTCAACGCGGTATCGCGTTCCACTGGCATATCACGCAGACCGAAATTGGCCATGCAGAGGTTATCGCTGCCGATTAAAAATACCCGGTTGAGATCGTAAGCCGCAGAAAAATTATCGCGCCAGTAGCGCATAAACCACGCCAATGACTCCAGAGAACCTCGCCAGGTGTTACTCATTGCTGAACAATCGGAGTCGGCAAACAGCGGTTCAAACGCAGGCACATCCGCCTGCGTTTCTCGTCCACGCGGGGAAAGCACACCGTTTTCTGCCGATAAGCGATTTTCAGCGATGTACTTCAGCTCTTTCATCACATCAGAGGTGCGTTGAATAAAGCGCTGAGCCTGATCGGAACTCAGATTAAATTCCTGACGAATTTCCGATTCTCGCTGATGTAACGCATTAACGATGTAAAAAACGGATGAAAAAGCAATCAACAGCCAGAGCACTAACGCCAATGCTCTGAACATGTAGCGCGAGGCTTTCAGGGTTGTACGAAAAGAAGCAAGGTATTTCAAAGGGGCGAAGCTCCGCCTCAGGTGACCGATGGAGTGTGGTTAAGGTAGCGGTAAAAGCGTGTTACCGCAATGTTCTGTCACCATTGCAATAATGCGTATCGCTTAGAAACCATTGCCTTAACCAGGAAAGCCGGAGTAAATGGACAGTTCTCAGTACGAAAAATAAGAAATGACCAATCTGCCGACGATTGTTAATGGTTATATCCTGGCGTCGGCAAATCGCCCAGCAGTCTTATCTGAAAAAAGAAAGAGCCAGGTTGTGTGAAGGGATGGATCACCAGTCAAAACTTTTCACCAGCGTCAGCTCGCCAGCATTACGCATCGGTACAATAAATGTTTCCTGTTTCTCATTGACCGATCCTTCATCGGTGATCAGCGTCAGTTGGGCGGTGGTTAATTCCGTTTCGCTGCGCCCACCATAGTAGTTGATATACACCTGATAGCGTCCGTGAACTGGCGCTGGCATGGCGAAAATCTCGGGTCCGTACCCCGTCGTGACATCCATATCCAGTGCACCACTGTTTTTCAGCACCGTGTTACCGTACCAGGCGTGTTCGCCATCGGGCGTGACAACATGGAGATCGAGATCGGTATTGTCCGTATCCCACGAGAGAACCAGCCGTAAACGTGCACGAATCGTTCCTGTACCCGGCGTTGAGTAAAACTGCATTTTTTGTCGGCTTTGCCCATCCGGGCTGATGACCTGCACGCTGTTGCTGCCTTCAGTGAAAATATAAGGGCGTGCAAATGAACCATCGGATTCAATTCTCTGCGGCATACTGGCACCGTTGACCACCAGCCGGCCCTGCTGAACTTTACCCGCCGCAGCATAATTCTTTATTTTGCCGTGGATCTGCGCTGAGATATTTTGATCATCTGCCATGTTGACGGACGACGCCGGGTAATTGATCGATTGTGAAAAACTGGCATCTTCGCCCTCTGCCGGATGCCAGCCTGAGAGCGGTGCGTCAATCTCGACTTCCTGCACACCTTCACTGTGAGCGACAGGCGAAAGCGCCACCAGTAACAACGGAAGAAAAATCTTTCGCATAGCATTAGTCCATTAATAATTGTCGGGTCAGCGTTTCGATATAGTTCTCATCAAGCCCGGTGGGATAACCATCAAAGGCCAGGTGCAGATACTCATGGGTTAAATCCAGCCGATCCTGAAGCGTAAAGAAGTTACGAATAAACAGCCGTTTCTGCTGCCGATCGGTATAGGGGAAACCTGAGACTAAACGACAGACCGCAAACACGTCTGGTTCGTTGTACCCCGTCTCGCCTTGTAATATACGCCGCCACTGCGGCATTTTTTTCGCCAGCCAGGCTTTCGCTTTGGGTAATAACTGACAGGTTGAGCGTGGCGCTCCCCAGCGGCTAAGGCTGTTGTCGGGATAAGCAAACGCGAGTATCTGGTCGTAACGATCTCCCTGCCCCGCCTGGGCCATGGCTTGCCGCCAGGAAAGCGTCCCTTCGGTAGCGCGACTGCCGTGATAATGAACCGGATCGCCCGCATAGATGAGATCCTGCGTCCAGGCGGTCATCGTTCGCGCCCCCGTGGTAGCTGGCGAAGCAGAAACACGCTGCGTGGCGCTGCTGTCGGGGATGGTCAGGCAATCGCCTTCCCGATTGGCGTTTTGCTGTAAAAAAGTGCGTATCGCCACGGTCATGGCTTTCGCTGCCTCAGGTGGCGTACTTTTCGCCTCGCGATCCAGAACTCTGGCAACGTACTCTTCACGATCGAGATGCGACTGCAATTTCAGTTTGCCCTTTTCGTTCAGTAAAGTCGTCTCACCGTGGCTGACAAACGTAATGTGGTTACCATTGGTAAAGGTCACACGATAGCGCCCATTAAGTACGCCGGGTTTTACTGCCGTCGTACTCTTTTCCGCTGTGATTTTCTTCAGCGGATAGCGCGCAAATAGCTCCACCTCTACACATTGCCCACTGGCAACTTGTGTCGGCACTGGCAAAACCCGATTAAGCACCGTCGCATAACGGGTCAGTACCGTTTTGCTGGTGCCACTGCCAGTAACCCACAGCGGTGTACCATCGGTTAACCAGCCAGCAAAACCACCCTGACGGATTTCCTGTTTATCATCGGCAAACCAGCTCCAGGTTTTCACCCGTACCCGACTACCGAGCATGGATGCGACACCGATTTTCGCCTCGTCCAGCACCACATCCAGTAAGACTTCCTGAGCTTTGTTTTGCGCAGGTAACGTCGCTAATGAATCAAGCAGCGATTTAACCGTTACCGAGGTTTCTGGCTTCAGCGTAGTAAGAGACGCTAACCACGCAGGTGCCTGACGCTGTTGCCAGTATTGCCCCCACACATCTGCGCCAATATGCAACCGCTGCGGCGCAAAATAGAGCCCACAGGAACGTACCAGCGCGGTATCGCGCGTTATGCTCTCCCCAGCCTGACAACAATAAACCTCTTCCGGGGAGTTTCCGCGACACTGGTAGGGCTGCTCCGGTTGATGGGTATCCTCCAGCCAGGCGTAAACATACAGTTTCCACAAACTCCCTAACGGCGTGGTGAGCGAGTCAGGTAATGTCGAGGCTTTGGTCACGCCTGATGACGACAGCTGATACAGTTGATCGTGCTGCGCACCGCGCAGTGCCAGTTGTAACGGCGTCTCCTCCGCAAGCGTTGGCAGAGTAACCAACGCCAATAGCCAGACGATTCTGCGCCAGTTCACTTATTTCACCTGCATCCCGGGCCATTCGCTCCCTGCCGCAACACTTTGCTGCGCAGGTGCATAGGAACGCACATAACGAGCAGGAGGCAGAACGAATTGCCCTTTTTGCGAGAAGCGCAGCAAATGGCGGAAAGTGACCGTTCCCGTCAGTTCTTTCACCGGCACCATATAGGCCAGTTCGCCCATTTCATTACGCGCTTTTTCCAGCAATTGCCCCTGCTGTTTCGCGGCGTTGGGTTTATTGACTGAAATGCCCCATGTTGTGCGCTCAACGTCGGCTCCCGGCGGGAGCGGTACTTCCACCTGACCATAGCGCAGAACTGCATCCTGCTCGCTGGTAAGCGTAATTTCATCGAGATACAGCGCATCGCTGTCAATCTCATTGCTGGTCACCGGCTGCAGAGTAAAGCTCATCTCTTCTTCACCGGGGATAAGCCGATACAACTGGCGTTCAACGGTCACCGGAATGTTACTTTGTTGAGCCGTTTTTGCCGCTTCACGCCAGCGGACCTGCACATTTTGCGGCGATAATTCGTCACCAAAAGAGAGAATGTCCGGCACGCCCTGACCAACCCAACGCCAGTATTCGCCCCCTCCAGTTAACTTATGTTTGGCCCATGCGCCCGCAGGCGCAGGCAACACAACCGAAGGTATTGTCGCCATATATTTCGCCAGCCAGTTCATGGCCAGCGCGCGCTCAATAGTGGATTGCTCAGCGGTCAAACCACTTAAAATAGCAGCCTCCTGGGTAGCGTCGCCCCCGCTATTGAGCAGCACAACCGTGTGTGCCAGCGGCTGATTGCTGTTTGCCGCTTTATCCCACGCATATTGCTGAACCTGTGGCATCACCGTGGACTTCAACTGCGCTTTTTTCAGCAACGTCATGGTTAAGACGTTTGCCACCGCATCTGCCAGTGGAGATTCCGGTGTATCGAGGATCAGGCTGTCATTGATATCGCGGGGGTCTTCCTCCGAGAAATCTTCAGTTTTAGTTCCGCGCCGGGCGATAGCTTCATCCAACCCTTTCAACAACGTTTTGCACGGCAGATTCATCTCCTGTGCCCACGCCAGCACCAGCGCCCGATGCAATAACGGCATGTTATCTGCCTGCTCGGCATAACTGTCGAGCATATGCTGCCAGTATTCCGGTTGTTGCGTTACGCCGAGCGCCTGGCTGGCCTGCCAGTCGGCGTACCATGCCCATGCCGTAAGGAAGGCGTCACCATTGCCATCTTCACCCCACCAGGTAAAGCGCGCTCCGGGCCCCGCCAGTTGCATCAGCCGCAGACGGTTATCCTGAATCATCTGACGAATGTCGTTAGCGGCGGCACTTTGATGATCGGCAAGCGAACGCCAGGCGAGACTGAGCGGGATCAGACGGCTACCGGTGTTGATCACCCCACCCCACGGTTCATCGACTAACGCATCAAGATTGTTGCGGAAAATCTCCTGCGGCGTTTCACTACTTTGTAGCCGGATATTGCTCGCCTGCTCGGGCAACATCAGCGCGTTATCGCCACCACCGAGCATGACATTTTTCTGCTGTTCAACGGGCCAGCTGTTATCCACAAAAGACAGTTTTGTGCTAATGCTGTCCTGCACTTGCCCATTTTGTTGCAGTTCTGCACTTAACAAGCCAGATTGCTGAATATTCTGCGTCAGCGAAATATAATTCGCCCCTTTGTGCAGCGTCAGCGTCTGGCGCATCTCAGCGCCTGCAAATTTAGTCACCAGCGCCACCGGTTCGTTATCCTGCTGACTGAAGATAAACAGTCCTGCCGCCGGTTTGTCGCCCACGCGATACACCGTTGGCATACTCCACTTCATGTAGAGATTTTTTTCCGAACGCAGATAAGCACGCCCCTGCCCGACCAGCCCGTCGCCGTTCATCCCACGCGCGGTGATACGCCAGCGGGTTAACGAATCAGGCATCAGGAACGTGAAATACGCTTTGCCTTGTTTATCGGTTGTGAGTGACGGCATCCATGCCGCGGTATCCACCTCTTCACGCCGTGGACGTTCAAGCATTTTTACTCGCCGCTCGCTGCGGTTAGTCGCGCCAGGCGCAACCGGCTCGCTGGAGAGCGCCTGGTCGTAGCTGATAAACGACAGACTGGAGCTGGTGCGTACATTGTTACGCCCCAGCGGATAGAAAAATTTGCCGATATTCGGTGCGATTTCTGGTTGCAGCGCGTAGATCATTTCATCGACCACGCCTACCGTTAGCTGCGCAGAAACAGGTTTACCTTTCAGCGACGAGGTTAATTCGACATTGACCAGTTCACCAGGCTGGTAATGGGTTTTGTCCGTTTTCACCCGGATATCCAGCTGGGGAACGGCAACTTTGATCCCGGCGTTCTGAAAACTGTACTGACCGTTACGGGTATACAGCACCGAAAAAGTGATGTTAGGCGCAAAGGAATTGCTCACTGAAACACGGGCTTCATACTGAGTATCGTTTAAACGTTGTAACGTCAGCCAGTTTGCCGGATGCGATAGCAGCGACTGCTGTTCAACGCGATCGCGTTCCAGCGTCAATAATGCTTCATCAATTGGCTCCGGGAAAGTAATCAGCATCTTCGCGGTTTCGCCAGGCTGGTACAGCGTTTTATCTGCCACGATATCTACCGTACCAGTATGCGACATGCTGCCCTTACCGCTGACTGCATGGCTTAACCCGGCGAGAATTAAGCCGTCTTTATCGCGTAACGTCAGATTGTAGTTGCCAGGTTTAGCGAAATTGACGGTAAAGGATTTGCCGCCAGACGGTAGCTCTCCGCTATGGCTCGTGCGGTCTTCGAGACGCAACCATTCATACGTAACAGGAACCTGTTTTGAAGATTCCAGCGCGGCATAACGGAACACAACCGACTCGCCGCTATTACTGTATTGTGCGGCGGTACTTAAAGAGTAATGCGCCAGGCCGCGTTCAATGAGGATCTCTTTGGTGGTGGTGACGCGATACGCCGCGCCGTCACTGGCGGAGACGGTTAACAAATAACGGCTCGGTTTATCGGCGGCGGGGAGATTTAACGCCACATGACCGCTATCGTCGGACACCGTTTCACTGCCTTCCAGCGACACGGGAAAACGTCCGGCATAACGCAAATCGTTACCAACCATTGATAATTGCTGAGCGCGCAAACTTAACTGCACGCGGGCATCTTTTACCGGCTCACCATCCGGGTAGAGAAGTTGCAGTTTGCCGCTGACCGCTTCGCCAGTTTTGAACTCTTTTTTGTCGAGAGCTAAACCAATCTCGAAATGTGGCTTGATATAGTTGGCTACGCGAAAACTGCTGCTATAGACCTGATTGCGGTAAGCAAGACGTAACTCATAACCTCCGGCAACGGCATTTTCTGGCAGGCGGAAACTTCCCTGCCCGCCATTGCGCGCATCCAGCGTGACATCGACGGTTTGCAACAGACTGCCGTTAGCGTCCAGCACCGAAAGCTTCGCCGGGGCGCTGACGATGGGGGATGAATGCAACGGATCGTGGAACTCGCGGCCCATCACTTTAACATCGACACGATCGCCTGCGCGATATAGCGGGCGATCGGTAAAAATATACAAGCGGGTGTTGTAGATTTCGCTTTCGTAGAAGAAGTTCTCGGAGACAAAAACGCCGCCTTCAGCATCTTTACCCAGAATGTATGAACGTTCTGGCGATATATGTTGTAACTGCAAGGTACCGCTGTCATCGGTCACACCGCGGGTCATCACGCCAAGACCGTCAGTCCACAAGATCTCTGAGCCGGGCTTCGCTTCACCTTGTTTTTTACCCGCGGTCCACACCAGAAGCTCTTTGCCTGACACTTTGCTAAGCGCCACGGTATCGGAAACAAACACCACTGTCGTCGCCCGATACCCACCAACCATCGCCTCGACGAGGTACAGTCCCGGCTCTTGTTGGCCGAGAGGAATATAAATGTTACCCGGCTGCGGCGAGATGAAATTGCTGGATGCGCCTTCCAGTTTTACCCCTTGCTGCGGCTCGACCGGTTTAGCCTGCCATAATGGGTAACGGAACTGTTCCACCAGGGGATATTTTTTCAGCGGGGAAAACTGGTTGTTCTGTACATAACGGGAAGGTTTAATAATGGCATTGCCGAGCTGTAATTCGGGTAACGCCTGAGTCACATTCTGCCTTGACTGAGAAGAGAAAGTACGCTGCATCACGCGGCGAGATTTGCCGTACCAGTTATCCCACAGCCAGGTTAGCGTATTGTTCAGCCCGTCGCCCAAATATTGCGGTTGCACCACAATGCGATGCAGGTTTTTCTGCTGGCGCAAAAATGCCATCGGGTCAGGAATACGATACAGGCGAACGTCCACGCCGCCGTACTCTTCCATCTGATAGCGCCGATAATCACGCCCCGGCGCTTCCAGTCGCACTTTCGCCTCTTCACTGCTGCTAAAACTGCTGTCAGCAAGCAAAAAGAATGTTCCCCCTGCGGGCGGCGCATAGTTACTGGAAGGAAGCGAATCATCAGCATTGGCAAGCCCTGTTCCCACAAGAGACAGGGACAAGCACGCTGCTATCGCGCCAGAAAATTTAAACGATAAATGCCAATGAAATTGGGATTGGAATCGTTGGGTATCCATCGGGTGTCCTTCCATGTCATAAGTTGTTGCAGACTGACTGCGCGCATTCCGTTGTCAGTTTTCGTGGCGCTTCCGGTGTGGTAGATGACGTAACGCCCCATCCAGACCATTAAGTGCTGGGCATCGCCCTGATCGAAAAAAATCATATCGCCAGGCAGCGCCTGGTTTATGTCCTGGCCAATAAACTGGCTGTTGTACTGAATCAAATTAATCGCGGTCACGTAGGGGCCGGTTTTCCCGTTCCCCTGATTCCAGTTTTGCGCCAGTTGACGCTGTTCAGGTGTTAGCGTCATCTCTGGCGGCAAATACTGGCTAGATAAACCGTTACTTTTTAGCCATTTACTGTCGTGAACTTTCAGCGTCTCGTTCGCCGCAAATCGCACCAGGCCCGCACAATCCTGCTGATACCAGCGTGGACTTGGCCCCTGGCGGAGCTGTTCTTGTGCAATGCGTACAAACCAGGCGCGAAACTGCCCGGATTGTTCGACATTCAGCATTTCGCTATGGGCAACAACACAACACAGCCAGCAAATCAGCGCCAGCAGCCCGTGCCTCATAGCGGCTGCCAGGTTATGGTTAGCCACTGCCAGGCGGCACCGGGTTCCATCTGGGCCAGCTTCATGACATAACGCGGTTGTTGAGATAAAGCGTCCAGCTTCGGCATTAATAAAGTTTGTGCGGCGTTATAAAAAACCGGTTCGAGATTCTTCGGCAGACTGGTCAACGTTTCGTTACGCAGCAGTTTCGCCACGCCTTGTGGATTGATATAGAGCGGAACGATGCCATCAGTGGGTATTACATCCACCATTGCCGGGCGGGTTTTATTCAGTGTTTGCAGGGCGTTATTAACCAGCGTGTCATCGAGGGAGAAAAGCAGCGTTTTGTTTTGCATCGCCAGCGACACGCGGAAAAAATAATCCGACATTAATTGATCTGGTTGCGCCGCCTGCGCTTTCGGATACTGGCCGTATCGGGAACTCACTTCGCGACGCCAGATTTGCGCTTCGCCCTGCTGAGTCTGGCTTACCGGCAAAACACCTTCTGGCGCTTTGCTTTCGTGCGCACCAATATTTTGCGTAAACAGTTTCCCTGGCAATTGCGCCTGTTCGGCAGTGCCATCAAACTGACCGACAAACAGCGGGGTTTGCAATTTTGAGTCTTCATACCAGCACAGCCCCGCGGCACCGTCTAACGCCCCATTCAGCTTGTCGTTTTCCTGGCTGATGTGCGAAAGCATCTCTTCGGCAATACCGTGTGAATACGGCACCGCCACACAGAAGGTGGCCCCGGCAGGCATACTGTTCCAGACTGGCGTAAAATCGAAACTGGCATCTACGCTGGCGGATTCATCATTTAACGCCAGAAAGCTATGCCAGCCGTCGTTACCCATTTCGAAGCGTACGCCAGCAAAAGAAGGCATTAATCGCTGGTAGCCAAAACCCAGCAAATTTGCACTGACCACGATGCGCTGGCGTACTGGTGTTTTTCCGGTAGTACGCTCTTCAAGGCCAAAACTGGTTTCCCAGCGTTTCTTACCACTTAACAAATCACTTGCGATTGCCGTGGCTTCGGTATCCTGCTGGTCATCTTTAAACAGCATATCCGTACTGGAAAAAACCACCATCTTGTCCTGATAAGTCGCGAACATCAGGGCGTTATTGCCGTTATAGCGCAACTGATAAACAGGAATGGTTTCATTATTTAGCTTGATGCTACTGATTTCCGTTTTGCTTAACTGGCTGTCGCTGGTAGCGGCAAACAACAATGGCTCCAGCAGTTTGCTTAAACCACTGCGCTGGATCAGCACCATGTAATGTGAAAGATGGCCTTGTTTATCGTGCCACAGCGCCGCCTGCGCGGGCTGATCTAAGAGTGACGAAAAGAGCTTATCTTTCAGCGTGAGATCGTGTTCATAGACAATGCGGCGAATGCTGCCTTCAATGCCCAGACGATCGACATGATTCTGATAATAGAAAACGAAATCTTCGCTCAGAACATCGTGGAGAAACGGAATGGTGAGGAGATCTTTGGGAAGCTGGCTCAGAGAGTCGCTGTCGAGAAAGAGGTCCGGCTCATTGAGATCGATTTGCAGATTGTTGTGCACCACCAGCGGCGACAACGTTTTTTCTGGCCCACTGCCAGCATATTGCAACGCCCAGACGCCAGCGGAAAGCAGTGCTATTGCGCCAAAACCTACAAGACCATAGAACCGCCAGCCTTTCGCCTTTTTTTCACCACTCATTGCCACATTCCTTGTGTATAGCCAGCCATTTTTTACGGGCACAGCCAAACTTTACCGCGCCCTAATACGACAAAAGCCCAGACTTTGCAGCCTGGACTTTTCAATTCAAACAAGGGAGATAGCTCCCTTTTGGCATGAAGAAGTAAAATTATTCTTCTTCTGGCTCGTCGTCAACGTCCACTTCCGGAGCGATTTCATCGTCCCCTTCCGCGGCACTGCCGTCGATGGTATCCAGATCTTCCTCGTCAACCGGTTCAGCAACACGTTGCAGACCCACTACGTTTTCATCTTCCGCAGTACGGATGAGGATCACGCCCTGGGTGTTACGGCCCACGATGCTGATTTCCGAAACGCGAGTACGTACCAGCGTACCGGCATCGGTGATCATCATGATCTGGTCGCAGTCATCTACCTGCACCGCGCCAACCACTAAACCGTTACGTTCGGTAACCTTGATGGAGATAACCCCTTTCGTCGCACGCGACTTGGTTGGGTATTCCGCCACTGCGGTACGTTTACCATAACCGTTCTGCGTTGCGGTGAGGATTGCGCCATCGCCACGAGGCACGATCAGAGAGACCACTTTATCGCCTTCGCCTAAACGGATACCGCGCACACCGGTGGTGTTGCAGCCCATCGCACGGACGGAAGACTCTTTAAAGCGCACCACTTTACCTTCGGCGGAGAACAGCATTACTTCATCTTCGCCACTGGTCAGATCAACGCCGATCAGCTCATCGCCGTCAACCAGTTTGATCGCCACTTTACCGGCGGTACGCAGACGGTTGAATTCGGTGAGGACGGTTTTCTTCACAGTACCGTTAGCGGTCGCCATGAAGACTTTCACTCCTTCTTCAAACTCGGTCACCGGCAGGATCGCGGTGATACGTTCGTCCTGCTCCAGCGGCAGCAGGTTGACGATCGGACGACCGCGCGCGCCACGAGTGGCCTCCGGCAACTGGTAAACTTTCATCGAATAGACGCGACCACGGCTGGAGAAGCACAGAATATGGTCGTGCGTGTTCGCCACCAGCAGTCGGTCGATAAAGTCTTCTTCTTTAATACGTGCGGCAGATTTACCTTTCCCGCCACGACGCTGCGCTTCGTATTCAGAAAGCGGCTGATATTTAACGTAGCCCTGGTGAGAGAGCGTCACGACCACATCTTCCTGGGTGATCAGATCTTCCAGGTTGATGTCTGCGCTGTTGGCGGTGATTTCAGTACGACGTTTGTCACCGAACTGTTCACGAACTAGCTCCAGCTCTTCACGGATCACTTCCATCAGACGATCGGCGCTACCAAGAATACGCAACAGTTCCGCGATCTGATCCAGCAGCTCTTTGTATTCGTCGAGCAGTTTTTCGTGCTCAAGGCCGGTCAGTTTCTGCAAACGCAGATCCAGAATCGCCTGAGCTTGCTGTTCGGTCAGGTAGTACAGACCATCACGCACGCCGAACTCTGGCTCCAGCCATTCCGGACGCGCAGCATCGTCGCCAGCACGTTCCAGCATCGCGGCAACGTTGCCCAGCTGCCACGGATTAGCAACCAGCGCGGTTTTCGCTTCTGCAGGCGTAGGCGCATGACGGATCAGTTCGATGATCGGGTCGATGTTCGCCAGCGCCACGGCTAATGCTTCAAGGATATGCGCACGGTCGCGAGCTTTACGCAGTTCGAAAATAGTACGACGGGTCACTACTTCGCGGCGGTGACGAACAAACGCAGCGATGATGTCTTTCAGGTTCATGATCTTCGGCTGACCATGGTGCAATGCCACCATGTTGATACCGAAGGAAACCTGCAACTGGGTCTGGGAGTAGAGGTTGTTGAGTACCACTTCACCGACCGCATCGCGTTTCACTTCAATCACGATGCGCATACCGTCTTTGTCAGACTCGTCACGCAGCGCGCTGATGCCTTCCACGCGTTTTTCTTTTACCAGTTCCGCAATCTTCTCGATCAGGCGCGCTTTGTTCACCTGATACGGAATTTCGTGGACGATAATGGTTTCACGTCCGGTTTTGGCGTCAACTTCCACTTCAGCACGGGCGCGGATATATACCTTGCCGCGACCGGTACGGTAAGCTTCTTCGATACCGCGACGACCGTTGATGATTGCCGCCGTCGGGAAATCTGGCCCCGGAATGTGTTCCATCAGCCCTTCAATGCTGATGTCCTCATCATCGATATACGCCAGACAACCATTGATGACTTCCGTCAGGTTGTGCGGCGGGATGTTGGTTGCCATACCTACGGCGATACCGGAAGAACCGTTCACCAGCAGGTTAGGAATTTTGGTTGGCATGACGTCGGGAATTTTTTCCGTGCCGTCATAGTTATCAACGAAATCGACCGTCTCTTTTTCGAGATCGGCCATCAGTTCATGGGCAATTTTCGCCAGACGGATTTCCGTATAACGCATTGCCGCCGCAGAGTCGCCGTCGATGGAACCGAAGTTACCCTGACCGTCTACCAGCATGTAACGCAGCGAGAATGGCTGCGCCATACGGACGATCGTGTTATAAACCGCCAAGTCACCATGGGGATGGTATTTACCGATTACGTCACCAACGACACGGGCAGATTTTTTATAGGCTTTGTTCCAGTCATTGCCTAGTACGTTCATGGCGTAAAGTACGCGACGGTGTACCGGCTTCAGGCCATCTCGGACATCTGGCAGCGCACGGCCAACAATGACCGACATCGCATAATCCAGATAGGAGCTCTTCAGCTCTTCCTCAATGTTGACCGGTGTAATTTCTCTCGCAAGGTCGCTCATCTAACCGCTATCCCTCTACTGTATCCCGGATTCAAAGGTCGCAAATTATAACACAGCCGCGCAGATTGAGGTAAACCTATACGCTTTATTCACATCCAATGCCTGATATACTCGTTTGTCTTGCCAATTACGGAGTAGAAGTGCCAATGAATGCCGAAAAATCGCCGGTAAACCATAACGTAGACCACGAAGAGATCGCTAAATTTGAAGCCGTCGCCTCCCGCTGGTGGGATCTGGAAGGTGAGTTCAAACCGCTGCACCGCATTAACCCGCTGCGTCTGGGCTATATTGCCGAGCGTGCTGGCGGTTTATTTGGCAAAAAGGTGCTCGATGTCGGTTGTGGCGGCGGCATTCTGGCCGAGAGTATGGCGCGCGAAGGCGCGACGGTGACCGGTCTGGATATGGGCTTTGAGCCATTGCAGGTGGCAAAGCTGCACGCGCTGGAAAGCGGCATTCAGGTGGATTACGTGCAGGAAACCGTGGAAGAGCACGCGGCAAAACATGCCGGGCAGTATGATGTGGTGACCTGCATGGAGATGCTGGAGCACGTCCCTGATCCGCAGTCAGTGGTCAGAGCCTGTGCGCAACTGGTGAAACCGGGCGGCGATGTCTTTTTCTCGACGCTTAACCGCAACGGCAAGTCATGGCTGATGGCGGTGGTTGGCGCGGAATATATTTTGCGCATGGTGCCCAAAGGCACGCATGATGTGAAGAAGTTTATTAAACCGGCAGAGCTGCTTGGCTGGGTAGATCAGACAAGCCTTAAAGAGCGACATATAACCGGGCTACATTACAACCCGATCACTAATACTTTTAAACTCGGCCCCGGCGTGGATGTGAACTATATGCTGCACACGCAGAATAAGTGAGGTTGTTGTTTGGATTCATCCGGCAACCGCGCCAATGCCTGATGCGACGCTTGCCGCGTCTTATCAGGCCTACAAATGCTCTCCGTAGGCCAGATAAGGCGTTTACGCCGCATCCGGCAATAGTGATGGTCAGACAGCGATTACCATTTCACCGTCATCGACAAAAACCCTGCCGTCTGGGCAAAATCATCACTCCCTTTCTGCCACGCCACGCTGCCGCGCAGGGACACTCGCTGACTGATATTGCCCGTGACTCCCACTTTTATTTCACCCCGTTGCTTCACCGCATCGTCACTGATAGTGCTGCCATCCTCTTCAATTTCCGTCGAATGGGGATCGTGATAATAATTCAGATCTAATGTTGGTATGACATGAACAGCGGTACGCCATTCGCTGTGTAAACCCAGCCGCGTCTGAATATCATCACCCTGCGATTGTGACACGCGCGCACGGTTAGCGGCGGTAAAATCATCCTGCTGCACGCCCTGATAAATCACCTGCGCCTGCGGTTCAATCACCACACCACGCCCCGGTAACCACTGATACCCCGCTTCCAGCGAGGCGATAATCCCCGACGAATGGTAATGATCCACGCCATCTTCATGTTCAGAAACATCATTGCTAAACCACGCGTACTGCAACCAGTTATCCAGCCAGGCCCCCTGCTTCTGATTACCGTGCTGAAACCAGCTTGAGGTTAGCCCAACGGCATAACCGTGGTTCTGGTTATCGGCGCGAGTTCCGGTCATACTCGAGCGGCTGTCGCCCTGGTTATCGCTGTAGCCACCAACAATCCCAAGCATCCACTCGCCATCCGTGCCCCAGCGCCCCCTAAACAGGTCACCGCTAAGCTGCACCGTAGAAGTGTCTTCATGCTGAGCCAGTTGCCCTGCCGCTGTGTAATGATAATCTCCGCCGATAACACGTAAATTCAGCGTCTGACCATCGCCACCAGCGTGATCGCGTCGCTCCATCATAAACGCCTGATTTGCCGCCCGCAGGTTATTGAGATAACCGCCAACTTTGGCATTCAACACCGGCTGGTAAGCGGGGATTGGATCGGGTGTTGGGTCAGGATCGGGGGTTGGGTCCGGGTCTGGATCAGGTGGCGATGGCGGCGTTACTTCTTGCGATCGCAGATACCAGTCGTTGTTATCTTCCACCAGCGTGTAGTCATACGCTCCCATGTTGACGTAGCCGCTGCCTGCCAGACTGAACTGCGCATTGTTTTGAAACTGCGTGGGATCAGCTGCGAAATCAACCACTTTAATGCCTGTCGATGTCGGCTCACCAATCCCTGTAATGGAGTTAACCACCACAGTTGTGTTGCCAGCAGTATTACCGTTCAACACCAACTGGTCGCTTGCTGAGTCATCGCCGTTTAATTCGCTGTCGAACAGTAACGTACCGCCGCCGGTGTAATCACCGTTTACCGTCAGCGTATCGCCAGCGACGCCATTTTGCAGGCTGACCGCACCGGTCGTATTGGTCAGATTGCCATTAACTGTTACGTCGGAAAGATAAGTCAGGCTGTCAGTTTCAAGGTTGGTATTAAGCTCACCTGTCAATGTCACGCCATCGGTGGCATTCACCAGCGTACCATCGCCGTTAAACAGTGAGGCATCAAGGTCGACGGAAGTATCCTGCCCGGTCAGGCGCAAAACCGTACCATTGCTGATGTCGATAGTGCCGCTGGAAGTAGCATCAATTGACTGAATATCCTGATCCGCGCCAGTAACGAACGTTGCCCCGTCACCGACCCATAGCGACGAAGCATAAGGGAAGATATCCGCAACATCACCTTGCAGCGTGCCCTCTTCTACTCTCACCGCTGACTGCGTTGTACCGCTGGCGGTCAGCTCCAGTGTACCCGCCCCCGTTTTCGTCAATGTGCTACCCTCATCCTGATGTTGCCCGCTGCTGTCAGCCATCAGTGCGCCCCACTGCGTGTCTACCCCCGCATCAACTGCCACTTCACCGTCGGCGCGCATTTCAATATCACGCCCATGCTCAGTCGTTGTAGAGCGAGTATCGACATTGGCAGTAATCTCCATCACGCTTTCTTGTTGATTATCGGTAAAGATAACCTGGCGGTTGTAATGGGTATCTCCAAGCTGCGAGTTGTCGCTCACCATCAGCGTACCGGAGGCGATTTGCGTTGTGCCGAGGTATTGATTGTCATTTGCCAGGCGGACCTGCCCGTCACCCGCATCGATCACCACGTAGACGCCATCTTTCCCGTCACCGCCGATATGCATATCGTTTCCGCCTGCAAGATCTACCACATCCTGACTGCCGATAACCGTTCCGCTGCTGCCGCTGACTTCAAGGCCATCTTTGTATGATGTACCGCTCTGCCAGGTGGAGAAATCAGAGAGATCGAGCACACCGCCGTTTAAAACGATCGACTGCGGATCGTCCTGGAGAGCGGCAAGATCTGCCGCGTCGCCTTCCAGCGAAAGCACCGCACCAGCATCCACCACTATATCGCCGGTTAGCGCCATCGACGACGCTCCCGCCAGCACATAGCTGCCGTTTTGCGCAATGGTGAGCTGACCAGCACCTTCGATGGTGCCAGCAAAACTGCCTTCATTAACAGTAACATTGCCACCAGCATCGATATTTAAAGTACCATTCTGAAAGCCCGTCAATGAGTGCACAAAAGTTTGTTGGGTGGAGCCAACATTTAGCTCTGCCTGATTCTGGTACTTATCAATACTCCCTATCGTCAGACCGTAGCAGTCTTGCGGATCGTCCTGGCAATGAGTATCGCCGACATTCATCAGGGAGTTGCTGCGGCCCAGGATAACTTCACCGTTTTCAATCTGCATCTCACCAGTAAAGTCATTGTTATCTGCATTAAGTACCAGATCGCCGGAACCTGTTTTGGTGATTAACCCGGTACCAGCAATAGAGTCAACAGCTCCGTCATTCTCTGTATTGCCAATAACCAGCGTTTTTCCGTCGGCAATATCAAAGGTAACTTCACTTAAGCCGAGATACATAAAGCCACCCGCCGCAGAGGAAGGACCATCTCCATAGCCTGCTGCGCTATTGTTCTCATCGACTAACACGCCTCCGTTCTGGCTGTAGCTGTCATCAACAGAAATATCAATAAGATAGGGAGCCGTCGCGCTATTGGTATATATCGCCCCGCCATAACCTTCGGCAGTGTTATTTGTAAAGGCAGTGTTATTTATTATCGTATAACCTGAAGGATGCTTGCTGTCGCTATTATTATCTGTGACATCGATTGCGCCGCCATCGCCATCACTGTAACTTGTTGATGTATATGCCTGGTTATTGTTAAAAACATCATCACTTAAATAGATATCATTATTGATGGTATAAATTGCACCACCTTTGCCGTCATTAGCGATGTTATTGCGAAACACGGCGTTAGTGACACGTAAATCGATGGCACCGGTATCGTTAGTACCAGAAGAATAGATTGCGCCACCATAGCCGCCTGCGACGTTACCAGAAAAAATAACATCAGTAAGATTCAGCGTTGAGTTTTCTTTAGCAAATATTGCCCCGCCGTTATTATATTCTCCTGAAACGGTGTTATTGGCAAACAGAGTCATTCCAGTTTCATTTTCTGGTGATAATGTAAATTCCGCTCCTTGTTGCAAAAATACGGCCCCACCGCTGGCATTATTGGTCATATCCGAAAAAACCAGCCATTGCCCATCGGCGATACTCCAGACCTGCGTAATGCCTGAAAGGCTTTGCCTGCTGGCGTGACAACTCGCTTTGATATCATATCCCTGGCATAAATCAATGGCCGCCGCGACACCGTTAGCAGAGAAAAGAGATGCAATCATTGACGGGAGTAGAGATAAATACTCCTTGCGTAGAAAGATAATCCGCATATTAATCTGACCATCATTTTATATAAGACGGCATATTTAAACGCATTATACAATATGGGTTATCTTTCTTTTGTAAATTGTCCAACCCGATGCAATAGCTATTTTGTTATTATTTGATGAATAGTATCAGTGCGTCATCATTCAAGTTAATAACCTTAAGGGATACCAGTTATATTTAAACTAAATTAAAGTAATGAATAATTTTCTTATAATATAAGGTAAATTAACAAAATGGCTTCGCATTTAACAATAACCGAATAGAAAACAACCATTTCGACATCAACAATCGCTTACATTCGCTTATATATTGACCACAACTGATACATCAGATTATGTGATGACTCGTGCTTAGATCAATTTTTGCAATCATTAGCAAAAAGATTAATAAACCATCTATATCAATTTATCCAACCTATTCTGCCGTTCAAGAAATCGCCGAACAGTTATTTTTAACAAATTTTTCTCTTCCCATTGACTTTCCCGGACACCTTGTCTGACCTAAGGTGCGCGAAAGCCACTTTTTCCTTCCTGAGTTATCCACAAAGTTATGCACTTGCAAGAGGGCCATTTTCACACTATCTTGCAGTGAATCCCAAACATACCCCCTATATATAGTGTTCTAAGCAGCTTCCCGTACTACAGGTAGTCTGCACGAAACTATTGCGGAAAGAATTCCAAAAACAGGTACGACATACATGAATCAGAATCTGCTGGTGACAAAGCGCGACGGTAGCACAGAGCGCATCAATCTCGACAAAATCCATCGCGTTCTGGATTGGGCGGCAGAAGGACTGCATAACGTTTCGATTTCCCAGGTCGAGCTGCGCTCCCACATTCAGTTTTATGACGGTATCAAGACCTCTGACATCCACGAAACTATTATCAAGGCTGCCGCAGACCTGATCTCCCGTGATGCGCCGGATTATCAGTATCTCGCCGCGCGCCTGGCGATCTTCCACCTGCGTAAAAAAGCCTACGGCCAGTTTGAGCCGCCTGCGCTGTACGACCACGTGGTGAAAATGGTCGAGATGGGCAAATACGATAATCATCTGCTGGAAGACTACACGGAAGAAGAGTTCAAGCAGATGGACACGTTTATCGATCACGACCGTGATATGACCTTCTCTTATGCTGCCGTTAAGCAACTGGAAGGCAAATATCTGGTACAGAACCGCGTGACCGGCGAAATCTACGAAAGCGCCCAGTTCCTTTATATTCTGGTTGCCGCGTGCCTGTTCTCGAACTACCCGCGTGAAACGCGCCTGCAATATGTGAAGCGTTTTTACGACGCGGTTTCCACATTTAAAATTTCGCTGCCGACGCCAATCATGTCCGGCGTGCGTACCCCGACTCGTCAGTTCAGCTCCTGCGTACTGATCGAGTGCGGCGACAGCCTGGATTCCATCAACGCCACCTCCAGCGCGATTGTGAAATATGTTTCCCAGCGTGCCGGGATCGGCATCAACGCCGGGCGTATTCGTGCGCTGGGTAGCCCGATTCGCGGTGGCGAAGCGTTCCATACCGGCTGCATTCCGTTCTACAAACATTTCCAGACTGCGGTGAAATCCTGCTCCCAGGGCGGCGTGCGCGGCGGTGCGGCAACGCTGTTCTACCCGATGTGGCATCTGGAAGTGGAAAGCCTACTGGTGTTGAAAAACAACCGTGGTGTGGAAGGCAACCGCGTGCGCCATATGGACTACGGGGTACAGATCAACAAACTGATGTATACCCGCCTGCTGAAAGGTGAAGATATCACCCTGTTCAGCCCGTCCGACGTACCGGGGCTGTACGACGCATTCTTCGCCGATCAGGAAGAGTTTGAACGCCTGTATACCAAATATGAGAAAGACGACAGCATCCGCAAGCAGCGTGTGAAAGCCGTTGAGCTGTTCTCGCTGATGATGCAGGAACGTGCGTCTACCGGTCGTATCTATATTCAGAACGTTGACCACTGCAATACCCATAGCCCGTTTGATCCGGCCATCGCGCCAGTGCGTCAGTCTAACCTGTGCCTGGAGATAGCCCTGCCGACCAAACCGCTGAACGACGTCAACGACGAGAACGGTGAAATCGCGCTGTGTACGCTGTCTGCTTTCAACCTGGGCGCAATTAATAGCCTGGATGAACTGGAAGAGCTGGCAATTCTGGCGGTTCGTGCACTTGACGCGCTGCTGGATTATCAGGATTACCCGATCCCGGCCGCCAAACGTGGAGCGATGGGTCGTCGTACGCTGGGTATTGGTGTGATCAACTTCGCTTACTACCTGGCGAAGCATGGTAAACGCTACTCCGACGGCAGCGCCAACAACCTGACGCATAAAACCTTCGAAGCGATTCAGTATTACCTGCTGAAAGCGTCTAATGAGCTGGCGAAAGAGCAAGGCGCGTGCCCGTGGTTTAACGAAACCACTTACGCGAAAGGGATCCTGCCGATCGATACCTATAAGAAAGATCTGGATACCATCGCTAATGAGCCGCTGCATTACGACTGGGAAGCTCTGCGTGAGTCAATCAAAACGCACGGCCTGCGTAACTCCACGCTTTCTGCTCTGATGCCGTCCGAGACTTCTTCGCAGATCTCTAACGCCACTAACGGTATTGAACCGCCGCGCGGTTACGTCAGCATCAAAGCGTCGAAAGACGGTATTCTGCGCCAGGTGGTGCCGGACTACGAGCATCTGCACGACGCCTATGAGCTGCTGTGGGAAATGCCGGGTAACGATGGCTACCTGCAACTGGTAGGTATCATGCAGAAATTTATCGATCAGTCGATCTCTGCTAACACCAACTACGATCCGTCACGTTTCCCGTCAGGAAAAGTGCCGATGCAGCAGTTGCTGAAAGACCTGCTCACCGCCTACAAATTCGGGGTCAAAACGCTGTATTATCAGAACACCCGTGACGGCGCTGAAGACGCGCAGGACGATCTGGTGCCGTCAATCCAGGACGATGGCTGCGAAAGCGGCGCATGTAAGATCTGATATTGAGATGCCGGATGCGGCGTAAACGCCTCATCCGGCCTACGGCTCGGTTTGTAGGCCTGATAAGACGCGCCAGCGTCGCATCAGGCTCCGGGTGCCGGATGCAGCGTGAACGCCTTATCCGGCCTACGGCTCGAATTTGTAGGCCTGATAAGACGCGCCAGCGTCGCATCAGGCACAGGATGCGGCGTAAAATGCCTTATCCGGCATTAACTCCCAACAGGACACACTCATGGCATATACCACCTTTTCACAGACGAAAAATGATCAGCTCAAAGAACCGATGTTCTTTGGTCAGCCGGTCAACGTGGCTCGCTACGATCAGCAAAAATATGACATCTTCGAAAAGCTGATCGAAAAGCAGCTCTCTTTCTTCTGGCGTCCGGAAGAAGTTGACGTTTCTCGTGACCGTATCGATTACCAGGCGCTGCCTGAACACGAAAAACACATCTTTATCAGCAACCTGAAATATCAGACGCTGCTGGACTCCATTCAGGGTCGTAGCCCGAACGTGGCACTGCTGCCGCTGATCTCGATCCCGGAACTGGAAACCTGGGTAGAAACCTGGGCGTTCTCAGAAACGATTCATTCCCGTTCCTATACTCATATCATTCGTAATATCGTTAACGATCCGTCTGTTGTGTTTGACGATATCGTCACCAACGAGCAGATCCAGAAACGTGCGGAAGGGATCTCCAGCTACTACGATGAGCTGATCGAAATGACCAGCTACTGGCACCTGCTGGGCGAAGGCACCCACACTGTTAACGGTAAAACCGTGACCGTTAGCCTGCGCGAGCTGAAGAAAAAACTGTATCTCTGCCTGATGAGCGTTAACGCGCTGGAAGCGATCCGCTTCTACGTCAGCTTTGCTTGTTCCTTTGCCTTTGCAGAACGCGAACTGATGGAAGGCAACGCCAAAATTATTCGCCTGATTGCCCGCGACGAAGCCCTGCACCTGACCGGTACTCAGCATATGCTGAATCTGCTGCGCAGCGGCGCGGACGATCCTGAGATGGCGGAAATTGCCGAAGAGTGTAAGCAGGAATGCTATGACCTGTTTGTTCAGGCGGCACAACAGGAGAAAGACTGGGCGGATTATCTGTTCCGTGACGGTTCGATGATTGGTCTGAATAAAGACATTCTCTGCCAGTACGTTGAATACATCACCAATATCCGTATGCAGGCGGTTGGTTTGGATCTGCCGTTCCAGACGCGCTCCAACCCGATCCCGTGGATCAACACCTGGCTGGTGTCTGATAACGTGCAGGTTGCTCCGCAGGAAGTGGAAGTCAGTTCTTATCTGGTCGGGCAGATTGACGCGGAAGTGGACACCGACGATTTGAGTAACTTCCAGCTCTGATGGCCCGCGTTACCCTGCGCATTACTGGCACACAACTGCTGTGCCAGGATGAACACCCTTCCCTTCTGGCGGCGCTGGAATCCCACAATGTGGCGGTTGAGTACCAGTGCCGCGAAGGTTACTGCGGCTCCTGTCGCACCCGACTGGTCGCAGGCCAGGTGGACTGGATTGCCGAACCGTTAGCTTTTATTCAGCCGGGGGAAATTTTGCCCTGTTGTTGCCGGGCAAAAGGCGATATTGAAATCGAGTTGTGATCGGGTACTAGCGCCAGATACGACGCTTACGCGTATTATCTGGCCTACAACGATTACATGGCGTAGTAATACGCTTTTACCTGCTCCCAGTCCGCTTTGGGGATCGGCTCCAGATATTTTTCCAGCTGGCGGAAGTCATGATTAATCGCTTTATCGCGACGCAAGCGGCGACGACTTTTCTCCAGATCAAGAAAACCAGCTTCTGCCTTACCTTCTGTTTTCACATAGATATGGCGAACATAACAACAGCCATGCTGACGATTAACGCTATGCATTTTCTTAAACGCCAGCGCCACTGCTTTCAACATGGCTTGCCGTACTTCGTCAGAATAGGGCGTTACTGCATGCTGGGCATACCAGTCAGCAATGCTGATGAACCCCGCCATATCTTCAGTCACCAGCAACGCGCGCCATTCCCCCTCAATTTTCACCGCTTCACCAAAAACGATCTTCGGCACGATGACACCGGCCCGTTCCAGTTCTTTAATTACCGCAACCTCACGGACAATCGTTGGTCGGCCGAAAGGATAACGTACGGAATGAAACAGATGATGCGTCATGCGCTTTACATATAGCTTTTTGCCGTTGCGCTCGACGCATTGCACCCCGCTCATACCATTACGGCGATAGTTAGGCTCTTCAACCCAGTCGCCCTCTGTTGCCCACCAGTGATTAAATTCGTCGTGCTTTGCTGAAACTGCCATACCCTATCGCCTGTCATTTTTTATTAACGACAATGACTATAGGTGGTTACCTGCGAAAAATCTTAATGAAACGTGTCGTATTAATGAATTTCTTTTGCCACTACTAGCGCGACACCGCTTTTACCCTTCATTTGCAGCGCATAGACTCCACCAGCCACTACCACTAATAGTGCGCCCAGCAGATAAATCATTCGGTAGCCAGTATGTGCAACCATCATCCCCATCACACAGGCTCCCAGCGCCAGGCCTGCATCCATCGCATTGAAGAAGAGGGAGTTTGCGACACCGATTTTATGCGGTTCCACTGAACTGATAATCTGCGTCTGAAAAACTGGCGTCACGGAACCATACCCGATACCAATCAACGCGCCAGAAACGACCATCATTACGCTGCCCTGGGTGTAGCCGAGAACCACCAGCCCAACCGTAAAGAACAGCAGGCAGGGGTAAACCACATATTTCGGGCCTTTTTTGTCGCAAACATTGCCGGTGAAGGTACGGCAGATCATCAGGAAGATGGCGTAGCAGAGCAGGAAATTACTGGCCGCCGACATCAGATTAAGTTCGCGGGCGTAAAGCGCCAGAAAGGCAGAAACCCCGGCATACGAAAAGGTCATAAAGAATGTAACCATGGCAAACGGCAATGCCGCGCGATCGAACATTGCGGCGAAGCCCATCTTTGGCTTTGAACCGTCGGCATGGCTGATAACCGGCGGCACGGTCATAATCAGCGACAGGATAATCCCCACCGCCGCAACGCCAGTACATAACCAGAAAGCCATATTAAAGGCCTCCCAGCGCGCCATATTCAGGCCAATCCACGGCCCGACCACCATTGCCAGCCCCATTGCCAGAGAGAAAAAACTGATGCCCTCCCCACGTCGGGAGGCCGGGATCAGCCGCGCGGAAATCGTTCCCTTTACCGTTGTGATAACCCCGAAGGTAATACCATGAAGCACCCTAATAAAAAGCAGTGATTCTATTGAGTGGCAAAAAGGATACAGCGCAGTGACCACCAAAAAGGCCAGAGAAGAGAGCACCAGAATAGTTTTATTCGAATATTTACCCACCCATTGCCCGGCAAAGGGTCGAATAACAATCGCCGCAATTAAAAATAAAGTCACCAACAAACCTGCTTTATCAGGAGAGGCATGCAAGCGGTCAGAGATATAAATTGGCAACAATGTTAGTAAAACATAAAAGACGAAGAAAATAATAAAGCTGATGATGGTTATTGCCCAAAAATCCTTCGTCCATAACTTCTCTTTCATACCCTACCGCCTGTCAGGATGACGCACGCAGACAACACTCCCGTTACTGCGGTTGCGTCAAATTGTGATGTACTTTGCAGAACAGAAGTATAAATGGCGGCATGCTATTAGAGAAATTAATCGTTTTAATATTATTGATTAGCAAACTCTAATGACTCTTACCCAAATAAATTCTTTACTCGCCGTGCTGGATTACGGTGGCTTTACTGAAGCCAGCAAGCGATTGTTCATGACGCAGTCGGCGGTAAGTCAGGCAATTGCTGCCCTCGAACAAGAACTTGGTGTGAATATACTGTTACGCGATCGCCGTAAAGCTATACAACTGACCACAGCAGGTCACCGCATTGTGCAACATCTGCGCGCCATTAATCGGGAAGTTAACGCAGTAAAAGAGATAGCCGAGCAGGAAAAGCAGAACCCTCAAAGAACGCTGAGACTTGGTTGTTTCCCCAGCGTCTGCGCCTGTATCTTACCGGTTGTGATTCGCTACTTTGAAATTCATCATCCGAATATAAAAATTATTCCTTTTGAGGAAAATAGCACAGCGATTATTGATTCGCTTCAGAATGAATCCATTGATGCCGGTTTTGTTCATTTTCCGGTGAGCGGAATGTACTCCGTGCCCATTTATCAGGATAAATTCACCGTAGTGTTACCGCCCAACCATGCTCTGGCAAAAAACAGCACTATTACAGTGGAAGAATTAATGGGTGAACCATTAATCATTAGTAAAGGACGCTATGAATTAAGCATTATGGCACTATTTAAAGAAAAGAATATTACCCCACAGATAAAATATGAATTTAATCACCCGGATACAGCGATCAGTTTTATTCGACAGGGATTAGGCATCGCCTTATTACCAGAGTTAACGCTGAAAACCATTGCAGATGAATTGTGTTCCGTTCCTCTCGAACCAACCTTCTATCGACAGATTTCGTTGCTGGCTAAAGAAAAGCCGGTAGAAGGCAGTCCACTGTTTTTACTACAAATGTGTACGGAACAACTAGTGGTGAGTGGAAAAATTTGATGTAAGACATGAGATTGATGACAAATGCAAGACTGCCTGATTCGCCACACTTAGTTGTACTATAGCCTTTACCAGGCGTAATAATTCGTTTTCACCTGATTTTGGCCCACTTTGTGAATTGGCGATATATTTATCCAGTTGGGAGAAGTGACAATGACTCCAGGTAGAAACCGGTATGAAGCGCCCGACTCACCGTCAAATCCGATTGTTGAGAGTAATGACACTCCGGCGAACAGTACACAGTTTACTCTGGAGCCATTCTCAATCTTCAAGTGGGATACCTAATAACTTGTCAGGGAAGTTATCAATATCTGTTTGTTACTTATTACCGTATTTATTAACAATAATGATACTTTCTAACATGCGTAAAGGTCTTCGTAATAAAATGAGCTAAATTTGATAGTGAATATATTCTGCAAAGATTAAATTGTATCTTGTTAACTCACAATACAAGGAATCATTTATGCCAAATACATCTATTCACTTATCTCGCTGTAATATTTTACAAAATAATAAATTGCAACCAGCAGAAATTTACAAAGAATCACAACAAACCGCCAAACTTGAGTTTTTTTGCGATGAGTTTCTAAAAATATCTCAAAGTAGATACGGGTTATCAACCTCAACAGACAGCATAGCTAATTTATTGGCTTTTTTCACGAAAGCCTCAGATGCAATTGATAGTATCAAGACCCAAAAAATTGACGTTCACAGTTATGGTTTCGTACCAATAAGACATTTTGTCGAACATGTCATAACGTATAAAAATGAATTTGCAGCGGATTATGAACCCTATACCCTTACCTTTACCCGAGGTGAAAACAACGAAGGTATTTTGAGTGTCGAAAGCAAAGAAGGGTTTATTTCACAAAGAACAATAAACTTAAATGAATATGAAACTGCAATTAACATCATCAATGAACATGTTATAAAAGAAAATATCCACAACACGGTCCAGTCACCGACAGAAAAAGACATTTCAAAAATAAACAGCTCTGATAAACCTTATAAAACCAGCAGTAAGGAAAGTATTAAAAGTCAACTTTACAGCGATCAAAAAAATATACAGACCTGCTACTACATTCTGAGAAAAAATACAGAATGGTACAAATACGCATCCTCCGAGGAACGCTATGATAAATTCAAGAATTCTTCTAAGGAAATTAAAAATACCTACAAGCAAATTGTACAAGCGCAGAAAAAATTGAACCAAATGAAATACATCAATAAATTAAGTGGTGAGCTTATCGATATCACCGACAAAAAGTTAGCACCATTAATAAATGATAGTTTCAGCTATACACGAGATTTCTTTGCTTACTCAAAACAGGAAAAAAATATCTTCACATTTGATAATTCTAAGTTTGTAGATCCAAAGGAAAAAGAAGGTTTAATGGTACAACACAGCAATGGGAAACTGGTTATTACTGGTAAATATTGCCCTGAAGGTGTGCAAACAGCATTCACCCAAGAACAATATGATAAATTAATAAGATACATTAATATTTTCTTTACCTTTCCGAAATTAGAATAATACTTTACAGTATAAACTGCATTACAATTTATTATTGAGACCTATTCATACTGTTTAAAGAATAACAATGCCCAGTGTTAGCTTTTTTAACGAATGAGTTTTACGAAAATTATGTTGGCATCTTTTTTACAGGATGCACCGGTTAATGAAAAGAATAACCGGTAGTAGCATTATTTCGCTTTAGCAGAGGATGGCGCATGAACGCCATCCTGCAGTAGCAGCATTACTCTTTATTAAGGAATTTAACCGCTTTATCAGGGAAATCAGTAAACAACCCATTTACACCCGCTTTGTTATACAGAACGTCATATAACTGATTCACATCAGTAGTGTATTCAGGCAGTTTATCTGACCGCACGGTATAAGGATGCACTACCAGCTTGTTCTGCTGAGCATCTTGCACCATGCCAGTGAGTTTGATATTACCCGGCTGCGATGTCTCCTCAATCAACATATGGTAATCCGGACCAATACCATCTGCATATTCCGCCACCTGTTTCATGGCACCCGGCTTAAACATCCAGTCGTAGTTGTAATTAACCCAGCTTCCGTCCGGCTGTTTCTGCTGCGTTTCATTCCAGTCGGTATAGGCAATCAGCTGTACCAAATTGAGATCCATGCCCATTTTAGGTTCCAGCTCATTCTTAATACGCTTCAGCTCATCAGCATCAAAACATTGCAAATAAACTTTGTCGTCCTTACCGGTGTAACCATATTTCTTCAGCACTTCCAGCGTTTTTGCCGCAATATCCTTCTCTTCCTGATGATGGAACCACGGCGCTTTGATTTCTGGATAGATACCGATATTTTTCCCGGTAGAGTGATTTAACCCCTGAACAAATTCAATCTCTTCTTCAAAGGTGTGCACCCGGAAGTCGGACTTACCCATTGGGAAACGCCCCGGATAAGTCTGCACTTTTTTACCGTTTTCAATATCGAAACCTTCGGTAAATTTCAACGACTTAATTTCATCCAGCGTGAAATCTATCGCGTAGTAACGACCGTCTTTGCGCGCCCGATCCGGGAAACGATCGGCAACATCAGTAACACGATCGAGGTAATGGTCATGCAGAACAACCAGATGGTCGTCTTTGGTCATCACCAAATCCTGTTCCAGATAATCCGCTCCCTGCGCATACGCCATCGCTTTTGCTGGCAGCGTATGCTCCGGCAAATATCCACTGGCACCGCGATGGGCGATGACTATTTTTTCGTTGCTGTCCGCCGCCATTGCACTGCTTCCCATGACTATAGTGCTCATCATGATCGCCATGCTAAGGTTTTTCAGCGTCAATTTCATGCCATTAGCCTCCGTTGCGTTTTTGCAGTAATTCCTGATGGCGACGTTTTTCGCCAATCATCACAACAATCAACAAGATAACCGCCAGAATGCTGCCGCCAATCATTACCATAAAGCCGCCATCCCAGCCGAAGAAGTCCACGGTGTAGCCAACAATCGCGCTCGCCGCCACCGAACCGCCCAGGTAACCAAACAGACCGGTAAAGCCCGCTGCCGTTCCTGCCGCTTTTTTCGGTGCCAGTTCCAGCGCATGCAGACCGATCAGCATCACAGGGCCGTAGATCAGGAAGCCGATAACAATCATACAAATCATATCGACGGTTGGGTTACCTGCCGGGTTCATCCAGTAAACGATAGTCGCGATGGTCACCAGTGTCATAAAGAAGACGCCGGTTGCCCCACGGTTACCACGGAAGACTTTGTCCGACATCCAGCCGCACAGCAGGGTGCCCGGAATACCCGCATACTCATAGAAGAAGTAGGCCCAGGAGGATTTATCCAGCGCGAAATGCTTAACCTCTTTCAGATAAGTCGGTGACCAGTCGAGGATGCCGTAACGCAGCAGATAAACGAACACGTTGGCGATGGCGATGTACCACAGCAGTTTGTTCGGCAGCACGTACTGCATGAAGATTTGCTTCGCGGTCAGCTCCTGTTCCGCTTTTTCGTTATAGTCGTCCGGATAATCATTTTTGTACTCTTCGATCGGCGGCAAGCCACAGGATTGCGGGGTATCGCGCATCATCGCAAAGGCGAATAATGCCACCAGAATGGCGCAAAAAGCGGGCATATAGAGCGCCGCGTGCCAGTCATTGAACCAGGCCATCCCCAGCAGGAACAGCAGCGGCGGAATACCACCACCGACGTTGTGCGCACAGTTCCACACTGACACAATGCCGCCACGTTCTTTCTGCGACCACCAGTGCACCATAGTACGACCACACGGCGGCCACCCCATCCCCTGGAACCAACCGCAGAGGAACAACAGTACAAACATTACCGCAATGCTCGACGTCGCCCATGGCACAAAGCCCATAAACAACATCACTGCCGCCGCCAGAATCAAACCTGCGGGCAGGAAAACGCGCGGATTCGAGCGATCCGATACCGAACCCATGATGAATTTCGAAAATCCATAAGCAATCGAGATCCCCGAAAGGGCAAAACCTAAATCACCGCGTGAGAATCCCTGCTCAACCAGATAAGGCATAGCGAGCGCAAAGTTCTTACGAACCAAATAGTAAGCAGCATAACCAAAGAATATCCCCAGGAAAATTTGCCAGCGCAATCGACGATAAGTCGGATCGATCTCCGCGGCAGGTAAGCGCGCTTTGTGTGGCGCTGGTTTAAAAATACTCAACATTGATAGCCTCCGTGGCCCGTGATCTTATTTATGATTAACAGCCTGATTCAGTGGGAGAACCTGCCGTTTCTTGAGTTGCCGCGATGTTAAGAAAACATTCATAAATTAAATGTGAATTACCGCACACATTATTAAATACGATGGTGAAAATGTTCAGAATGACGCATGAAATCACGTTTCACTTTCGAATTATGAGCGAATATGCGCGAAATCAAACAATTCATGTTTTTACTATGGCTAAATGGTAAAAAACGAACTTCAGAGGGATAACAATGAAAACTCGCGACTCGCAATCAAGTGACGTGATTATCATTGGTGGCGGCGCAACGGGAGCCGGGATTGCCCGCGACTGTGCCCTGCGCGGGCTGCGCGTGATTTTGGTTGAGCGCCACGACATCGCAACCGGTGCCACCGGGCGTAACCACGGCCTGCTGCACAGCGGTGCGCGCTATGCGGTAACCGATGCGGAATCGGCCCGCGAATGCATTAGTGAAAACCAGATCCTGAAACGCATTGCACGTCACTGCGTAGAACCAACTAACGGCCTGTTTATCACCCTGCCGGAAGATGACATCTCCTTCCAGGCCACTTTTATTCGCGCCTGCGAAGAAGCAGGGATCAGCGCAGAAGCTATAGACCCGCAGCAAGCGCGCATTATCGAACCTGCCGTTAACCCGGCACTGATTGGCGCAGTGAAAGTTCCGGATGGCACCGTTGATCCATTTCGTCTGACCGCAGCAAACATGCTGGATGCCAAAGAACACGGTGCCGTTATCCTTATCGCTCATGAAGTCACGGGACTGATTCGTGAAGGCGCAACGGTGTGCGGCGTTCATGTACGCAACCACCTCACCGGCGAAACCCAGTCGCTACATGCGCCTGTCGTGGTTAACGCTGCCGGGATCTGGGGGCAACACATTGCCGAATATGCCGATCTGCGCATTCGCATGTTCCCGGCGAAAGGATCGCTGCTGATCATGGATCACCGCATTAACCAGCATGTGATCAACCGCTGCCGTAAACCTTCCGACGCCGATATTCTGGTGCCTGGCGATACCATTTCGCTGATTGGCACCACCTCTTTACGTATTGATTACAACGAGATTGACGATAATCGGGTGACGGCAGAAGAAGTGGATATCCTGCTGCGTGAAGGGGAAAAACTGGCCCCCGTGATGGCGCAAACGCGCATTTTGCGGGCCTACTCTGGCGTGCGTCCACTGGTCGCCAGCGATGATGATCCGAGCGGGCGTAACGTCAGCCGCGGCATCGTGCTGCTCGATCATGCTGAACGCGATGGTCTGGACGGATTTATCACCATTACCGGTGGCAAACTGATGACCTATCGGCTGATGGCGGAATGGGCTACCGACGCCGTATGCCGCAAACTGGGCAACACGCGCCCCTGTACGACCGCCGATCTGGCACTTCCGGGTTCACAGGAACCCGCTGAAGTTACCTTGCGTAAAGTCATCTCCCTGCCTGCCCCGCTGCGCGGTTCTGCGGTTTATCGTCATGGCGATCGTACGCCTGCCTGGCTGAGCGAAGGCCGTCTGCACCGTAGCCTGGTATGTGAGTGCGAAGCGGTAACTGCGGGTGAAGTGCAGTACGCGGTAGAAAATTTAAACGTTAATAGCCTGCTGGATTTACGCCGTCGTACCCGTGTGGGGATGGGTACCTGCCAGGGCGAACTCTGCGCCTGCCGCGCTGCCGGACTGCTGCAACGTTTTAACGTCACGACGTCCGCGCAATCTATCGAGCAACTTTCCACCTTCCTTAACGAACGCTGGAAAGGCGTGCAACCCATCGCCTGGGGAGATGCACTGCGCGAAAGCGAATTTACCCGCTGGGTTTATCAGGGATTGTGTGGTCTGGAGAAGGAGCAGAAAGATGCGCTTTGATACTGTCATTATGGGCGGCGGCCTCGCCGGATTACTCTGTGGCCTGCAACTGCAAAAACACGGCCTGCGCTGTGCCATTGTCACGCGTGGTCAAAGCGCGCTGCATTTCTCATCCGGTTCGCTGGATTTGCTGAGCCATCTGCCAGATGGTCAACCGGTGACAGACATTCACAGTGGACTGGAATCTTTGCGTCAGCAGGCACCTGCACATCCTTACTCTCTTCTCGGGCCACAACGCGTGCTCGATCTCGCTTGCCAGGCGCAGGCATTAATCGCTGAAAGCGGTGCGCAATTGCAGGGCAGCGTAGAACTGGCTCACCAGCGGATTACGCCGCTCGGCACTCTGCGCTCTACCTGGCTAAGTTCGCCAGAAGTCCCCGTCTGGCCGCTGCCCGCGAAGAAAATATGTGTAGTGGGAATTAGTGGACTGATGGATTTTCAGGCGCACCTTGCGGCAGCTTCGTTGCGTGAACTCGGCCTTGCCGTTGAAACCGCAGAAATAGAGCTGCCGGAACTGGATGTCCTGCGCAATAACGCCACCGAGTTCCGCGCGGTGAATATCGCCCGTTTCCTTGATAATGAAGAAAACTGGCCGCTGTTACTTGATGCGCTTATTCCTGTCGCCAATACCTGCGAAATGATCCTGATGCCCGCCTGCTTCGGCCTGGCTGATGACAAACTGTGGCGTTGGTTGAATGAAAAACTACCTTGTTCACTGATGCTTTTGCCAACGCTGCCGCCTTCCGTGCTGGGCATTCGTCTGCAAAACCAGTTACAGCGCCAGTTTGTGCGTCAGGGTGGCGTGTGGATGCCGGGCGATGAAGTGAAAAAAGTGACCTGTAAAAATGGCGTAGTGAATGAAATCTGGACCCGCAATCACGCCGATATCCCGCTGCGTCCACGTTTCGCGGTTCTCGCCAGCGGCAGTTTCTTTAGTGGCGGACTGGTAGCGGAACGTAACGGCATTCGAGAGCCGATTCTCGGCCTTGATGTGCTACAAACCGCCACGCGGGGTGAATGGTATAAGGGAGATTTTTTTGCGCCGCAACCGTGGCAGCAGTTCGGTGTAACCACTGATCAGACGCTACGCCCGTCGCAGGCAGGGCAAACCATCGAAAACCTGTTTGCCATCGGTTCGGTGCTGGGCGGATTTGATCCCATCGCCCAGGGATGCGGCGGCGGTGTTTGTGCCGTCAGTGCTTTACATGCCGCTCAACAGATTGCCCAACGCGCAGGAGGCCAACAATGAATGACACCAGCTTCGAAAACTGCATTAAGTGCACCGTCTGCACCACCGCCTGCCCAGTGAGCCGGGTGAATCCCGGTTATCCAGGGCCAAAACAAGCCGGGCCGGATGGCGAGCGTCTGCGTTTAAAAGATGGCGCACTGTATGACGAGGCACTGAAATATTGCATCAACTGCAAACGTTGCGAAGTCGCCTGCCCGTCCGATGTGAAGATTGGCGATATCATCCAGCGCGCACGGGCGAAATATGACACCACGCGCCCGTCGCTGCGCAATTTTGTTTTAAGCCATACCGACCTGATGGGTAGCGTTTCCACGCCGTTCGCACCAATCGTCAACACCGCTACCTCGCTGAAACCGGTGCGGCAGTTGCTTGATGCGGCGTTAAAAATCGATCATCGCCGCACGCTACCGAAATACTCCTTCGGCACGTTTCGTCGCTGGTATCGCAGCGTGGCGGCCCAGCAGGCGCAGTATAAAGACCAGGTCGCCTTTTTCCACGGCTGCTTCGTTAACTACAACCATCCGCAGTTAGGTAAAGATTTAATTAAAGTGCTCAACGCGATGGGTACTGGCGTGCAACTGCTCAGCAAAGAAAAATGCTGCGGTGTGCCGCTAATCGCCAACGGCTTTACCGATAAAGCACGCAAACAGGCAATTACGAATGTAGAGTCGATCCGCGAAGCCGTGGGAGTAAAAGGCATTCCGGTGATTGCCACCTCCTCCACCTGTACTTTCGCCCTGCGCGACGAGTACCCGGAAGTGCTGAATGTCGACAACAAAGGCTTGCGCGATCATATCGAACTGGCGACCCGCTGGCTGTGGCGCAAGCTGGACGAAGGCAAAACGTTACCGCTGAAACCGCTGCCGCTGAAAGTGGTTTATCACACTCCGTGCCATATGGAAAAAATGGGCTGGACGCTCTACACCCTGGAGCTGTTGCGTAACATCCCGGGGCTTGAGTTAACGGTGCTGGATTCCCAGTGCTGCGGTATTGCGGGTACTTACGGTTTCAAAAAAGAGAACTACCCCACCTCACAAGCCATCGGCGCACCACTGTTCCGCCAGATAGAAGAAAGCGGCGCAGATCTGGTGGTCACCGACTGCGAAACCTGTAAATGGCAGATTGAGATGTCCACAAGTCTTCGCTGCGAACATCCGATTACGCTACTGGCCCAGGCGCTGGCTTAAACTCCTTTCTGATGCCCGGTAAGCATGTGGTTACCGGGCATTTTTGCGTACACGATTCCGTGCCCAATGTATGCGTTGCAACGCAGTGAAAATTCCTCTGAAAACGTCTCGCAAAGGCTGAAACTGGCAGATGTCAAAGGCCTGGGATAACCGTAATGTCGCGTCATCATAAATATCAGGTGACGGACAACCATGACCGAATCAACAACCTCCTCCCCGCATGATGCAGTATTTAAAACCTTTATGTTCACACCCGAAACCGCACGGGATTTTCTCGAAATACATCTACCAGAGCCGCTGCGCAAGCTTTGCAACCTGCAAACCTTACGCCTGGAACCCACCAGTTTTATTGAAAAAAGTTTACGCGCTTACTACTCGGATGTTTTGTGGTCCGTGGAAACCAGCGACGGTGACGGCTATATCTACTGCGTGATTGAACATCAAAGCTCTGCAGAAAAGAATATGGCTTTTCGGCTAATGCGCTATGCCACTGCCGCCATGCAGCGTCACCTGGACAAAGGCTATGACAGAGTCCCGCTGGTGGTGCCGTTGCTGTTTTATCATGGCGAAACCTCGCCCTACCCGTACTCACTCAACTGGCTGGATGAGTTTGACGATCCGCAACTTGCCCGGCAGTTGTACACCGAAGCTTTTCCGTTGGTGGATATTACCATCGTACCTGACGATGAGATCATGCAACATCGGCGTATAGCTCTGCTTGAACTGATTCAAAAGCATATTCGCGACCGCGATTTAATCGGTATGGTCGACAGGATCACCACGCTTTTGGTTAGAGGCTTCACTAATGACAGCCAGCTACAAACACTGTTTAATTATCTGCTGCAATGCGGCGATACCTCCCGTTTCACCCGTTTTATTCAGGAGATTGCCGAACGTTCACTACTACAAAAGGAGAGATTAATGACTATTGCTGAACGGCTACGGCAGGAAGGACATCAAATTGGTTGGCAGGAAGGTAAATTAGAAGGTTTGCAGCAAGGTAAATTGGAGGGTCTGCAGAAAGGTAAATTAGAAGGTTTGCAGGAAGGCATGCATGAGCAAGCCATTAAAATTGCCTTGCGCATGCTGGAGCAGGGCTTTGAACGTGAGATTGTGCTGGCGGCAACCCAACTCACTGATGCTGATATTCCGAACTGTCATTAAAAGGAGAGATTGATGACTATTGCTGAACGGCTACGGCAGGAAGGACATCAAATTGGCTGGCAAGAAGGTAAATTAGTAGGTTTGCAGCAAGGTAAATTAGAAGGTTTGCAGGAAGGCATGCATGAACAAGCTATTAAAATTGCCTTGCGCATGCTGGAACAGGGCATTGATCGTGACCAGGTGCTCGCGGCCACCCAGCTAAGCGAAGCCGATCTGGCAGCGAATAACCACTAATTAACACAGGCCCACAGCCGATCCCCATGGGCCTTTGATATCAATAACTACCTTTTATGCGTGGCCCATTTTTGCCTGATTTAAACATCGCCAGTCGTTGATCCAGGGCATCGCTGTAGAGCATCGTGTCAACGCCAACAGCGACAAAGTTCGCTCCCCACGCCAGGCATTGCTGCGCCATATCAGGAGCCACAGCCAGAAAACCAGCCGCTTTACCCGCAGCACGGATCCGCCGAATGCTGGTTTCAATAATTCGCTGCACTTCCGGGTGCCCGGCGTTATCCGGGTAGCCCAACGACGCAGAAAGATCCGCAGGTCCAATAAACACGCCATCAATCCCTTCGACGTCGAGGATCTCGTCCAGGTTATCCAGTGCCGTTTTACTTTCCACCTGCACTAACAGACAAAGCGAATCGTTGACTTGCGCCATGTAATTCTCAATGCGTCCCCAGCGCGCAGCCCGTGCCACACTGGCCCCAACACCACGTTCACCGTAGGGAGGATAGCGCGTGGCAGACACCACCTGACGTGCCTGATCGGCAGTATCGACCATCGGGATCAGTAGAGTTTGCGCGCCAATATCCAGGACTTGTTTAATCAGCGACTTACTGCCATCCACCGGACGGATCACGGGTTGGCTGGCATAGGGCGCTACCGCCTGTAGCTGGTGATAAAGATCCTGAATGGTGTTTGGCGCGTGCTCCCCATCAATCAGCAACCAGTCATAACCGGAAGTGGCGGCAATTTCTGCCATATAGGCAGTTGTTGAGCTTAACCACAGACCAATTTGCACTTCGCCCTTGCGTAAACGTTCTTTAAAGGGATTGGTTAATAATGCGTTCATCGTGTTCCTTAACCTATTTAATGATGTGCCACGTCGGTCTGCGCAACAGTACGATTTACACGCAGAGTGAAAATAATCAGCGAACCGATGACCGCCACCGCTGCCAGCGTCAGTAATCCCGCCGCATCGCTGGAAAATAACGTTTCTGCTTTCACGCGCAGGATCGGGGCAATAAACCCGCCCACTGCACCAAACAGGTTTACAAAACCAATCCCCGCAGCCAGCGCCGTACCGGAAAGCAGTTGTGTCGGCATCGTCCAGAACACCGGCTGCACGGCAATAAACCCGATGGCTGCAACACACAGCGCTACGATCGCCAGTACTGGAGAAAGCAGCCCGGACAGACCAATACCAATGCCCGCCGCCAGTAATGTCAGCGCTGCGACATTACGCCGTTCGCCGGTTTTATCGGAATAGCGCGGAATAAGCCAGGTCCCAAACAAGGCCGCAACCCACGGAATGGCGGTGACCACCGACGCTGTAAAGCCCACTTTTGTTCCCAGCAATGCCGCAACCTGGGTCGGCAGGAAGAAAATTAATCCGTAAACCGCCACCTGAATGGTCAGGTAGATAATCGCCAGTTGCCAGACTCGCCCATTACGCAGCGCATCGCTCAGCCGAGAAGTCACTTTCTGTTGTTCTTCACTTGCCAGTTGATTGATAAGCAACGTTTTTTCTTGTTTACTCAGAAAACGTGCCTGCTCCGGTGTGTCATCAAGCCAAAAGAATGTGAATACCCCAGCGCCGACTGCCAACAATCCTTCAATCACAAACATCCAGAACCAGCCGGGATGCCCCATAAATCCATGCATCTCCAGCAGCGCGCCGGAAAGCGGTGATCCCAGTGTTAACGCCAGCGGTGCGCCCATATAGAACAGCCCCATAATGCTGGCGCGATTACGCTGCGGAAACCATTGCGAGGTGAGATAAATCATACCAGGGAAAAATCCGGCCTCCGCAGCACCAAGCAGAGTGCGAACTATCAGAAATTTCGCTTCAGTATCGGCCCATGCCATGGCTGCCGAAAGAAATCCCCACAGCAGTGTTGTCGTACCAATCCAGGTTCTGGCCCCCAGTTTGCGCATCAAAAGATTCGCCGGAACACCCAGAAACGCATATACCACAAAGAAAATGCCTGCTCCCAGCGCATAAGCTTCATTACTCAACCCGGTATCAATCTGGTAGGTCTGTTTGGCAAAACCGATATTCGAACGGTCGAGAAACGCCAGCACATACAGCGCCAACATAAACGGAATTAAACGCACACGGTTTTTCTTCACCACGGCGTCAAGCAAAGCGGTGCTCATAAAAAGCTCCTTAGAATATGTGGGCGTTACCGTTGTCACAGCAACGCCCGGAGTGATTAGTGGCTGTAGGGGCGTTTCAAATTGCAGTCACGATTGAGTTCGACGCCAAAACCGGGTTTATCAAGCACTGATTTATGAATACGACCATTCACCGGAACCGGCTCATTGAGCAGAATCGGGTCAAACTGCGGACGCATCGTTGAACAATCCGGACTGGTCATCAGGAATTCGCTGAATGGCGTATTAGTGAAGGTGATCACCGCATGGTGGGAGTAAACAGACGAACCGTGCGGCACCACCAGTTGCCCCCTGGATTTGGCGATTGCGGCAATTTCCACCAGCGTGGTTAAGCCACCGCACCAGCCAACATCCGGCTGCATAATGTCGATACCGGTTTCTGAAAGCGTACAAAAAGATTGCAGTGTGCCGTGGTGCTCACCGCTGGTGACCATCATTCCGACTGGCGCGTTGCGTTTCAGTTCGCGATAACCTTCATACTGCTGTGGCGGCAGGCACTCTTCGATCCATTTCAGGTTATAGGGCGCGCAAGCGTGGGCCAGTTTGGTGGCATAGTTCACGTCCTGACTCATCCAGCAGTCGAGCATTAACCAGAAATCCTCACCGCATTTTTCACGCATATCCGCGACCATAGCGGCATCTTTGCGGATCCCCGCATCGCCATCATGTGGCCCCCAGTGCGTCGGCATTTTGCCACCGATAAAGCCCATCTCTTTTGCCAGATCCGGACGCGCACCTGTGGCGTAGAACTGAATCTCATCACGAACAGCGCCGCCTAAAAGTTTATAAACCGGAAGCCCGACCACTTTGCCGAACAGATCCCACAGAGCCAGATCGACACAGGAAATCGTGTTCATCACCAGGCCACCAGAGCCGGAGTAATACAGGGTGGCATTGAGCATTTGATCATGGATCAGTTTGATATCACTGACACATTTACCCTCAATGAAACGGTTAAGGTGTTTTTCGACGATAAAACAGCCCATTTCACCGGCTGTCGAAACGGCGAATCCGGTCTGGCCGTTTTCTGCTTCGATTTCAACAATCAACGTGCCAAGAACGTTAATGCCAAATGACTGGCGTGACTGCTCATAATCGCGGTATTTACTCATCGGGGTGGCAATATGATCGTCTATCCAGTGATTCGCCCCCTGGTCGTGATAATCACCGCCGCCAGCGCCTTTTTCTGCTGTCGCACCGCCAGTAAACCAGGCGCGAACCTGTTTAATTTTTGGTAGGGTCATGATGTTCTCCATTGTTATGAGGCTTGTAAGTCAAAGGGACTTTTCCATCCCAACAGACGTGAAATATCCCTGGCGCAGGCAATGGCCTTGCCCGCCAGATAATCACGGTATTCTTCATTGATTTGTAAGCGGGTACCGACCACCGAGATCGCAGCGGTAAGCTCGTTATTGGCGTTAAACACCGGCGCAGCGACACAACGGACATCGGCGTAATCTTCGCCGTTGTCATAGCTCCAGCCCTGACGGCGAATACGCGCCAGTTCTTCGTGAAGTTGCTGTGGATGAGTAATCGTTGTGGGTGTCGCCTGCTCCCAGACCAGCCCTTCGATAATACTTTGCTGTACAGTTGCAGGTTGCCAGGCAAGCAGGCATTTACCTATTCCGGAGCGATAAAGCGAAAGGCTTTTTCCTTCATGTGAACGCACGCTGATAGTGGCTGATGACTCCACTTTCAAAATGTAATAAGCGCTGCCGTTATCAATAATCCCCAGGTGACATAACAGCCCGGTGGTATCCATCAGTTGCGTCAAACGCGGTCGAGCCAGTTCCCGGAGATCCATCTTGCTTAACGCATGACCGGAAAGCTCCACCAGCTTGGTCCACAAACAAAATTTTTCCTGGTGATCAAGGCTAAGAAAACGCTGACGCCTGAGTTCATTAAGCAGCAAATAGGCCGTGCTTTTAGGGATCCCCAATGTGTCAATGATCGTCGCAGCATTACAGGGGCCAATGCGGGCAATCAAATTGAGAATATCAATAGCCCGTGTCAGGGCGGGAACTTTGCTTGATTCCAACATACTGGACTCCAGTCTTAGATACTGGAATCAGTCTCGTTGCTCAGGGGGAGTAAAATTGTGAAGCGCATCAAATCCCGCTCCTCGTCCAACGGACTGGAGAAATTACGCACAAATTTGTGAATCAGCGCACGGATTTTTTCTTATTGAGTACAACAGGTTGGACAAATTTTGCCGGAGGGGGAATGTGCCGGTGCAGTAAACCGGCACAGAGTGGCGGAATCAGACGGATAAGGTCATGGACTCAACAACCTCAATCCAGCCATGCTCACTGGCAATGTCCTGGCCGTTTAACCAACGGCGCAGCATATTCAGTGCCATCATTGCGCACACTTCCTGACGGATAGCCAGGCTGTAGCGTATAGTGCTGAAACGCACACGCAGAGCGAAAGTGCCATCTGGCGTGGCTAGCGCAAAGTTGAGATGCTCGTTCTCGAAACCCGAAACAGCCAGTGCCAGCCCGGCAAAATGGTTGGCCCGCCGTTCTGTAATCCAGTGCGCAGTTTGCGCCAGGGTTTCTTCCTGTGAAGGAACCACTTCACACGCCAGCAGTGGAGCACCTGCGCGAGAAAGTTGCAAAGCCAATAAACCGCCGGTGAATTGCTCGCTCAACGTCAGGCTGAACTGGCGGTTTTGCAATTCGCGACTGATCTGCGCGGGCAGTCCTTCGGTGCCTTCGAAAATCACGCTCTGTCCGGCAACACGTTTAACGTCCAGCCACAGTTTTTCCATCGCCTGTTGCTCGCTTGCCGGTCCGGTGAGTTTCAGTTCGATGATCGGCATTGAGGAGCGATAGCCCATTGTTACGCCCGGCGGCAGTTGTAGAGTGTCCAGGCTTTGTGCCAGATCGCTTTCCGAACGACCAAAGGTAGTTAAACGCAGACAAACCGGCGGCTGTGGTAAAGAAAAACGCTCGCGCAGACGCGGCAGGATTTCGTGCTCGACCATCACCTTAAATTCTGACGGTACGCCGGGAGTAAAGAACATCAGGCAACGATTAAGCTGCACGGCAAAACCACAGGCGGTGCCTACCGGGTTATTGATAAATTCCGCACTGGCAGGCAGCTCCGCTTGTTTACGGTTGCTCGGTGCCATTACTCGTCCACGTTCGTGGAAATAGCGTTCCATCTCTTTGAGCCAGGCTTCATGCAGCACCAGGCCTTCACCTTTTGCTGTCGCAGCGGCGAGTGCGCTTAAATCATCGCTGGTCGGTCCCAGCCCGCCGTTAACGATCAGCACATCGGCGTGCTGACTACGTTCGCGAAGAATGGTGACTAAGTCATCAAGGTTATCCCCCACCGTATTGCGGCGAGATAATGGCAACCCCTGATGAAAGAAAAAATCGGCCAGCCAGGCAGCGTTAGTGTCAACGATTTGCCCGTGTAACACTTCATCCCCGGTGGATAGCATTTCCACTTTTAACATGGTTATCTCCTGCTTTTGTTATCGAATCACTATAACGCAAAGGGAGATAAGGCGTAGTAAGAAACTGAATGGCGCGACAGAATGCCGCGCCGGAAGGGATCAGAAACTGGCGTTAACCCCAACATACGGGCCGTCAGCCACGGCGTTGTCGCGGTTACCGTCTTTACCCGACAGATTCAGGTAGCGATAACCCGCCTCAATACTGACTGGACGCATAATGGTGTAACGCGCGCCAGCATTCGCTTCCTCATAACTTTTAATACCGCTGGAGAGTGAATCCGGAGAGTAGTAATACTCGCCAAACAAACGGAAGCTGTTGCCAATTTTCCACTGCAAACCACCTCCTACCGCTGCGGCATAACCTTCATCGCCATAATTGGGGTTGGTGTAAACGCCTTTTCCGCCAACGGTCGCCATTAACGGCCCGAGAGGCAGATTCAACCCCAGCCCCACGCCCGCGACGTCACCGTCGTCGTCGTTATGTGTCCAGTTACCGCTTAAAGCCAGGCCCGTCGATTCAGTCCCAAAACCGACACCAATATTGGTGTATTCTTTACCCGCCTGGCCGCTGATGCTCATTGCATTGACCGATGCAGAAACCAACAGCATTCCGGCCAGACCTGCTAGCGCAATTTTTTTCATTATCCCCTTTCCCACAAGCAATTAATCAAAATTCCCAAAGCTGCGGGATTGTACTGCCTGGCGCAGAGGATTCAATGAGCGAAAAAAGGGAGCTAGTCACTTATTGTAACTAAATACTTCTTAAATAATTAAACGCCGAAAAAATAAACACAGTTTACCGATACACACAAAAATAATAATAAGTGCAGTTATCATCGCAAAAGAGATTACTGTCACTTTCACATATTTCTGAGTTACCGTATTCTCATGGTTTCTATTTATTTATAAGGAATACCCCTGTGCGACAACGGACTATTGTATGCCCTTTGATTCAAAATGATGGTGCTTATTTGCTGTGTAAAATGGCCGACGATCGCGGCGTTTTCCCCGGTCAATGGGCGCTTTCGGGTGGCGGCGTGGAGCCCGGCGAACGAATTGAAGAGGCACTACGCCGCGAAATTCGCGAAGAACTGGGAGAACAGCTGCTTTTGACAGAAATCACGCCGTGGACCTTCAGCGATGATATTCGCACCAAGACGTATGCAGATGGTCGCAAGGAAGAAATTTATATGATTTACCTGATTTTTGACTGCGTTTCTGCCAACCGAGAAGTGAAAATAAACGAAGAGTTTCAGGACTACGCGTGGGTAAAACCTGAAGATCTGGTGCATTATGATTTAAATGTTGCCACCCGAAAAACGTTACGTTTGAAAGGTCTTCTTTAACAATGATGACAGCCATCACTGGCTGTCAGATTGAAAATTTAGTGGTTAACGAATTCCCCATCCAGATAAACTTTGCCTTTTTCCACATGCATGACTAAACCATCCAGATAATCAGGTTTAAATGTCGCATCACGCTTATTTTTAGCAATATATGTCAGGCAATGATTATGGGTGAAAATAACGATATTTTTATCAGGCGCTTTGCTTTGTAAGTCCTTAATTGCACTATAAATCTCATTACCGCACTGAAGAAGTCGTTTATCTACCGTCAGCTTTTTACCCGCGGAAAACCAGGTCGCCGACTGAATGGTCCGGACGGTATTACTGGAATAAAGATCGAAATCAGGGATGTCAGCGCTAAAAGCGTTGCCCAGTTCACGGGCATCCTGGGTACCTTTAACCGTAATACCTGTTTTATCTGACAAGCATTGATTGGTTGAACGATCGCAACGTTCAGCATGGCGAAACAAAACGACAACCGGGTGCTGCTGTGCCAGTCTGGCCAATGTTTTATTGTCGATACGTGGCAAACCATTGCTACTCCAGGCGGCATGAGTACCCAGTCCGGCAATTGCAGCGAGCGCCAGTAAAATGATGAAATATTTTTTTGACTTCAATGATGAGCGGCAAAAAGCTAACACGTAAACTCCACCTATAGACAAGCGCAACCAGACAATTACCGTAAAATTGAGCGACATTTCTGGCGATAATTAGCAGTTGGTGTAATATTAAAAATCCTACGATGTCGGCAAAATGCCTCAAAATTTTGCCAAATGCAAAGCCTAAATAAGAAAAAATATAAAAATTTCAATATTTACGTCTAATATTAGTTTCTTAAGGTTAAGTTAATATTCTATCCTTAAAATTTCGCTCCAAATGGCAAAATATACACAACACTCTTTATAGCAAATATAAGTGGACAGGTATTCAATGGCGGAAGGAAAAGCAATGTCAGAATTTTTGCCTTTTTCGCGACCAGCAATGGGCGTGGAGGAACTCGCTGCAGTTAAAGAGGTTCTCGAATCCGGTTGGATCACAACCGGTCCGAAGAATCAGGCGCTTGAGCAAGCCTTTTGCCAGTTGACGGGAAATCAGCATGCCATCGCGGTCAGTTCAGCCACCGCCGGAATGCATATCACGCTAATGGCGTTGAAAATTGGCAAGGGCGATGAAGTGATTACGCCTTCCCTGACCTGGGTTTCAACCCTCAATATGATTTCCTTGTTGGGTGCAACGCCGGTAATGGTGGATGTCGACCGCGATACGCTGATGGTCACGCCTGAAGCTATCGAGTCAGCCATTACGCCACGCACTAAAGCCATCATTCCGGTGCATTATGCCGGTGCGCCAGCAGATATTGACGCCATTCGCGCCATTGGCGAACGTTACGGCATCGCAGTTATCGAAGATGCTGCCCATGCCGTCGGTACGTATTACAAAGGGCGACATATTGGCGCAAAAGGTACCGCTATTTTTTCATTTCATGCCATTAAAAATATTACCTGTGCTGAAGGTGGCCTGATTGTAACTGATAATGAAAACCTTGCCCGCCAGCTACGGATGCTGAAATTTCACGGTCTGGGTGTCGATGCCTATGACAGACAAACCTGGGGCCGTGCACCGCAGGCTGAAGTCTTAACACCGGGCTATAAGTACAATCTGACCGATATTAACGCCGCGATTGCCCTGACACAGTTAGCAAAATTAGAGCACCTCAACACCCGTCGGCGCGAAATTGCCCAGCAATATCAGCAAGCACTGGCAGCTCTCCCCTTTCAGCCATTAAGCCTTCCCGCCTGGCCGCACGTTCACGCCTGGCATCTGTTTATTATTCGTGTCGATGAACAACGTTGTGGTATCAGTCGCGATGCGTTGATGGAAGCGTTAAAAGAAAGAGGCATTGGTACCGGGTTACATTTCCGCGCCGCTCACACACAAAAATATTATCGCGAGCGTTTTCCCACGCTGTCGTTACCGAATACCGAATGGAATAGCGAACGCATCTGTTCTTTGCCGCTGTTCCCGGATATGACTACCGCCGATGCCGACCGTGTCATCACAGCCCTTCAGCAACTCGCAGGACAATAAGCCATGTTTGAAATCCACCCTGTTAAGAAAGTCTCGGTGGTTATTCCCGTTTATAACGAGCAGGAAAGCTTACCGGAATTAATCAGGCGCACCACCACAGCCTGTGAATCGTTGGGGAAAGAGTATGAGATCCTGCTGATTGATGACGGCAGTAGCGATAATTCCGCGCATATGCTGGTCGAAGCCTCACAAGCGGAGAACAGCCATATTGTGTCTATTTTGCTTAACCGCAATTACGGGCAACATTCAGCGATTATGGCGGGATTCAGTCACGTTACCGGCGACTTAATTATTACCCTTGATGCCGATCTCCAGAATCCGCCAGAAGAAATCCCCCGCCTAGTGGCAAAAGCCGATGAAGGTTACGACGTGGTAGGGACTGTACGCCAGAACCGCCAGGACAGCTGGTTTCGTAAAACAGCTTCGAAGATGATTAACCGGCTTATTCAGCGCACCACCGGCAAAGCGATGGGTGACTACGGTTGTATGCTGCGCGCCTATCGCCGTCATATTGTCGATGCGATGTTGCACTGCCATGAACGTAGCACCTTTATCCCGATTCTGGCGAATATCTTCGCCCGCCGTGCCATTGAAATTCCAGTACATCATGCCGAGCGTGAGTTTGGTGAATCCAAATACAGTTTTATGCGCCTGATTAATTTGATGTACGACCTGGTGACCTGCCTTACCACAACGCCGCTACGTATGCTGAGTCTGCTCGGCAGCATTATTGCGATTGGAGGTTTTAGCATTGCGGTGCTGCTGGTGATTTTACGCCTGACCTTCGGACCACAATGGGCGGCAGAAGGCGTCTTTATGCTATTTGCCGTGCTGTTTACTTTTATTGGCGCTCAGTTTATCGGCATGGGATTACTCGGTGAATATATCGGCAGGATCTACACCGATGTCCGCGCCCGCCCCCGCTATTTTGTTCAGCAAGTTATCCGTCCATCCAGCAAGGAAAATGAATAATGAAAACCGTCGTTTTTGCCTACCACGATATGGGATGCCTCGGTATTGAAGCTCTGCTGGCTGCCGGTTACGAAATTAGCGCCATTTTTACCCATACCGATAATCCCGGTGAAAAAGCCTTTTATGGTTCGGTGGCTCATCTGGCGGCGGAAAGAGGCATTCCGGTTTATGCGCCGGATAACGTTAATCATCCGCTGTGGGTGGAACGCATTGCCCAACTGTCACCAGAGGTGATTTTCTCTTTTTATTATCGCCATCTTATTTGCGACGAGATTTTGCAGCTCGCTCCCGCAGGTGCATTTAATCTGCACGGTTCGCTGTTACCAAAATATCGTGGTCGCGCGCCGCTGAACTGGGTGCTGGTGAACGGTGAAACGGAAACGGGCGTTACATTGCACCGAATGGTAAAACGTGCCGATGCTGGGGCCATTGTGGCGCAACTGCGCGTTGCCATTGCGCCAGACGATATCGCTATTACGCTGCATCATAAATTGTGCCATGCCGCGCGCCAGCTACTGGAACAGACATTACCCGCCATTAAACACGGTAATATTCTGGAAATCGCCCAGCGCGAAAACGAAGCCACCTGTTTTGGTCGCAGAACGCCGGATGACAGTTTCCTTGAATGGCATAAACCGGCATCCGTACTGCACAACATGGTACGTGCCGTTGCCGATCCGTGGCCGGGTGCCTTCAGCTATGTTGGCAATCAGAAATTTACCGTCTGGTCGTCGCGTGTTCATCCTCATGCCAGCAAAGCACAGCCGGGGAGCGTGATTTCTATTGCACCGCTGTTGATTGCCTGTGGCGATGGCGCGCTGGAAATCGTCACCGGACAGGCGGGCGACGGCATTACTATGCAGGGCTCGCAATTAGCGCAGACGCTGGGCCTGGTGCAAGGTTCACGCTTGAATAGCCAGCCTGCCTGCACCGCCCGACGCCGTACCCGGGTACTCATCCTCGGGGTAAATGGCTTTATTGGCAACCATCTGACAGAACGCCTGCTGCGCGAAGATCATTATGAAGTTTACGGTCTGGATATTGGCAGCGATGCGATAAGCCGTTTTCTGAATCATCCGCATTTTCACTTTGTCGAAGGCGATATCAGTATTCATTCCGAATGGATTGAGTATCACGTCAAAAAATGTGATGTCGTCTTGCCGCTGGTGGCGATAGCCACGCCGATTGAATATACCCGCAACCCGCTGCGCGTATTTGAACTCGATTTTGAAGAGAATCTGCGCATTATCCGCTACTGCGTGAAGTACCGTAAGCGAATCATCTTCCCGTCAACTTCAGAAGTTTATGGGATGTGTAGCGATAAATACTTCGATGAGGACCATTCTAATTTAATCGTCGGCCCGGTGAATAAACCACGCTGGATTTATTCGGTATCAAAACAATTACTTGATCGGGTGATCTGGGCCTATGGCGAAAAAGAGGGTTTACAGTTCACCCTCTTCCGCCCGTTTAACTGGATGGGACCGCGACTGGATAACCTTAATGCGGCACGAATCGGCAGCTCCCGCGCTATTACGCAACTCATTCTCAATCTGGTAGAAGGTTCACCGATTAAGCTGATTGATGGCGGAAAACAAAAACGCTGCTTTACTGATATTCGCGATGGTATCGAGGCGTTATACCGCATTATCGAAAATGCGGGAAATCGCTGCGACGGTGAAATTATCAACATTGGCAATCCTGAGAACGAAGCGAGCATTGAGGAACTGGGCGAGATGCTGCTGGCGAGCTTCGAAAAACATCCGCTGCGCCATCATTTCCCACCGTTTGCGGGCTTTCGCGTTGTCGAAAGTAGCAGCTACTACGGCAAAGGATATCAGGACGTAGAGCATCGTAAACCGAGCATCCGCAATGCCCACCGCTGCCTGGACTGGGAGCCGAAAATTGATATGCAGGAAACCATCGACGAAACGCTGGATTTCTTCCTGCGCACCGTTGATCTTACGGATAAACCATCATGACCAAAGTAGGCTTACGCATTGATGTCGATACCTTTCGTGGCACCCGTGAAGGCGTGCCGCGTCTGCTGGAAATCTTGAGTAAGCATAATATTCAGGCCAGCATTTTTTTCAGCGTCGGCCCGGACAATATGGGCCGCCATCTCTGGCGACTGGTGAAGCCACAGTTTTTGTGGAAGATGCTGCGCTCAAATGCGGCATCGCTTTATGGCTGGGATATTTTACTGGCAGGTACGGCCTGGCCAGGTAAAGAGATTGGTCATGCCAATGCCGATATCATTCGTGAAGCGGCTAAACATCACGAAGTCGGCCTGCACGCCTGGGATCACCATGCCTGGCAAGCCCGTAGCGGTAACTGGGATCGGCAAACAATGATCGACGATATTGCACGCGGTCTTCGCACTCTGGAAGAGATTATCGGTCAACCGGTAACCTGTTCTGCCGCTGCGGGCTGGCGTGCCGACCAGAAGGTGATCGAAGCAAAAGAAGCGTTCCATTTGCGCTACAACAGCGATTGTCGTGGGGCCATGCCGTTCCGTCCATTGCTCGAATCAGGAAACCCTGGCACTGCGCAAATTCCGGTGACCTTACCCACCTGGGATGAAGTGATTGGTCGGGATGTGAAAGCAGAAGATTTTAACGGTTGGTTACTCAACCGCATCCTGCGAGATAAAGGCACGCCGGTTTATACCATTCATGCAGAAGTTGAAGGCTGCGCTTATCAGCATAATTTTGTGGATCTCCTCAAACGCGCAGCTCAGGAAGGCGTGACATTTTGCCCTTTAAGCGAACTGTTATCAGAGACGTTGCCGCTCGGACAAGTTGTTCGCGGAAATATTGCCGGACGTGAAGGCTGGCTGGGTTGCCAACAAATTGCGGGTAGTCGCTGATGAAATCGGTACGTTACCTTATCGGCCTCTTCGCGTTTATTGCCTGCTATTACCTGTTACCGATCAGCACGCGTCTGCTCTGGCAACCCGATGAAACGCGTTATGCGGAAATCAGTCGAGAAATGCTGGCATCCGGCGACTGGATTGTGCCCCATCTGTTAGGGCTACGTTATTTCGAAAAACCCATTGCCGGATACTGGATTAACAGCATTGGGCAATGGCTATTTGGCGCGAATAACTTTGGTGTGCGGGCAGGCGTTATCTTTGCGACCCTGTTAACTGCCGCGCTGGTGACCTGGTTTACTCTGCGCTTATGGCGCGATAAACGTCTGGCTCTACTCGCCACAGTAATTTATCTCTCATTGTTTATTGTCTATGCCATCGGCACTTATGCCGTGCTCGATCCGTTTATTGCATTCTGGCTGGTGGCGGGAATGTGCAGCTTCTGGCTGGCAATGCAGGCACAGACGTGGAAAGGCAAAAGCGCAGGATTTTTACTGCTGGGAATCACCTGCGGCATGGGGGTGATGACCAAAGGTTTTCTCGCCCTTGCCGTGCCGGTATTAAGCGTGCTGCCATGGGTAGCGACGCAAAAACGCTGGAAAGATCTCTTTATTTACGGCTGGCTGGCGGTTATCAGTTGCGTACTGACGGTTCTCCCTTGGGGACTGGCGATAGCGCAGCGGGAGCCTGACTTCTGGCACTATTTTTTCTGGGTTGAGCATATTCAACGCTTTGCACTGGATGATGCCCAACATAGAGCTCCGTTCTGGTACTACGTGCCGGTCATCATTGCCGGTAGCCTGCCGTGGCTGGGATTACTCCCCGGTGCACTGTACACAGGCTGGAAAAACCGCAAGCATTCCGCAACCGTCTATTTGTTGAGCTGGACGATAATGCCGCTGCTGTTTTTCTCCGTCGCTAAAGGTAAATTGCCCACCTATATTCTTTCCTGCTTTGCATCTCTGGCAATGCTGATGGCGCATTACGCTTTGCTGGCAGCAAAAAATAATCCTCTGGCGCTGCGGATTAATGGCTGGATTAACATCGCTTTTGGCGTCACTGGCATTATTGCCACATTTGTGGTCTCCCCGTGGGGACCAATGAACACGCCGGTGTGGCAAACCTTCGAGAGCTATAAAGTCTTTTGTGCCTGGTCGATTTTTTCGCTATGGGCATTTTTCGGCTGGTACACCTTAACAAACGTCGAAAAGACCTGGCCTTTTGCCGCGCTTTGCCCGCTGGGGCTGGCGTTGCTGGTAGGATTTTCAATTCCTGACAGAGTTATGGAAGGAAAACATCCGCAATTTTTTGTCGAGATGACACAAGAATCACTTCAGCCAAGCCGCTATATTCTTACTGATAGCGTCGGTGTTGCCGCAGGTCTGGCATGGAGCCTGCAACGCGATGACATCATCATGTATCGCCAGACAGGTGAGTTGAAATACGGCCTTAATTATCCGGATGCGAAAGGGAGATTTGTCAGCGGTGATGAGTTCGCAAACTGGCTTAATCAACATCGTCAGGAGGGGATTATTACTCTCGTGCTTTCGGTTGACCGCGATGAAGATATCAACAGTCTCGCCATTCCGCCCGCAGATGCCATCGATCGTCAGGAGCGTCTGGTGCTGATTCAGTATCGTCCCAAATGATCTGGCTAACATTAGTCTTTGCCAGCTTGCTTAGCGTTGCCGGGCAGTTGTGTCAGAAACAGGCAACCTGCTTTGTGGCGATAAACAAACGGCGCAAACATATCGTGCTGTGGCTGGGACTGGCGCTGGCTTGTCTTGGTCTTGCCATGGTGCTCTGGCTGCTGGTCTTGCAGAACGTACCGGTAGGCATTGCCTACCCGATGTTAAGTCTGAATTTTGTCTGGGTGACGCTGGCTGCAGTAAAACTGTGGCACGAACCGGTATCGCCGCGTCACTGGTGTGGGGTGGCGTTCATTATTGGTGGCATTGTGATCCTCGGGAGTACGGTGTAATGGGCCTGATGTGGGGATTATTCAGCGTCATTATTGCCTCAGTTGCGCAATTAAGCCTGGGTTTTGCGGCGAGTCATCTGCCGCCGATGACGCACTTATGGGATTTTATCGCGGCTCTGTTAGCTTTTGGCCTGGATGCCCGGATACTGTTACTCGGGCTGCTGGGTTATCTGCTTTCCGTTTTTTGTTGGTATAAAACGCTACATAAACTTGCGCTAAGCAAAGCCTATGCCTTGCTCAGTATGAGTTATGTGCTGGTATGGATTGCTTCAATGGTACTTCCCGGCTGGGAAGGGACTTTTTCGCTGAAAGTACTACTGGGAGTAGCCTGTATTATGAGCGGGTTGATGCTGATTTTCCTGCCCATGACAAAACAACGTTACTGAGTTTTCCGTGCCACTTTACACTGCCGTTCCCACTCATCGGGGCTATAACTGCTTGCCGAGAGGACTTTCACCGTATGCAGCTTTTCACGATTAATACAATAAAGCGCATTCTGCAAAGGCGAGAGTAAATCCCCCACTTTCACGGCGAAGTCACTCTTCACTTCGGCGATCATTTTTATCGCGCCGCCAGCATCGCAGAGCATAAGTACATGTCTGTTATCTTGTTTATTGCAGCACGATTTTTTGACCAGCCATTCCATTGCATTATCCTGTTTGCTAAGAGTTTTCACATCAATTTACAGATTAACAGATAAACTCTTTATCAACGGCAATGGAATGGCAGAAATGAGAAGTGAAACGGAGGGTTAATTATTGCTGACGTTGCACCCACTCTTTTAGCGCCTGACGTGAAATTTTAATACCGCCGTTTTTCAGTTCAGGCGGCAACGTTAACCAACGCACCGGTTGCTGAAAACGGGCCAGCTTATCTTTCACCCATTCACTAAGATCAACGCTCTCGTGGTCATACTCCATCACCGCCACCGGTCGATGACCAAACTCCTTGTCGGCAACGGGGACGATAAACACCTGCAAAACCGCAGGATGTGCAGCAATTACGCGCTCGACTTCTTCCGGCTGAATACCCTCTCCGCCACTGAAGAATAGATTGTCTAAACGTCCGACAATGGTCAGCTTGCCATTATGCATCTCACCGCGATCGCGCGTAGCGTACCAGCCTTCGTCATTAACCAGTGAAACCAGTTGCCCGTTACGCCAGTAACCTTCTGCCATACTGGCAGCCCGCAGCCACACTTCATTATTAACGATTTTCACTTCCCGACCCGGCAGCGGCGAACCAACGTCTGCCAGGCCGTCGGCTTCTTTCGCACACACCGTGGAGGCAAACTCGGTCAGACCATAGCCGCAAAAGCAACGAATCCCCTGCTCGCGCGCCTGTTCCGTCAACTCGACCGGGATAGCCGCGCCGCCAAGTAACACCGCTTTCAGGGAAACGGAACTGCGGTTAACCAGCAAACGCCAGAGTTGTGTTGGCACCAGTGAAGCGTGAGTACAGCCTGCCAGCATTTGCTCCAATGGCTGTTTATCACGCACCGTCATCCGCGCACCAGCGTATAACCAGCGCCACATAATTCCCTGACCGGAGACGTGAAACAACGGCAAAGAGAGCAACCAGTCATCGTGATCGCCAAACGGAATCAACGATAACACCCCTTCGGCACTGGCAAGATGGGCCTGATAAGTATGGACAGCGGCTTTCGGCAACCCGGTAGAACCCGAGGTCAACGTCATTGAGCACAGACGCGTCGGCTGCCACGTAGCGGCATGTGCGCCTTCAACCCGCTGAATGTGCAGCGACGTTAATGCCGGAAACGTGTTTTCCCCATCCGGCACCAGCGCAAATTGCAGCGTCAGATTGGGCAGCAATTCTTCAAGCAACGGTTGCGGCAGCTGAGGGTTCACGGGCAACACCCGCGCCCCGCATTGCAGTAACGCCAGCCAGGCGAGCAGCGTTTGCGGCGTATTCCACGCCCGCAACATCACGCCGCTGCCCTCAACCACACCCTGCACCGCAAATCCGGAGGCTAATTCATCGACGCGAGCACAAAGCTCGCGCCAGTTGAGTTGCTCGTCATTAAGACGTAAGGCGATGGCTTCTCCCCGCACTTGCCGCCAGTGACGCCACGGCCAGTCAGAGAAGATCATAACAACCGCTCCAGTGCATCAACTTCCACGACAGGCAGCGTGCTACCCGGCCAGCGACGTACCTGCTGCGCCTGCATTAGATCCAGCGTGTCCAGCCCTGGAATGGTGTCCGGCGTTAACCAGGCAGCAATCCGCGCCAGTTGCGTTAAGCCTAAGCTCGATTCAATGGAAGAACTGATCACCGCCGTCAGCCCCAGCGCGTGCGCCGCCTGTACCTGCTCGCGAACTTTCTCCAGACTGCCCGTGAGCGTGGGTTTGATAACTACCGCGCGCACGCCCTCTTCAGCCACAAAGGCAAAATCCGGCTCGCGCAGGCTTTCGTCCCAGGCAATGGCAATGCCGGTTTCACGGGCAAACGCTCGCGAATCATCGCGGGTTTTGCACGGCTCTTCGAGAAACGCGATGCGGTGGCGATAATCCGGGTTAACATATTTGGCAAACTGCTGACCTTTCAGCGGTGTCCAGGCGCGATTTGCGTCAAGACGCAAATGCAGATCCGGAATTGCCTCCAGCAACAGATTCACCACCATGCCGTCGCGCACCGCTTCGTACAATCCCACTTTGACCTTCGCCACTTTCTCGCCTGGCATATCTGCAAGTTTGAGGATCAGATCGTCCGGATCGCCATTACACAGTGGTGCCGTACGGTAATTGGCCGCCTGCGGGAGCGTATCTGCCAGCTCCGCCAATGCACAACTTACGCCAAAGGCAACGGAAGGCATCTGCGGTAATTCGCAATCGCCTGCCAGCCAGTTATTTACCCAGGCAAGCAGCACACTTTGCGCCTCTTCCCAGGTTTCCTGACTGAAGCCCGGCAGTGGGGAGATCTCCCCCCACCCTTCGCGCTCGCCTTCACGCAGGCAAACATACAGCCCGTCGCGGGTTTTTAACCGCCTGTCGCGCAGAACCACCCCCGCGTCCATGGGGATCTGCCAGCGGTATACCTGCGCGCTACGCATTACGGATTCCGTTTGAATTTGCTGAAGTCAGGCTGACGTTTCTGGTTGAAGGCGTTGCGACCTTCCTGACCTTCTTCCGTCATGTAGAACAGCATGGTGGCGTTGCCCGCCAGCTCCTGCAGACCTGCCTGACCGTCACAGTCGGCGTTCAGTGCAGCTTTCAGGCAGCGCAGCGCCATCGGGCTGTTTTGCAGCATTTCGCGGCACCAACGGACGGTTTCTTTTTCCAGATCCGCCAGCGGTACCACGGTGTTCACAAGGCCCATATCCAGCGCCTGTTTTGCGTCGTACTGACGGCACAGGAACCAGATTTCACGCGCTTTTTTCTGCCCGACGATACGAGCCATGTAGGAAGCGCCCCAGCCGCCGTCGAAGGAACCGACTTTCGGGCCAGTCTGACCGAAGATGGCATTATCTGCCGCGATAGTCAGGTCGCACATCATGTGCAGAACGTGACCACCGCCGATGGAGTAGCCAGCCACCATCGCGACAACCGGTTTCGGACAGGTACGGATCTGACGCTGGAAGTCCAGCACGTTCAGGTGATGTACGCCGGAATCATCTTTATAGCCGCCGTAATCACCACGCACTTTCTGGTCACCACCGGAGCAGAACGCTTTATCGCCTGCGCCAGTCAGAATGATCACGCCGACGTTATCGTCATAACGCGCATCTGCCAGTGCCTGGATCATCTCTTTTACCGTCAGAGGACGGAAGGCATTGCGCACCTGCGGACGATTAATGGTGATTTTTGCGATACCGTCGGTGGATTTTTCATAACGAATGTCCTCGAAACCTTCGGAGCAGTCGTGCCATTCAACCGGTGCGTAAAGCATTGCTTCATCAGGATAAATCATATTGTGTCCTTTAGTCAGAAACGCAAGATCTGCGCCAGACTTGCGATTACGCCAGCGGGATTTTCCCGATGCGCGTTATGTCCGGCGCGAGGAATGACATGGCAGTCGGCAGCCAGTTCCGCCGCCAGGGCGCGGAATTTGCTGTCACGTTCACCACATAAATAATAAAACGCAAATGTGCGGGCGCTAAGGTTAGCACGTAAATCAGGCTGGACGGCGAGAGAAGTCGCCTCCAGCATGGCGGCAAGCGTTGCGCCATTATTGTTGCTGCGCAGCGCCACCAGCTCCCGGCGTTGATCGTCATTGAGCGAGGCAAAAACAGGCTGTTGATACCAGTCGGCAAATACCGCGGTTAATGGTTCGGAACGAAAACGCTGCGCCCATTGGCGATCGGAACGCTGACGTTCCGCGCGTTGTTCAGCATTTTGCAGCCCCGGATGACCGCCTTCGACAACAACCCCACAAAGCCCCGCCAGCCTCTGGCAAGCCGCCATCATCGCCACCCGTCCGCCAAGCGAGTACCCCACCAGCCAGAAGTTAAGGATGTTGTAACTAACCAAGGTTTTACGCAGTAAGTCGGTGACATCATCAAATCCATCGACGCTAATCGCCGCCGAACCACCGTGACCTGGGAGATCAACATACAACCGTGAGTAGTCGGCAAACACCTCGCCCACTTCTTGCCATTCGTGGCAATCGCCGGAAAAACCGTGCAAAAAAACCAGCCAGGGTAAACCTGGTTTGCCGTGTTTTGCCTGCGCGTGCAGGATCATAAATGGCTTACCTGCGCCAGAAGTTGCTGGAGCGTTTGCGCACCATCGGTGTCGTTAACCACCATTTCAATCACCGTGGTGGTTGGCGTGCGCCAGGCATCGGCAAGCGCCGTTTCAAGTTCCTGCCAGTTTTGCGGACGATGATATTTCAGCTCGAACATCGCGGCGGCGTGCTCAAAATGGACGTTTTGCGGCATCAGATAAAAACGCTCGCGCTCGCTTTTCGGCGTTGGCAGCAGCGAGAAAATTTGCCCGCCGTTGTTGTTCACCACAATTAATACCAGCGGCGCGGAAACCTGGCGCAATAACGCCAGCGCATTCAGGTCGTAAAGTGCGGAGAGATCGCCCACAATCGCCAGCGTCGGTTTGCCGCTTGCCCGCTGAACGCCGGCGGCAGTCGAGAGCAGCCCGTCGATACCGCTGGCCCCACGGTTGCTGTACACCGGGTAACCTGCCGGAAGTTGCGAAAGCGCATCAATCAGACGTACCACCAGGCTGTTACCGACAAACAATTGCCCCTGTTCAGGCAGATAGTCGCTGATGCGATGCGCCAGTTGCGCTTCGCCAAACGCATCGCGACGGGCAATAACCGCCTGCATTGCCTGTTCTGCCAGGCGCGGGATTTCAACGCACCAGGGCTGGCGTTTTTCTGCCGGATGCAGCTCCAGCCAGTCGGCAATATTGGCAATTAAGCGGCGTCCACGATGGTGTGCCGGATCAAGTCGCCCTTCAATGTCATCAACAATCCAGTACTCTTCGGGTTCACAGCTTGCCTGCCATTGCAGGAGCCGCTTGCCCGTCAGGCTGCTTCCCAGTTGCACCACAATTTGCGCCTGTTGCAGTTCACTGGTCGCTTTGGCATTGCCTAACCAAAGATCGGCACACGGCAGCGGCTGTCCGGTTTGCGACAGCACGTCGCCAATCAGCGGCCAGCCAAGAGTTTGCGCCCACAGCGCAGCTTTTTTGCCCTCTTCCGCACTCATGCGCCCGGCAACCACCACGCCGCGTTTTTGCCGCCAGAAGAACCAGTCGCGCTGTTTTTCACTTTCCAGACGAGGCGCTTCACGCAGCCACGGCTTATCATCCTGCCACCAGTCACCCAGACGCTGTTGCCAGCTAAGCCCAGTGTCGTCCATTTCGCCATACAGCGGTTCGGCAAACGGGCAGTTGATATGGACTCCACCAGCATGAAGCGTACCGAGAGCATGGTCGATGGTAGAAACCAGCCAACGTGCGGGGATATCCTGGGTCGGGCGCGGCAGTGAAATACTGTGCGTGGGGTGAGAGGCGAACATTCCCGGCTGACGAATCGCCTGATTCGCGCCGCAGTCAATTAGCTCCGGCGGGCGATCGGCGGTTAAGAGAATCAGTTTTTCTCCGGTTAACCCGGCTTCAATCAGTGCCGGATAGAGATTTGCCACCGCCGTACCGGAGGTGACAATCACCGCCACCGGCTGCTTGCTGACTTTCGCCAGCCCCAGCGCCAGATGCCCCAGTCCACGCTCATCGAAATGGGTGTGGTGAATGAATGCGGAATTATCCGCCGCCGCTAACGTTAACGGTGTAGAACGCGAGCCAGGGGCGATACAGATGTGTCTTACGCCGTGACGCGTTAATGCTTCCAGAATGACCGCCGCCCAGCGTCGGTTAAATGCGCTTACTGACATGAGTTTGTCCGGTATCAATATTGCGGCTAAGTATAAGGAGCTACAAAAATAGATTATTGATATGAATCGGTAATGATGCGACTCATTACTATTCCATTTGTAATAAAGTACGCAGCCCTGCCGCTTTGTTGTCGATTTCCTGCCACTCTTGCTCGGGGTCGGAACCACGGACAATGCCCGCGCCAGCATATAGCCGCACGACATTGCCGCTGATTTTTGCTGAGCGCAGGGAAACGCAGAATTCGCTTTGTTGTAATGAGAGATAGCCCGCAGAACCAGCGTACCATTCTCGGGTGAACGGTTCGTGACGGGCGATAAACTGTCGCGCCAGATCGCGCGGTAAACCAGCAACTGCTGCCGTTGGCTGCAACTGATGTAAACAGATCACATCATCCGCTTTGTTGAGTGAAGTCCAGATACAGCGGCGAAGATGCTGCACTTTACGCAGACGCAGTACCTGCGGCGGTAAAACATCCAGCGTCTGGGTATCGGCCTGTAATCGTTGGCAGATATCTTCCACCACCAACATATTCTCACGCTGATTTTTATCATCCGCCATCAGCCACTCACCTAACTGCTGCGCCTGCTTATCATCAGGATGATTTGCTACTGTTCCCGCCAGCGCTTCAGTACGCAGCGCTTTGTCACGCCGCCGCCATAACCGTTCCGGTGAAGAGCCAAGAAAAGCATTTTCGCCATCAAAGGCCATGTAAAAATGGTAGCAATTGAGATTCAGTCGACGACTGGCCGCCATCATCGCCGCCGCATTGACCGGACTTGCGAAATGCAGGTCAGTTGCCCGAGCAAGCACCACTTTGTCGAGCTCACCTTCGGCGATGGTTTTCGTTGCCAGTTCGATTAATTGCGTCCAGCCCGTTTTGTCCGGCCAGTGTTGTTCTCGCGTAGTGGTTAAATGTAACCCAGACAAGGGCTTGATACTCACCAGTGTGGCGATAAATTCTCTTGCCTTAATCGCATCGTGCTGAAGGGAGCTTTCGCTGAATAGCGTCAGCCGCAGCGTGGCTTTACCGCCACAGCGTCGCCATTCCAGGCGTGGTAAAAGTAAATTGCCCTGCGACGGGTCAAACGCATTCAGCCCCCAAATGCGTAAGTCGGCGTGTTCCGGGTGCTGGCGAAGAAAACGTTGTGCCTGGTCCAACGACGTAAAACGGGTAATCGCGCCCAGGACGGCAGCTTCTTCATCACCATTACGTTGTTGCCAGTAGAATTGCGGGTACGTTTGCTGACTGGCCAGCCAGCTCAAGGCATCAAAAGCGTCTTTGAGAGGGAAAGGAATATCGATAACCCGAATGCCGGGTGTCGCCGGAATCTCTTGCGACAAATGGCGCAGTAGATTTTCCAGCGCCGTAGTAAGTGATTGCACGCGGACCTCTCCCTGTTAAAAGCCTCACATTATACGGGGTACTACAAAAAAAATGCAGTACCCCGGTGTAGGGAGGTTTTAACGGCGTGCCAGCAACAGTCCTAGTACCAGCCCAACGGCCGCACCCACACCAATTCCCTGCCAGGGTTTTTCGTGGACGTAGTCATCAGCACGATAAACAGCCTGCTTCGCCCGATAGTAATAACTGTCTGAAGCCTGGCTAACCCGTTTTTTCACATCATCCAGCGCTTTTTCTGCACGCGCTTTCAGCTCAACATATTTCTGATCGGCGGGATCGCCAGAGGAGCGGAGCACCTCTTCCAGTGTTTCACTAAGCAGCGTCAGGTCGTCATCGATACGTGTATCACCAAACTGATTAGACATTCTCGTTCTCCATTTGCGTAAAACCTGTCACTAACTATAGACAAGGGTTATTGATTACGCCTGAATTACCTCGCGTGCCATCCCAATGTGTGGGATACCATCTTCTTCATAGATCTCCGTCACAGGGATAAAACCGAAACTCTGGTAGAAGTTTTGCAGATGCGCCTGCGCCCCAAGGTAAACAGGCTTATCAGGCCAGTGATGCGTGCAAGTGTCGAGGGTTTTACTCATCAGTTGCTGCCCCACTTTTTCGCCACGCAACGCTTCACTGACAATCACCCGACCTATAACGACCGGCTCAAGATCATCATCACTTTTCAGAATCCTCGCATACGCCACCAGTTCATCATTTTTCCAACCGAGAATATGGCGATTATCCCCTGTCAAATCATCACCATCGATATCCTGATAAGGGCAATTCTGCTCGACAACAAACACCGCGCAACGCAGTTGTAATAAGGCATAAAGCTGGGAAACCGATAATTCAGAGTGATGCAGATCTTGCCATTCAATCATAATGCTCTCCTTTTAGATGTATGCCTTATACTAGCCGGAATATTTTTTGAAACGTGATGAACTCATGGAATTAATTTTTTTAGGTACTTCGGCCGGTGTGCCAACCCGCACGCGCAATGTCACGGCAATATTGCTTAACCTGCAACATCCGACCCAGAGCGGTCTTTGGTTGTTTGACTGCGGTGAAGGCACCCAGCATCAGCTACTGCATACCGCCTTTAACCCTGGAAAACTGGACAAGATTTTTATCAGTCACCTTCATGGCGATCATCTCTTTGGTTTACCCGGCTTGCTGTGCAGTCGTTCTATGTCTGGTATTGTCCAACCCTTAACGATTTATGGTCCGCAAGGTATCCGTGAATTTGTGGAGACCGCGCTGCGGATTAGCGGCTCATGGACCGATTATCCGCTGGAAATTGTCGAAATTGGCGCTGGCGAAATTCTCGACGATGGCCTGCGCAAAGTGACCGCTTATCCAATGGAACACCCACTGGAATGTTATGGCTATCGTATTGAAGAACATGATAAACCGGGTGCATTAAATGCCCAGGCATTAAAAGCTGCTGGCGTGCCGCCTGGCCCACTGTTTCAGGAATTAAAAGCGGGCAAAACAATCACGCTGGAAGATGGAAGGCAGATTAACGGCGCAGATTACTTAGCTGCTCCAGTGCCAGGTAAAGCGCTCGCTATTTTCGGCGATACCGGCCCCTGCGATGCCGCACTTGACCTGGCTAAAGGTGTCGATGTCATGGTGCACGAAGCGACGCTGGATATAACCATGGAAGCCAAAGCCAATAGTCGCGGTCATAGCTCTACACGCCAGGCTGCGACACTAGCCCGTGAGGCTGGAGTCGGTAAGCTAATCATTACCCACGTCAGCTCGCGCTATGATGACAAAGGTTGTCAGCACCTGTTACGTGAATGTCGGTCAATTTTCCCGGCGACTGAACTGGCGAATGATTTGGCCATGTTTAACGTTTAACTCTGCTTATTATTAAAAACAGGGCGAAACTTGCCCTGTTATCGCAACCCGCGCTACATATATCCACTCACACGGGCATATTGAGCGATTTTTGATATTTATTCATCTCCTTACGCACTATATTCAGAGCAATAAGTTGCCTCTTTTTATCTTCATTCAGCACAACCTTTGCAACTAAAAGGAGCATATGATGGTTACAGTTGTCAGCAATTATTGTCAATTATCTCAAACCCAACTCAGTCAGACATTTGCAGAAAAATTTACTGTGACCGAGGAATTACTGCAGTCTTTAAAAAAAACAGCGTTATCCGGAGATGAAGAAAGTATTGAGTTACTGCATAATATTGCGTTAGGTTATGATGAATTTGGAAAAAAAGCTGAAGATATTCTTTACCATATTGTTAGAAACCCAACAAATGATACCCTATCGATTATCAAGCTTATAAAAAATGCCTGTTTAAAATTATATAATTTGGCACATACCGCAACCAAACACCCCCTCAATTCACATGATTCAGATAATCTCCTGTTCAAAAAACTATTCTCTCCTTCGAAATTAATGACAATTATCGGTGAGGACATTCCTCTCATATCAGAAAAACAGTCACTTTCAAAGGTACTTTTAAATGATAAGAATAATGAACTGAGCGATGGGACAAACTTCTGGGATAAAAATCGTCAATTAACCACAGATGAAATATCTTGCTATCTTAAAAAGATCGCCGCCAATGCAAAAAATACTCAAGTCAATTATCCTACTGATTTCTACCTCCCCAATTCCAACAGCACTTACCTGGAAGTCGCTCTCAATGATAATATTAAGAGCGATCCATCATGGCCGAAAGAAGTCCAGTTATTCCCCATAAATACTGGCGGACACTGGATATTAGTTTCGCTACAGAAAATAGTTAATGAAAAAAACAACACACAACAAATAAAATGCATCATATTCAATTCATTACGTTCACTAGGCCATGAAAAAGAAAATTCACTTAAGCGTATCATTAACAGTTTCAATAGTTTCAATTGTGACCCCACGAGAGAAACGCCGAATAATAAGAATATAACAGATCATTTAACTGAACCAGAGATAATATTTTTACATGCCGATCTTCAGCAATACTTAAGCCAAAGTTGCGGTGCATTTGTGTGCATGGCAGCCCAGGAAGTGATTGAACAAATGGAAAGCAATTCTGACAGCGCCCCCTATACGTTATTAAAAAACTATGCTGACAGATTTAAAAAATATTCAGCAGAAGAGCAGTACGAAATTGATTTTCAACATCGACTGGTAAACAGAAATTGTTATTTAGATAAATATGGCGATGCAAATATCAATCATTATTATAGAAACTTAGAAATAAAACACTCACAACCCAAAAATAGAGCATCAAGCAAAAGAGTAAGTTAACATCATTGTTAATTAATTCGACCAGTCAGCAAATATGCTGACTGGTCGAACATAGTTTGCTAAAAAGTCATCACTGACTGATGTCAGTCACACCATCCGCCAGTTCAATCAGGCGAATAAATTCCGCCCTGTAACCCTGTGGATCTACCCCTTTTGCCTGCTGAGCCCACTGTTTGATCTGCTGCCAGGAGGTATTGTTCAGGTATTCAGAACCGCGTAACTTTTGCCCATATGCAGCTACTGCTGCGCGAAAACGCATATCTTCAGAGGGCGCGTTTATTGTTGGCCCCAGCGGGAATTCAACTAACTGACTTTCTTTTCCCTGCGGGTATTTCCAGCGAATTTTTAACCAGGCCAGTTCTTTCGTTTTGTCCGATTTCGCTAATTTGTTATCCGGGGCATAGCGTAACTTATCAATTGATGCTTTTTGCCCGTTCAGCGTTAATTCAAATAACAACGTTATATGTTTGCCTGCGCCAATATCCCCCGCATCAACGTTGTCGTTATTAAAATCTTCCGCCCGAAGTTGGCGCTTTTCATAACCAATCTGACGGTATTCCGTTACCCACGCGGGGTTAAACTCAATTTGCGCTTTGACATCTTTTGCTACGGTAATCAACGTCTGCCGCATTTCACTGTTCAATACTTTCTGCGCTTCAGAGAGGGTATCAATGTAGCTGTAGTTACCGTTGCCAACATCGGCAATTCGCACCATCATTGCCTCGTTGTAATTGTCATCCCCCACGCCAAACGTCGACAGAGTAACACCGGACTCCCGCTGTTTTTTGATCATTAATTCAATCGATTTTGGATCGTCAATACCAACGTTAAAGTCACCGTCAGTGGCCAATAAAATGCGATTGATACCGCCCTTAATAAACCCCTTCGCCGCCTGCTGATAAGCCAGTTCCAGCCCGGCACCGCCATTGGTACTGCCTTCGGCATCCAGCGAATCAATTGCGGCATTAATTTCCGCCTTATGACTCCCGGAGATAGAAGGCAATGCAATACGGGAGTCGCCAGCGTAGGTCACGATGGCAATGTTATCCTGCTCACGAAGTTCTTTGACCAATAATTTCAACGAAGACTGGATAAGTGGCAAACGTTCATCAGAAATCATTGAACCAGAAGTGTCGATAAGAAAGACCAGATTAGAAGCTGGTAACTCTTCACTTTTGCGATCTTTCGCCAGGATATCAACTTTCAGCAATGTTCGCTGTTCATTCCATGGTGCAGGTGCCAATTCGTAGCGCATAGCGAAAGGTATTGGCTTAGAGGCCGGAATAGATTGTTTGTCTTTGATATCCCAATCAGACGGGAAATAATTGACTATCTCCTCCACCCGCACAGCGTCTGGCGGAGGTAACAGCCCTTGATTGAGGAAACGCCTTACATTCGCATAACTGCCAGTGTCAACGTCAAGACTAAACGTCGCCAACGGATTTTGCGCTACCTGCTTAACCGGATTATCATCGAACTGCTGGTAGCGAGCGGTTCCTGGATTTGCGATATGTGTAGCTTTTGCTTTAGCCGCTCTTGCAAATGTTGGCGCTTCCTGCAATCGCCCCTGTAAAGCCTGTTTGTCTGAATATTGTTGCACTTCTTGCTGGGCCAAGGCTTTCGCGGCGGCGGCGCTTTGCTCAGCCTCTTTTATTGCAGCTTGCTGCGCGGCAAGCACTTGCTGCTCTGTGGGAGTACTGGGTTGTTGTTGCTGACTTTCCTTATTCTCAGGTTGCGGCCCACATCCTGACAAAATCAAACTACTCATAAGCAACATGATTATATTTTTATTTCGCATATAAAATCCTTTTAAATAAACTCAGGCACCAGACATAAAATATACTCTTTGTATAATCCTGCTAATCTTAATAAAATACAATATCGAAACCCATAGCAAATAATGATTCAACAACGCAACCCATTAATAATTTGCATATAAAAAAATAATCTTTGCTTTTATTATATTATTTGTGTTTTTACTCCCTATGATTATTTTTTACCAACCCTGGGTCAATGCATTACCGTCAACGCCCCGACACGCAAGTCCTGAGCAATTAGAAAAAACAGTTCGTTATCTTACACAAACTGTGCATCCACGTAGTGCCGACAATATTGATAATCTGAATAGGTCCGCAGAGTATATAAAAGAGGTCTTTGTCAGTAGCGGTGCCAGAGTTACCTCGCAGGATGTCCCCATTACGGGTGGCCCCTACAAAAACATTGTTGCTGATTATGGTCCTGCCGATGGACCGCTGATTATTATTGGTGCGCATTATGACTCTGCCAGCAGTTATGAAAACGATCAATTGACCTATACGCCGGGCGCGGATGATAACGCCAGCGGTGTGGCAGGATTACTCGAACTGGCACGTTTGTTACATCAGCAAGTACCGAAAACAGGCGTGCAGCTGGTCGCCTATGCGTCGGAAGAACCGCACTTCTTTCGTAGCGATGAAATGGGGAGCGCGGTGCATGCAGCTTCGCTTGAGCATCCAGTGAAATTAATGATAGCACTGGAGATGATTGGCTATTACGACTCTGCGCCTGGAAGCCAGAATTACCCTTACCCGGCAATGTCCTGGCTTTATCCCGATCGGGGAGACTTTATTGCCTGGTCGGCAGAATACAGGATATCAACGCCGTTCGTCAGGTAAAAACGGCATTGTTATCATCCCGGGATTTATCTGTTTATTCTATGAATGCCCCATGGTTTATTAACGGTATTAATTTCTCTGACCGCCTTAATTATTGGCAACACGATATTCCCGCCGTAATGATTACTGACACCGCTTTTTATCGTAATAAACAAAACTACTTGCCCGGTGATATCGCAGACAGATTGAATTATCAGAAAATGGCTCAGGTGGCGGATGGTGTTATAACCTTGTTACACAACAGTAAATAATAAAAATTTCTCGAGGCGGGTCCAGAAACAGCGACATGTACATTTTATTTTCCCTCGTCTGTTTTAAGATGCGAAACATAAAATTCAATGGAGGAAAAATAAATGGGAATGATTGGTTATTTTGCAGAAATTGACTCAGAAAAGATTAACCAACTGCTTGAGTCTACTGAAAAACCTTTGATGGATAATATACATGACACGCTTTCAGGATTACGCCGACTGGATATTGATAAACGCTGGGATTTTTTACACTTTGGGCTGACAGGCACCTCTGCGTTCGATCCAGCGAAGAATGATCCGCTGAGTCGTGCCGTGCTTGGTGAACACAGCCTCGAAGATGGTATAGATGGTTTCCTGGGATTGACATGGAATCAGGAGTTAGCCGCGACAATCGACCGACTGGAATCACTGGATCGAAGTGAGCTGCGTAAAAAGTTTTCCATTAAGCGACTCAATGAAATGGAGATTTATCCGGGAGTGACCTTTTCAGAAGAGTTAGAGGGGCAACTCTTTGCTTCGATCATGCTTGATATGGAAAAGCTGATTAGCGCGTATCGACGTATGCTGCGACAAGGGAATCATGCGCTGACGGTTATTGTTGGGTGATGGTGTCAGGGCACCAAAAAAAACCGCCGAACATGTCGGCGGCTTTCTGACTTACAAACTGATAGCTTACATCAGCGGCATTGCTAACCGCACAATGCTAATCAGCGGTTGTGGCCATACACCCAGTACCAGTACCAACAGTGCAGAGATCAGCACAACGATACCGCCCGCGCTGTACTGCCAGTTTGATGGTGCATCGCGACCCGGTTGTTCCGGTGCGTGCAGGTACAGGCTCACCGCCACGCGCAGGTAGTAGTAGAGGCCGATTGCCGAACCGACAACCACGGCACCCACCAGCCACCACAAGTGTGCCTGGACACCGACCGCCAGCACGTAGAACTTACCGATAAAGCCCAGCGTCATCGGGATACCGGCCAGAGACAGCATCATCACCGTCATCACTGCCGCGAGGATCGGACGATGCCAGAACAGACCGCGGTAAGAGAACAGGGAATCAGCATCCGGGCCACGATACGGGCTGGACATCAGACTGACCACGCCGAACGCGCCGAGGCTGCTGAACAGATAACCGGCCAGGTAAACCCCTACCGCTTCCATCGACATCTCGCCCGTTTGCAGCGCAATCAGCGCCACCAGCAGATAGCCGAGGTGAGAGATAGATGAGTAACCGAGCAGACGTTTGATATTGGTCTGGCTCAGCGCCATCAGGTTACCGAAGATGATGGAGGCAAAGGCGATAATCGCCAGCACCACACGAATCGCTTCGCTGTCACCCACCGGTGCGTAGAGGAACAGACGCATCACTACACCGAAGATAGCGATTTTGCTCGCCGTCGCCAGGAAAGTGGAAACCGGCGCAGGCGCGCCCTGGTATACGTCTGGCGTCCACAGGTGGAACGGCACCAGAGAGAGTTTGAAGCCGAGGCCAACAATCATCAGACCGAAACCTGCCAGCAACAGCGGCTCGTTGAGCATACCGTCGCCGAGGTTTTTACCCAGCGCGACAAACGACAGGTCGCCAGACTGCGCATACACCAGCGCCATACCGAACAGCAGGAAAGAAGACGCTGCGGCAGAAAGGATGGTGTATTTGATACTGGCTTCCAGCGAACGTTTCTGGCGGAAAGCGTAACCGACCAGGCCAAACAGCGGCAAAGAGATCAGTTCAATACCGAGGAACAGAGACGCCAGATGGTTGGCATTCGCCAGCAGGATCCCGCCCAGGGCGGCAATTAACACCAACAGGTAGAACTCATCCTTGTTGTCGTTATAGCCTTCAAGCCACGGGTAGGCGAAAGTACAGGTGGCGAGGCTCGCCAACAATACCAGCCCGGTGTAAAGCATGGCGAAACCATCAACGCGCATCAGCGGCGTAACGTCCATAGCGCCCGCCTGGCCAACAAACCAGAGCGAAACCAGCGCCGCGTTAAGCCCAATAACCGAGAGCGTAGCGTTGAGGAAATGATTGCGTCGCCACGCAATGGAGAGCATCACAACCACCACCGTCAAGCCGACGATCAGCAACGGTAGCAGTGCGATCAGGTTTTGTGGAGTTATTGTCATGGCGATTTACGGCCTTGTAGTAGTAACGGAATTAACAAACCACTGCTGGATATTGCCAATCGCGGAGTGCGAGGTATCCAGAATCGGCTGCGGATAGAAGCCCAGCAGTACCAGCAGCACCACCAGCAACAGGATCATAAACAGCTCACGCAGCGACATCCCTGGCAGTTCCTGGCTGGCAATCTGGCTTTTCGCTTTACCGAAGTAAGCGCGATGTAACATCGCCAGCGAATAAACAGATGCAAAGACCAGCCCAAAGGTAGAAATAACGGTAATCACCGGGACAACCTGGAAGCTGCCGAACAGAATCATAAATTCGCCGACGAAGTTACCGGTGCCAGGCATCCCAAGCGTTGCCACCGCAAAGAACAGCGACAGTGCTGGCAGCCATTTCATCTTACTCCACAGACCGCCCATCATGCGCATGTCGCGGGTATGGATACGTTCATAAAGCTGACCGCAGAGAATAAACAGACCCGCCGCCGACAAGCCGTGCGCAATCATCTGGATTACCGCGCCCTGGTAGGCCAACTGGCTGCCGGTGTAGATAGCAATCAGCACGAAGCCCATGTGGGAAACCGAGGTGTAGGCGATCAGACGTTTGATATCGGTCTGGGCGAAGGCCATCCACGCACCGTAGAAGATGCCGATAACACCCAGCCACATAGCGATTGGCGCGAACTCTGCCGACGCGTTCGGGAACAGCGGTAGGGAGAAACGCAGCAAACCGTAAGCGGCAGTTTTCAGCAAGATCCCCGCGAGGTCAACGGAACCGGCGGTCGGAGCCTGGGAGTGCGCATCCGGCAGCCAGCCATGCAGCGGAACCACCGGCATTTTGACTGCGAAGGCGATGAAGAAGCCCAGCATCAACAGATATTCCACACCACTGGACATTGGCGTATTCAGCAGCTCTTCATAGTTGAAGGTCCAGACGCCGGTCGCATTGTAGTGAACAAAAACCAGCGCCAGGATGGCGATCAACATCACCAGACCACTCGCCTGGGTGTAAATGAAGAACTTGGTTGCCGCCGTGATACGCGTTTTACCGTCAGAGGCTTTATGCCCCCACAGTGCGATCAGGAAGTACATCGGCACCAGCATCATTTCCCAGAAGAAGAAGAACAGGAACATGTCGATGGCAAGGAACACGCCGATAACGCCGCCCAGGATCCACATCAGGTTGAGGTGGAAGAAGCCCTGATATTTTTCGATCTCTTTCCACGAACAGAGTACCGCCAGCACACCGAGCAGACCGGTCAGCACGACCATCAGCAGCGACAGCCCGTCAATGGCGAGATGGATAGAGATACCAAAACGCGGGATCCACGGCATGTCGAATTCAGACTGCCACTGCGGAATTCCGGCGGATTGCGTCAGTGAATAACCGCCCTGCAACCACAGTTGCAGCGACAGCGCCAGCGTCAATCCCATGGTGATCAGCGCGATCCAGCGCGGCACCTTGACGCCAAAGCGTTCGGTCTGCCAGCACAGGAAGCCGCCGATAAAGGGAATTAATATTAGCCAGGGTAGTAACATGGCGATCTTTATTCCTTGTAAAAGTCCCGTCAGGACCGGATTTTCAACGAATTCTCACGACAGAAAATTCTCTTCGGACTGGGGGTAGTGTCGGATGCACCGCGAAGGAGGCTTATCCGACCTACGTTCTTATATGCCCAGGGGCAATCCCACAATCCTTAACTCAACGCAGTACCATCAACAGTGCCAGCACCACGACCGCACCGATGCTCATGGATGCCACATACCAGCGCAGGTAGCCGTTCTCGCTTAACAGCAGACCTTTACCTGCAAAGCGGGAAAGAACCGCCGGAATGTTCATCATTGAGTTCAGCGGATCGCGTTTCAGCAACCAGGCAATACCCAGGAACGGCTTGACGAACACTTTGTCGTACAGCCAGTCAAAGCCCCAGGCGTTGTACCACCAAGTGCCCAGCAGACGGCCCGGCGCACTGTTGGCGATGGAGGTCACCAGAGTACGTTTACCCAGCCACAGCCAGGCAGCCAGCAGAATGCCGACCACCGCGACCACGCCAGAGGTAATTTCCAGGGTCAACATGCTGCCGTGCGCCAGCTCCGTAGTTTGCGGAAGCACGCCCTGCAGCGGCGGTACAATCAGTGCGCCAACGAAGGTGGAAAGGATCAGCAGCACAATCAGCGGCAGGCTGTGAGTTACCCCTTTCACGGCGTGAGCGTGAATTTGTTCTTTTCCGTGGAAGACGATGAAAATCATACGGAAGGTGTAGAGCGAGGTCATAAACGCACCGACCAGACCTGCCACCATCAGATTGATATGACCATTCGCCATCGCACCCGCGAGGATCTCATCCTTACTGAAGAAGCCCGCAGTGACCAGCGGCAGTGCCGACAGTGCTGCGCCGCCCACCAGGAAGCAGAGATAAACCAGCGGAATAGATTTACGCAGACCGCCCATCTTGAAGATGTTCTGTTCGTGATGGCAGGCCAGAATGACGGAACCGGATGCCAGGAACAGCAGCGCTTTAAAGAACGCGTGAGTCATCAAGTGGAAAATCGCCGCATCCCATGCCTGCACGCCAAGCGCGAGGAACATGTAGCCAATCTGGCTCATGGTAGAGTAAGCGAGAACACGTTTGATGTCGGTCTGTACCAGCGCGGCAAAACCGGCCAGCAGCAGCGTAACCGCCCCAACAATGCCCACCAGATGCAGAACTTCCGGCGTCATCAGGAACAGGCCGTGGGTACGGGCGATCAGGTAGACACCCGCGGTTACCATCGTTGCGGCGTGGATCAGCGCGGAGACAGGCGTCGGGCCCGCCATCGCGTCGGCAAGCCATGTCTGCAACGGCAACTGCGCAGATTTACCGACCGCACCGCCGAGCAGCATCAGCGTCGCCCACATCAGCATGTTATTGCCGTCAGCAAAGTGCGCTGGTGCCAGTTCCACCATTTCGCGGAAGTTCAGGGTGCCCAGTTCGTTGTAAAGAATGAACAGTGCGAAAGCGAGGAAAACGTCACCCACACGGGTCACGACGAACGCTTTCATTGCCGCTGCGCCATTCTTCGGATCGGTGTAATAGAAACCGATCAGCAGATAGGAGCACAGGCCCACGCCTTCCCAGCCGAGGTACATCAGCAGCAGGTTGTCGGCAAGCACCAGAACTACCATGCTGGCGATGAACAGGTTGGTGTAGGCGAAGAAGCGAGAGTAGCCCTCTTCACCGCGCATGTACCAGGAGGCGTACATGTGGATTAGGAAACCCACACCAGTGACCACCGAGAGCATGGTCAGCGACAGACCGTCCAGCACCAGGTTAAAACCGATGTTAAAGTCGCCTACCGACATCCACGTCCACAGCGGCTGGCTGTATGCCTGCTCGCCGTTAGCGAAAAAGTCGACGCCGATAAAGGCGGTTACCAGCGCCGCCAGGCCCACAGAGCCTACGCCGACGATCGCCGAGACGTTTTCAGACCAGCGCCCACGGGAGAACGCCAGCAGGACGAAGCCAATCAATGGCAAAATAATGGTTAAGGCAAGCATGTTCATCCGCGCATCTCACTTACTGAATCGATGTTCAGGTTCTGGCGACGACGGTGAAGTTGCAGCAGCAGCGCAAGGCCGATACTCGCTTCTGCCGCCGCGAGGCTGATGGCGAGAATGTACATCACCTGACCGTCGGTCTGGCCCCAGTAGCTTCCGGCGACCACAAAGGCCAGCGCGGAGGCGTTAATCATGATTTCCAGACCAATCAGCATAAACAGCAGATTGCGACGGATAACCAGACCGGTTAAGCCAAGAACGAATAAGATTGCCGCGAGGATCAGTCCATGTTGTAAGGGGATCATGCGTGCTCCTCCGTTTTTCTTTTCGCGCTGTCGTCTTTACGATTGCTCAGCACTTCACCCGCACGCTCTTCACGACCGACGTGGAAGGCCACAACCAGACCCGCGAGCAGCAGCATAGAAGCCAGTTCCACCGCCAGTACGTAAGGCCCGAACAGCGTAATACCCACTGCTTTAGCACTGATTGGCGTACCGTCGATACCTTGATCGTTAACACCGAGAATGGCGTAAACAATCACCACCAACATGATGGCTGACAAAATTGCCGGACCAATCCACACCTGCGGTTTCAGCCACTGGCGTTCTTGTTCGATTTCTGAACCGCCCAGGTTGAGCATCATCACCACGAACACGAACAGCACCATAATGGCACCCGCGTAGACGATAATTTCCAGCGCACCGGCGAAGTAAGCGCCCAGTGAGAAGAACACCCCGGAAATCGCCAGCAGCGAAATAATCAGGTACAGCAGTGCGTGTACCGGATTGGTATGGGTGATCACTCGCAAGGTCGCAAGTATGGCTATCAGGCCACAGATATAAAAAGCGAACTCCATTGCCCCTCTCCTTACGGTAACAGGCTCTTGACGTCGATAGGCTTGGCTTCGTTCTCTGCTTCGCCCTTATCTTTGCCGTCGATTGCCATACCTGCCATCCGGTAGAAGTTATACTCCGGGTATTTGCCCGGACCGGAGATCAGCAGATCCTCTTTCTCGTAAACCAGATCCTGGCGCTTGTATTCCCCCATTTCGAAATCCGGGGTTAACTGAATCGCCGTGGTCGGACAGGCTTCTTCGCACAGACCACAGAAAATGCAGCGTGAGAAGTTGATGCGGAAAAATTCCGGATACCAGCGACCGTCTTTGGTTTCTGCTTTTTGCAGCGAGATACAGCCGACCGGGCAGGCTACCGCGCAGAGGTTACAGGCTACGCAACGCTCTTCGCCGTCCGGGTCGCGGGTCAGAACGATACGACCACGATAACGGGGCGGCAGATAGACCGGCTCTTCCGGGTACATTCGCGTTTCGCGTTTGGCGAACGCGTGCAGGCCGATCATCCAGATACTACGAACCTGGGTGCCGAAACCTACTAACAATTCTTTTAAGGTCATGGTCTTATTGCCCCTTATTGCGCCTGCCAGAGAATGACAGCCGCCGTTACCAGCAAGTTGATCAGCGTCAGCGGCAGGCAGATTTTCCAGCCGAAGGACATTACCTGGTCATAACGCGGACGCGGTAACGACGCACGAATCAAAATGAACATCATCATAAAGAACGCGGTTTTCAGCGCGAACCAGATGAATGGCGGTAACAACGGGCCTTGCCAGCCACCGAAGAACAGCGTCACCATCAATGCAGAGATGGTCACAATCCCGATGTACTCACCCACGAAGAACAGACCGAACTTCATACCGGAATATTCAATGTGGTAACCATCCGCCAGTTCCTGCTCGGCTTCCGGCTGGTCAAACGGGTGACGGTGACACACCGCCACGCCCGCGATGGCAAAGGTAATAAAACCAAAGAATTGCGGGATGACGTTCCACACATGCGCCTGGCTGTTGACGATGTCGGTCATGTTGAATGAACCGGCCTGCGCCACCACGCCCATCAGGGAAAGCCCGAGGAACACTTCGTAGCTCAGGGTCTGCGCAGAAGCACGCATCGCACCGAGCAGCGAGTATTTGTTGTTACTTGACCAGCCCGCAAACAGCACCGCGTAAACCGCCAGACCGGCCATCATCAGGAAGAACAAAATCCCGATGTTCAGGTCGGCAACCACCCAACCCGGACTGACTGGCACAATCGCAAAGGCCAGCAGCAGCGAGGTAAACGCAATCATCGGTGCCAGGGTAAAGATGACGCGATCCGAGAATTTCGGGATCCAGTCTTCTTTAAAGAACATTTTGATCATGTCCGCAACCAGCTGGAGCGAACCACCCCAGCCAACACGGTTAGGTCCGTAACGGTTCTGGAACAGACCCAGCAGGCGACGTTCGCCAAAGCTCATGAATGCCCCGCAGGTGACAACCACCAGCAGGATCACCACCGCTTTGAGGATGGTCAGCAGGATCTCAATCAGTTCCGGTGATATCCAACTCATTGTTGTGCCTCCTTGAGATCCTCAAGATGCGCGCCAGCCAGCACCGGAGCAATGCCGGACATACCCATCGGCAAGCCCACCTGCCCTGCCGTCAGCCCTTCAGCGATTTCAACCGGCAGAGTGACCGTGTTGCCATCGTAACTAAAGGAGACGCGTGTACCTGCGTTTACACCCAACTTCGCGGCATCCGCTGGGTTGAGTTTGATGTACGGCTGCGGCATACGACACTGGAAGACCGGAGCACGCTGTGACAATTCATCGCTGCCAAACAGGTGGTAGTACGGCGCGATACGCCATTTCCCGTCCTGCGGCTGGAAGCGTGCCGGTACGCTGGTGAAGTAATCCAGACCATTTTCGCTGGTTTCAAACAGACGCACACCCGGATCGCCAAAGCGCAGTTTGCCGCCCACTTCGTCCTGGAATTTGTTCCACGCCTGCGGGGAGTTCCAGCCCGGAGCCCAGGCAAACGGCACTTGCGAACGGTGCGCGGTCGGCTGGTTGTTACCTTCCATCGAGAAGGTGAACATGGTGTCAATATCCTGCGGCTGACGCGGCTCATGAACGCTGATATTGGCGCGCATGGCGGTACGACCGCTGTAACGGTGCGGTTCACGGGCCAGTTTCTGCCCACGAATACGGAATGTCGCATCTGGCGCAGCATCTTTGATACCCGCCAGTTCCGGGATTTTCGCCACAACAGCGTCAATCACATGGTCGAGCTGCGTCCAGTCCACTTCACGGCTCAGCAAGGTGCTGTGCAGCGAGTGCAGCCAGCGCCAGCTTTCCAGCATGACAGTTTTGCTGTCGTAATAAGCCGGATCGTAAACCTGGAAGAAACGTTGGGCGCGGCCTTCGTTATTAATTACCGTACCGTCGCTTTCAGCAAAGCTGGCAGCGGAAAGCACCAGATGGGCGTTTTCCATGATCGCTGTGCGTTGATGGTCAACCACCATCACCAGCGGCGCTTTAGCCAGCGCAGCATTCACGCGGGTAGCAGAAGCGTGACGATGCAGATCGTTTTCCAACACCACCACCGCGTCGGCGCGTCCGGTTTCCAGTTCGGTTAACGCTTCTTCAAGCGAACCGCCACCCATAATGCCCAGCCCCATGCTGTTGACGGAACGGGCAATCATGGTGATACCGACGTCAGCGCCGCGACCTTTCAGGGCTTTTGCGACGTTAGCCGCCGCCTGAATCACCTCTAAGCTACCGGCGTTCGTCCCGGAGATAATCAACGGTTTCTTCGCACCCGCCAGTGCCTGCACGATGACGTCGATTTTGCTTTGCAGTTCAGGTTCAATACCGTCAACTGCTGGTGCAGAGTTATCCAGCGCATGGGCGATGGCAAAACCTAAACGCGCCTGATCTTCAACCGGTGCGCGGTAAGTCCACGCCGCGATATCATCCAGACGGGTGTCATCAACGTTGGTAACAAACAGCGGATGCTTCGCACGTTGACCGATGTTGAGGATTGCCGCAATCTGCCAGTCAGCCACTTTCTGTGCTGCCGCCATTTCGCGCGCTTTACCTTTCACAGCCTGACGCACTGCCAGCGCGACGCGCGCGCCGGTCTGGGTAACGTCTTCGCCCAGCACCAGTACAGCATCGTAAGATTCGATTTCGCGCAGAGCAGGAGTATAAATGCCGCCTTCACGCAGTACTTTCAGCGCCAGTTGCAGACGTTCCTGCTCACCGTGAGCGATACCGGTGTAGAAGTTTTCTTCGCCCACCAGCTCACGCAGCGCAAAGTTGCTTTCCACGCTGGCGCGCGGAGAACCAATGCCGATCACTTTCTTCGACTGACGCAGAATATCTGCTGCGCCCTGCATTGCCTGTTCGGCGTTGAGGGTAATGAAATCATCGCCACGACGCTGTACTGGCTGACGCGGACGATCTTTCAGGTTGACGTAACCGTAACCGAAACGACCACGGTCGCAGAGGAAGTAGTGGTTTACCGTACCGTTGTAACGGTTTTCGATACGACGCAGTTCGCCATAACGCTCGCCGGGGCTGATGTTACAGCCGATGGAACATTGCTGGCAGATGCTCGGCGCAAACTGCATATCCCATTTACGGTTGTAACGCTCGGAGTGCGTTTTGTCGGTAAATACGCCGGTCGGGCAAATTTCGACCAGGTTACCGGAAAATTCGCTTTCCAGCGTGCCGTCTTCCGGGCGACCGAAGTAGACATTGTCGTGCGCGCCATAAACGCCCAGATCTGTACCGTCAGCGTAATCTTTGTAGTAACGCACGCAGCGGTAGCAGGCGATGCAGCGGTTCATTTCGTGAGAGATGAACGGCCCCAAATCCTGATTACGGTGGGTACGTTTGGTGAAACGGTAGCGACGGAAGCTGTGTCCGGTCATCACGGTCATATCCTGAAGATGGCAGTTACCGCCTTCTTCACATACCGGACAGTCGTGCGGGTGGTTGGTCATTAACCACTCGACCACACTTTCACGGAACTGTTTCGCTTCTTCGTCGTCAATGGAAATAAAGGTGCCATCGGAAGCCGGTGTCATACAGGACATCACCAGGCGACCACGCGTGTCTTCCGCGTTTTGGTATTGCTTCACCGCACACTGGCGGCAAGCACCGACGCTTCCCAGCGCCGGATGCCAGCAAAAGTAAGGAATATCAAGGCCCAGAGACAGACAAGCTTCCAGCAGGTTGTCCGCTCCGTTGACCTCGTATTCTTTGCCGTCTACATGAATTGTAGCCATTAGCATGCTTCCAGTTTTCTCAGTCAGAGACTGAGCGTTAATCGAAATTCGGTTACCAGCGCTCTTTCAGCAGGTTCGGCTGAATCCCATTAATCAAATGGGTATTGCTGAACGGCTGTTTGATCCCCGCCTCAAATTCTTCGCGGAAATATTTGATAGCGCTCTGTAACGGCTCCACTGCACCAGGTGCGTGGGCACAGAAAGTTTTACCCGGGCCTAAGAATCGACACAGTTGCTCAAGTGTTTCGATATCGCCCGGCTGACCTTCGCCACGCTCCAGCGCACGCAGAATTTTCACGCTCCACGGCAGACCGTCGCGGCACGGCGTACACCAGCCGCAGGACTCACGGGCGAAAAACTCTTCCAGGTTACGCACCAGCGACACCATGTTGATCTCATGGTCAACCGCCATCGCCAGCGCCGTACCCAGACGGCTTCCCGCTTTACCGATACTTTCGAATTCCATCGGCAGGTCAAGGTGCGCTTCGGTCAGGAAGTCGGTGCCCGCGCCGCCTGGCTGCCAGGCTTTGAATTTCAGACCGTCACGCATACCACCGGCGTAATCTTCGAGGATCTCGCGCGCGGTAGTACCAAACGGCAGTTCCCACAGACCCGGATTTTTCACCCGACCGGAGAAGCCCATCAGCTTGGTGCCAGCATCTTTACTTTTCGAGATGTTCTGATACCACTCCACGCCGTTAGCGAGGATCGCCGGAACGTTACACAGGGTTTCGACGTTGTTGACACAGGTCGGTTTGCCCCATACGCCGGAGGTTGCCGGGAAGGGGGGTTTCGAGCGTGGGTTAGCACGACGTCCTTCCAGGGAGTTGATTAACGCTGTTTCTTCCCCGCAGATGTAGCGCCCTGCCCCGGTATGGACGAACAGTTCGAAGTCAAAACCTGTTCCCATAATGTTTTTGCCAAGCAATCCCGCTTCAGTGGCTTCGGCAATGGCGCGGCGCAGATTTACTGCCGCTTCAATATATTCGCCACGCAGGAAGATGTAGCCACGGTAAGCTTTCAGCGCAAACGCGGAGATGAGCATGCCTTCCACCAGTAGGTGCGGCAGTTGCTCCATCAACAGGCGGTCTTTATAGGTGCCTGGCTCCATTTCATCGGCGTTACACAGCAGGTAACGGATGTTCATGGATTCGTCTTTCGGCATCAGGCTCCATTTCAGGCCGGTAGAAAAGCCCGCGCCACCGCGCCCTTTCAGACCAGCGTCTTTTACCTGATTAACGATTTCGTCCGGAGACAGCCCGGTCAGCGCCTTACGCGCCCCTTCGTAACCGTTTTTGCTGCGGTATTCGTCCAGCCACACTGGCTGTTTGTCATCGCGCAGACGCCAGGTCAGCGGATGCGTTTCGGGAGTACGGATAATGTTTTTCATTTATACCGCTCCAGCAGTTCAGGGATCGCTTCCGGGGTCAGATGCGCGTGAGTGTCCTCATCGATCATCATGTTTGGCCCTTTATCACAGTTCCCCAGGCAGCAAGTTGGCAGCAGCGTAAAGCGGCCATCAAATGTCGTTTGCCCTGGTTTGATGTTCAGCTTTTTCTCGAGCGCCGCCTGAATACCCTGATACCCGTTGATATGACAGACCACGCTGTCGCAATAACGGATCACATGGCGACCAACCGGCTGGCGGAAGATCTGACTGTAGAACGTTGCCACACCTTCGACGTCGCTTGCCGGAATACCCAGCACATCGGCGATCGCGTGGATCGCACCATCCGGCACCCAGCCACGCTGCTTCTGAACGATTTTCAGCGCTTCAATGGACGCCGCACGCGGGTCTTCGTAGTGGTGCATCTCGTGCTCAATCGCTTCACGCTCTGCCGCACTCAGCTCAAAAGCCTCGGTTTGTGGTTGTTGATTCTCGTGCATAATTAGCGGTCCACATCTGACATAACAAAATCGATACTGCCCAGATAAACAATCAGGTCAGACACCAGGCTGCCGCGGATCGCCGCCGGAATTTGCTGCAAATGCGCATAACTCGGCGTGCGGATACGAGTGCGATAACTCATGGTGCTACCGTCGCTGGTCAGGTAGTAACTGTTGATCCCTTTGGTCGCCTCAATCATCTGGAAGGATTCATTGGCAGGCATCACCGGCCCCCACGACACTTGCAGGAAGTGGGTGATCAGGGTTTCGATATGTTGCAGCGTGCGCTCTTTCGGCGGCGGCGTGGTCAGCGGGTGATCCGCTTTGAACGGGCCTTCCGGCATGTTGTTGAGGCACTGCTCAAGAATGCGCAGACTCTGGCGCAGCTCTTCCACTTTCAGCATTACGCGGGTGTAGCAGTCAGAAACACCACCACCAACCGGGATTTCAAAGTCGAAGTTTTCATAGCCAGAATAAGGACGCGCCTTACGCACGTCGAAGTCGATCCCGGTAGCACGCAGGCCCGCGCCAGTGGTGCCCCACTCCAGCGCCTCTTTCGCGCCATAGGCGGCAACGCCCTGGGAACGACCTTTCAGAATGGTATTTTGCAGCGCCGCTTTCTCGTAAGACGCCAGACGTTTCGGCATCCAGTCGAGGAACTCACGCAGCAGGCGATCCCAGCCGCGCGGCAGGTCGTGCGCTACGCCGCCAATACGGAACCACGCCGGGTGCATACGGAAACCCGTGATCGCTTCCACCAGATCGTAAATTTTCTGACGATCGGTAAAGGCGAAGAACACGGGCGTCATTGCGCCGACGTCCTGAATAAAGGTCGAGATGTACAGCAGGTGGCTGTTGATACGGAACAGTTCGGAGAGCATAACGCGAATGACGTTAACGCGATCCGGCACGGTGATCCCGGCCAGTTTCTCTACCGCCAGCACGTAAGGCATTTCGTTAACGCAGCCGCCGAGGTATTCAATACGGTCGGTATACGGAATGTAGCTGTGCCAGGACTGGCGTTCGCCCATTTTCTCCGCACCACGGTGGTGGTAGCCGATGTCTGGTACGCAGTCGACAATCTCTTCGCCATCGAGCTGCAAAACGATACGGAAAGCACCGTGCGCCGACGGGTGGTTCGGACCGAGGTTGAGGAACATGAAGTCCTCGTTTTCGGTGCCGCGCTTCATCCCCCACTCTTCCGGTTTGAAGGTCAGGGCTTCCATCTCCAGATCCTGTTTGGCTTTGGTCAGCTCAAACGGCGAGAATTCGGTAGCGCGCGCCGGGTAATCTTTACGCAGCGGGTGACCTTTCCAGGTTTGCGGCATCATGATGCGGCGCAGGTTCGGGTGACCGTCGAATGTAATGCCAAACAGATCCCAGGTTTCACGCTCATACCAGTTAGCGTTCGGGAACAGTTTGGTGAAGGTCGGTACGTGCAGGTCGTTTTCTGCCAGCGCCACCTTCAGCATGATGTCGCGGTTACGATCAATAGAAATCAGATGGTAGAAAACGGAAAAATCCGCGGCAGGTAACCCTTCGCGGTGTGTGCGCAGACGTTCGTCCATGCCGTGTAAGTCAAACAGCATGACGTAAGGTTTCGGCAGTTTCTTTAAGAAATCGCCAACTTCCAGTAATTGTTCACGCTTGATCCACACAACGGGAACCCCGGTGCGAGTCGCCTGAACAGTAAAGGCATCCGGCCCAAAACGGTTGCGCAGTTCGCCAATTACCGGATCATCAAGATGATCGCGGGTCTGCCAGGCGGGTTCTTGCGCGGTTAAGTCGGTCATATTGTTCACCATTGCAAATGGTCCGTGGTGACTGTCGGCGCAGTAAGCTTCGCGAAATAGATTTAGGAATAAGCGAAGAAAAATCCCTTTGCCGACAGGCGCAAATTAAATCTCGTCAGGTGTACGCAGGTTGGTTACGGCAATGCGTTCACCGCGCTTGCGTTCGCGCTCTGATTGCATATTGGCGCGATAAACGCCCTGATCGCCAACCACCCAGGAGAGCGGACGACGTTCTTTGCCGATAGATTCCTGCAACAGCATCAGTGCCTGCATGTACGCTTCAGGACGCGGCGGGCAGCCCGGGATATACACATCAACCGGGATGAATTTATCGACGCCCTGCACAACGGAATAAATATCGTACATACCACCAGAGTTGGCACAGGCACCCATTGAGATAACCCATTTTGGTTCCAGCATCTGGTCATACAGACGCTGAATAACCGGTGCCATTTTGGTAAAGCAGGTTCCTGCAACCACCATCAGGTCAGCCTGACGCGGCGAAGCACGCAATACTTCTGCGCCAAAACGCGCCACGTCATGCACCGCGGTAAACGAAGTCACCATCTCAACGTAACAGCAGGAAAGACCGAAGTTATACGGCCAAATTGAGTTTTTACGACCCCAGTTAACCATGTCATTGAGCTTGCCCATAAACACGTTTTTGTTAACTTCTTGCTCCAGAGGGTCGGTTACGATCTCCTGCTTTTGCAGGGGGTAACGGTCGTTCTCACCGTTGGGATCTATGCGGGTGAGCGTATAATCCATCTTAATGCCTCGCGGTTAGCGTTGACGATTAGCGATACTGTTCGTTTCCGGGTTCATACGCTCGCGGCGTGAACGCGCGGGCGTCCAGTCCAGCGCGCCAATACGCACCAGATAAACCAGACCTGCCAGTAACACAAAAATAAAAATTGCAGCTTCCACAAAGCCTACCCAGCCGCTTTCGCGGATAGAGGTTGACCATGCGAACAGATACAGCGCTTCAACGTCGAAGATAACGAAGAACATGGCCACCAGATAAAACTTGGCGGACAGGCGTAAGCGGGCGGAGCCGACCGAGTCGATACCGGATTCAAACGGCACGTTTTTCGACCTCGCGCGTGCGCGACCGCCTAAAAACCAACCGCCTACCAGCATCAGGCAACACAGGCCAATGGCAACGATAAGAAAGATAGCGAATGCCCAGTGATGAGCGATGACTTCAGTGGATGTTGACATACTCATTGCTTACTCATCAAAAGTAGCGCCAGATTCACTGCTCTTCACGGCAGATGGACGCCACATCGATTCATGGGGAGGAATAAAAAAAACCTTACAATCACTGTAGAAATTCTTTTATACAGCTAATTGATGTGGTCTTTTACTCCTTTCTATAACCTTTTGTCAACTTTAACAAAAGTTTCTTCACATTAGTTTACATAATATCAACACCATTAGCATTTAATGCCCTTTCACCCCAGATCCTTGACGACTCCAGGATAATTAGATGTTGTTGAATCGTGTCCGTTGTGAAGCAATGGAAAAAATACGGGTCTATTTTGACAGGAATTTGTGTCGATTCCTCCCCCCAAAAGAGAGTATTTTCTTGATCTGTGACACGCTTTTGTCATTCCATAACAAAAACGCAGCAACAAATTTACGTATTTTTTAACATCATTGTAGCAGGTGATTTTTTTCAGGCGATTATTTGTGTGTACGGGGCGTGAATCTCTGGCGATTGAAAAATGAACAGTTTTGTACGTTCTGCACGATGTGAAGAAGGTTCTTTACTAAAAAAAAGCCGCTGGGGTTTAAAACACCCCCAGCGGCTCGTTTTTTACACTATTGTCTCAGGAATTATCTATCGTCCGTCGATTACTCGATATCCCTTTCAATCAACAATGAATCATCCCCTTCCGGAGCAGATATTGGGCTGTATTGCCACGGATTATGGTAGCTCTCCATCGCCTGATAGATCACCTGGGCCAGCTCATTATTACTGGACGGGTCATAGCACAGCAAATATTCGGTATCAGGTAGCGGCGGTAAGCCATCTACTCCACTCAGCACACGCAAGTCCGGACTCATCATCTCGACCGGCCTTGCCGTCACGCCAAGACCGGCTTTCACTGCCGCACGAACGGCCGGAAGCGTCGAGGCGACATAAGCCAGTCGCCAGGGAATATCTGCTTTATTAAGCGTCGCCAGCACCATATCGCGAAACGGACTTGGATCATCCAGCAATACAAGAGGGATCGGCTCACCTTTTTGCAATACGTATTCCGCTGCGCAGTACCAGTGTGTTGGCGAGGTACGCAGGTTCAATGCCTTAAACGCTGAAGGACGATGGGTGGTTACCATCAAATCCACTTCCTGGGATTCCAGCATTTCTGCCATATAGGCATTACGTTTAACGCGGACATCCAGCGCTAATTTCGGATAAACCGAACTCACGCGATTTAACAGGAAAGGTAAGATCGTATCGGCAGATTCATCTGAAGCACCGATAGTTAACACGCCCTGAAGATTACTGAACATTAATGATGAGCAGGCCTCATCATTAAAACGCAGGATTTTCCTGGCGTAACCAAGAAGTTGAATGCCATGTTCAGTTAACAGTTTGTTGCGACCGTGACGAGCGAACAGTTCTTTCCCAACGAGTTGTTCCAGACGCTGCATTTGCTGACTTACGGCGGACTGAGTACGACACACAGCGGCAGCTGCGGCAGCAAAAGTGTTCAGATCGGCAACAGCAACAAATGTTCTCAGCAGATCGAGGTCGAGGTTAATTATCGGACGATTTGCACTTATCATATATTATCACTTACTGGCGGCTCATACTGAGCTGGTTAATGCTGTGCACACACAAACAAGCAATTCCATTTGTAATGTGCCTCCCTGGCAGTTTCATCCGGAACCCGGACGAAAGTAAAAATGCATATGAGTTGCACTAAAAAAGCGACTCACATTGTTCCGTTATAATGCCTGAAGTAGATCACAGAATATATCTTCAGGGATCGCATATCTATTAAGTTACTCACTCTTTTCTATTTATGACATGCGCGTGTTTGTATAAATGTAAATGTGAGTCCTTGTTCCACTCTCGTGCAGCATCGCTGGTCATACGCGAACACGTACAAACAGCAATGGTGAGGCGGCATCAAGAGCAGGGATCCGTCATTTATGCGGGCATTTTACCCCAAAAACCTTTTATTTATAAGGGTCATTGCGAATTATCTGATGCAAAGTTATGTTATGTTAGGCAAAGTAATCTTCTATTATTAATAAGCACATCAAAACCTTTTTGAATATTAAATAATAATTAATTAGCATCATCCTCATTCATTAATTCCGCTTAACAATAGTTTCACACCTTGCCCCCATTGCGACACCTCGGAAATCATCACGCTGTTAAACTCTCCGTAATGCGGAAATATCATCATCGCGTTTCATTAGTGAATTCTTAAATGAGGCATTTTCACACAATTATCTTACAGATAAAAAAACCAGACTTACAATTAAGAATCAGAACAATTCACTATATAACATTACATGTAAAGCATATACACCTCATTATTTTGTCATTATTAAGTTATTAACAGCACAATCGAGCCTTCCCCTCTGGCAAAATCTTATTCTGCAGACCTTCAAAACACCGTCCTGGGGGAGTACATTGTTCTAAGCTGACTTCCACGGCAGGGAGTGGCGATAACAGCAAAAAAGGTCAAGATTCATGTCCCCCATTGAAAAATCCAGCAAATTAGAGAATGTCTGTTATGACATCCGTGGTCCGGTGCTGAAAGAAGCAAAACGCCTGGAAGAAGAAGGTAACAAGGTACTGAAACTGAACATCGGCAACCCAGCCCCGTTCGGTTTTGACGCGCCAGATGAAATCCTCGTTGACGTGATACGCAACCTGCCTACAGCTCAAGGGTATTGCGATTCCAAAGGTCTTTACTCCGCGCGTAAAGCCATCATGCAGCACTACCAGGCTCGTGGCATGCGTGATGTTACCGTGGAAGATATTTACATCGGCAATGGTGTATCGGAGCTTATCGTTCAGGCAATGCAGGCATTGCTGAACAGCGGGGACGAAATGTTGGTTCCTGCACCAGATTACCCACTATGGACCGCGGCGGTTTCGCTTTCCAGCGGTAAAGCGGTGCATTATCTTTGCGATGAATCCTCTGACTGGTTCCCGGACCTCGATGATATTCGCGCTAAAATTACGCCTCGTACGCGTGGGATCGTTATTATCAACCCAAATAACCCAACCGGCGCGGTATATTCCAAAGAGCTTTTAATGGAGATTGTGGAGATTGCACGTCAGCATAATCTCATTATCTTCGCCGATGAAATTTATGACAAAATTCTCTACGACGACGCTGAGCATCACTCAATTGCGCCGCTGGCACCTGACCTGCTGACCATTACCTTTAATGGACTGTCGAAAACGTACCGCGTTGCAGGCTTCCGTCAGGGATGGATGGTGTTGAACGGGCCGAAAAAACACGCCAAAGGCTACATCGAAGGTCTGGAAATGCTGGCTTCAATGCGCCTGTGTGCTAACGTTCCTGCGCAACACGCCATTCAGACCGCGCTGGGTGGTTATCAGAGCATCAGTGAATTTATTACCCCTGGCGGTCGTCTTTATGAGCAGCGTAACCGCGCGTGGGAATTGATCAACGATATTCCGGGCGTTTCCTGCGTGAAACCTCGTGGTGCGCTGTACATGTTCCCGAAAATCGACGCCAAACGCTTTAACATTCACGACGATCAGAAAATGGTGCTGGATTTCCTGTTGCAGGAAAAAGTTCTGTTGGTGCAAGGGACGGCATTCAACTGGCCGTGGCCGGACCACTTCCGCATTGTCACGCTACCGCGTGTCGATGATATCGAGCTGTCTTTGAGTAAGTTCGCGCGTTTCCTTTCTGGTTATCATCAGCTGTAATCTTAATTTCACTGCCGGAGATTGCATCCGGCAGTGTTATCCCGCCACAATGACCTGATGATGTCATCATACGAAAGGTCACTATGAAACAGAGCCATTTTTTTGCCCATCTCTCCCGCCTGAAACTCATTAACCGCTGGCCGCTCATGCGCAACGTGCGGACGGAAAATGTGTCCGAACACAGTTTGCAGGTAGCGATGGTCGCCCATGCGCTGGCAGCTATCAAAAATCGTAAATTTGGCGGTAATGTCAACGCCGAACGTATCGCTTTACTGGCGATGTACCACGATGCTTCAGAAGTGCTCACCGGCGATCTCCCTACTCCGGTGAAATACTTCAATTCGCAAATCGCTCAGGAATACAAGGCTATTGAAAAAATCGCTCAGCAAAAACTGGTCGATATGGTTCCGGAAGAGCTGCAGGATATCTTTGCGCCGTTAATTGACGAGCATGCATATAGCGATGAAGAAAAATCGTTGGTGAAACAGGCAGATGCACTGTGTGCATATCTGAAATGTCTGGAAGAACTCGCGGCGGGAAATAATGAATTCTTGCTGGCAAAAACGCGACTGGAAGCGACGCTTGAAGCGCGCCGCAGCCAGGAGATGGACTACTTCATGGAAGTATTTGTTCCCAGCTTCCATCTTTCGCTCGATGAGATTAGCCAGGATTCACCGCTGTAAGCAGCCGGAGTCTGCGTCGCATCAGGCAATAAGCGCCGGATGCGACATCAGGCTCTTGTCAAAACGGAAACAGCATCGGGATCATCACCACACAAACCGCCATCACGATAATGGTGAACGGTACCCCCAACTTCACAAAGTCACTGAAGCTGTAATTTCCCGGACCTAAAACCAGTGTGTTAACAGGTGAAGAAACCGGTGTCATAAAGGCGGCGGATGCTGCCATCGCCACGACCATCGCGAATGGATAAGGCGACACCCCCATCGTTTTGGCAGCAGCCAGCGCAATCGGAGCCATCAACACCGCCGTCGCGGTATTAGAGATAAACAGCCCAATAACCGCCGACAAGACAAACAAACAAGCCAGCATCATATGTGGCCCGTAACCACCGCCAATGTCCATCAGCCCTTTCACCGCCAGCGCGACACCTCCCGTTTTCTGTAATGCCACAGCAAACGGCATCATCCCAACGATCAAAATAATGCTCGGCCAGTGAATGGATTTATAGGCGCTTTCAGCATCTATACAGCGGAATTTCCCCATCAGCAGGCAGGCGATGATAGCGGCAACAGGATTAGGAATTTCATCTGTCAGCATTAACGCCACCATTAGCACCAGACAGAAAATGGCATGGGGTGCCTGGCTGTGCGCGGGCGATGCTTCACTCACCTCTTCCGGTAAGTTCAGCGCTACGAAGTCGCGGCCCTGTTTGGCCAGCATACCGATCAGTTTCCAGTTACCCACAACCAGGATGATATCGCCCAGCAGCAGAGGCTCATCCGCCAGCGAACCTTCCAGCGCCACGCCATTGCGCTTTAGCCCCACCACATTCAGTCCGTAGCGGGTACGAAAACCAATTTCGCGCACCGATTTACCAATAAGTTCTGACTCAGGAATTAATGAAATCTCTGCCATGCCCACATCAAGGGCCTGGTCAGAAAAATACTCGCCGCGCAGTACCATCGGCTCCAGCAATTGCTCACTACAAAATTGCCGGAGATCGACATCAGCCGCAGACATATCAATAAGCAAAACGTCACGCGCGCGAAATTCAGAAACCCCATTAACGTTCACGATAACGCGACGAAAACGCCGCCAGCGTTCAACACCGATGACGTTAGCGCCATAACGCTCACGTAATTTGAGATCGTCCAACCGTTGACCAATCATTGGCGATCCGGGGCGAATAGCCAGACGTCGCGCACGCCCGGTCAGTCGATATTCACGGATAAGATCGCGAAAGGTTCGACGCGTCCAGCCTTCGCGCTGCGGGGTCTGGGTATCCCCTTTCAGCATGAAACGCATCACTAACATATACAAAATACCCAGCACCAGCACGACCAGGCCAATAGGTGTTACGCTAAAGAAACTGAAGCCGTGATAGCCTTCACGCAGCAATTCACTATTGACTACCAAGTTCGGCGGCGTCGCCACCAGCGTCATCATGCCGCTAATCAGCCCGGCAAAACTTAACGGCATCATCAGACGTGACGGCGACGTTTGCATACGCATGGCAACGCTTAACACCACGGGAATAAAGATAGCGACAACGCCGGTTGAACTCATAAACGCGCCAAGCCCCGCGACGGTCAGCATCAACAAAACCAACATTTTGATTTCACTGTTGCCCGCAACTTTGACCAGCCATGTTCCCATTACGGTGGCAACACCGGTACGGACCAAACCATCGCCAATAATAAACAAGGCGGCAATCAGGACAACGTTAGGATCAGAAAAGCCGGAAAATACTTCTGGGACTGTCAGCGTTCCGCTTAATGCAAACGCGACAATAACAAACAAAGCGACCGCATCCATACGCACTCTGCCCGTCGCAAACAAGACGATGGCAACGGCCAGTAATGAAAGAACCCAAATCAATTCACCGTTCACAACTTATCCTTGTTAATTGAGGGGGATGACTTGATTCTGCCATAAAAAAGCCCCGACGAGACGGGGCTAAATCATGATCAGGTGTTTCACTGAATAATAACATCGCCATTTGGCTGTTTGGTCACAGTAATTTGCTCCAGACTGTGGAGGACCAAATCGACCTCATTCAGGCGCGGGGTATCTGCCGGAGCGTTAACCGCAATGACATGGCAACCCGCCGCCAGGCCAGAAAGCACGCCAGCGGGAGCATCTTCCACCACCACACACTCCTGCGGCGCAAGCCCCAGCAGCTGCGCGCCTAACAGATACGCATCAGGTTCTGGTTTTCCGCGCTTCACTCGCTCAGCGGTTACAAACACCTCTGGTGCGGGAAGCCCCGCTATTTTATGGCGCGCTCGCGCTACCGGCATGGAGCCAGAAGTCACAATGGCCCACGGAATACCTGCTTTATTCAAATGATTGAGTAAGGCGATTGCCCCCGGAAGCGCGGTAATACCTTCGGTTTCCGTGGCCTCGATTTGCTCCAGACGCGTAAACTCGGCGGCAATATCAGCCTCGGATTTGCCCGCCATAAAATGGCGCAGAGAGGTGATCGCCTGTTTACCGTGAATGAAAGCCAGCACCTCTTCCGGCGCTAACCCATGACGTCTGGCCCAGTTGCTCCACGCCCGTTCTACCGCAGGCAGGGAATCCACCAGCGTTCCATCAAGATCAAACAGAAAACCTTTGCACCGCACGCGGGCCTCCTCAGGCGTTGATAATTTGATTAATTTCGTTGGCGCTCAAATGGTACTGACGCGGGCAGGCATGCCACACATTAAGCATGCGCTGATATTTTTCCCACATTGGCGTCTGGGCGTTAAAACCGTGAGTTCCGGCGTCAAAATGGGTATAGCGCCCTTCCACATTAACCATAAAGCGGACATAACCGAGGTAACGTGCTTCAGTGGCGGCGTCAAAGCCGAGGAAGGTGACACGACGTTCATCGATGGATTGCTGGTCCTGCAAATTAGACCAGGAAACATGCAACGCATGATACATCTCCATAATGTCGATGATAGTGCGGCAGGTTTCTTCTTTCAGCTCGCCAAACTCGCGATCCAGTTCACGCATCTGTAATCCATAACCACGCTCAATGATTGTTTGCAGGCGACGGTAACGTTCAGCATTTGCCGGATCGAGCATAGTCATCATCTTGTACTGATTAGACAAAATAAGACGTTGCGCGTTAGTCATTTCCATTGTTGACTCCTGTATCACTCTATTACGGTGAAAAAAAAGAAGGCTGAGTATGCCTTCTTTTATATGCGTAATCAGGGGTCAATTACAAATCATCAAGGAAAGTTTTATCCAGTTGTTTGAAGGCGCGCTTAAGCGTGTCAGCTAATGCCTGGTAATCAGGCTTGCCTTCAACGGGTGCCAACACCTGTCCAGACTCCTGCAATTTACCGCGAACTTCATAAAACCAGTTGAGGATTGCAGGGGGTAATGGCGTTACAGAACGCTTGCCCAGCCACCACAATCCCTGCATGGGTAAACTTAAGGCGAACAGCGCAGTGGCAACTGCCGGCCCAAGCTGACCGCCCAGGGCAATCTGCCAGCAGAGAGTAAATACGGCGATCGGCGGCATAAAACGGATCGCATAACGCGTCATCTTGATAACGCGATTTTCGACAAAGACCGGGGCAAGGCGTTTTTCCAGCGGCCACGTCTTTGAGTAATGCTGTCCCCGGCGAAACAAGCTAAAAAAATTAACAGAACGATTATCCGGCGTTGACATGCTTCACCTCAACTTCACATATAAAGATTCAAAAATTTGTGCAAATTCACAACTCAGCGGGACAACGTTCAAAACATTTTGTCTTCCATACCCACTATCAGGTATCCTTTAGCAGCCTGAAGGCCTAAGTAGTACATATTCATTGAGTCGTCAAATTCATATACATTATGCCATTGGCTGAAAATTACGCAAAATGGCATAGACTCAAGATATTTCTTCCATCATGCAAAAAAAATTTGCAGTGCATGATGTTAATCATAAATGTCGGTGTCATCATGCGCTACGCTCTATGGCTCCCTGACGTTTTTTTAGCCACGTATCAATTATAGGTACTTCCATGTCGAGTAAGTTAGTACTGGTTCTGAACTGCGGTAGTTCTTCACTGAAATTTGCCATCATCGATGCAGTAAATGGTGAAGAGTACCTTTCTGGTTTAGCCGAATGTTTCCACCTGCCCGAAGCACGTATCAAATGGAAAATGGACGGCAATAAACAGGAAGCGGCTTTAGGTGCAGGCGCCGCTCACAGCGAAGCGCTCAACTTTATCGTTAATACTATTCTGGCACAAAAACCAGAACTGTCTGCGCAGCTGACTGCTATCGGTCACCGTATCGTACACGGCGGCGAAAAGTATACCAGCTCCGTAGTGATCGATGAGTCTGTTATTCAGGGTATCAAAGATGCAGCTTCTTTTGCACCGCTGCACAACCCGGCTCACCTGATCGGTATCGAAGAAGCTCTGAAATCTTTCCCACAGCTGAAAGACAAAAACGTTGCTGTATTTGACACCGCGTTCCACCAGACTATGCCGGAAGAGTCTTACCTCTACGCCCTGCCGTACAACCTGTACAAAGAGCACGGCATCCGTCGTTACGGCGCGCACGGCACCAGCCACTTCTATGTAACCCAGGAAGCGGCAAAAATGCTGAACAAACCGGTAGAAGAACTGAACATCATCACCTGCCACCTGGGCAACGGTGGTTCCGTTTCTGCTATCCGCAACGGTAAATGCGTTGACACATCTATGGGCCTGACCCCGCTGGAAGGTCTGGTCATGGGTACCCGTTCTGGTGATATCGATCCGGCGATCATCTTCCACCTGCACGACACCCTGGGCATGAGCGTTGACGCAATCAACAAACTGCTGACCAAAGAGTCTGGCCTGCTGGGTCTGACCGAAGTGACCAGCGACTGCCGCTATGTTGAAGACAACTACGCGACGAAAGAAGACGCGAAGCGCGCAATGGACGTTTACTGCCACCGCCTGGCGAAATACATCGGTGCCTACACTGCGCTGATGGATGGTCGTCTGGACGCTGTTGTATTCACCGGTGGTATCGGTGAAAATGCCGCGATGGTTCGTGAACTGTCTCTGGGCAAACTGGGCGTGCTGGGCTTTGAAGTTGATCATGAACGCAACCTGGCTGCACGTTTCGGCAAATCTGGTTTCATCAACAAAGAAGGTACCCGTCCTGCGGTGGTTATCCCAACCAACGAAGAACTGGTTATCGCGCAAGACGCGAGCCGCCTGACTGCCTGATTTCACACCGCCAGCTCAGCTGGCGGTGCTGTTTTGTAACCCGCCAAATCGGCGGTAACGAAAGAGGATAAACCGTGTCCCGTATTATTATGCTGATCCCTACCGGAACCAGCGTCGGTCTGACCAGCGTCAGCCTTGGCGTGATCCGTGCAATGGAACGCAAAGGCGTTCGTCTGAGCGTTTTCAAACCTATCGCTCAGCCGCGTACCGGTGGCGATGCGCCCGATCAGACTACGACTATCGTACGTGCGAACTCTTCCACTACGACGGCCGCTGAACCGCTGAAAATGAGCTACGTTGAAGGTCTGCTTTCCAGCAATCAGAAAGATGTGCTGATGGAAGAGATCGTCGCAAACTACCACGCTAACACCAAAGACGCTGAAGTCGTTCTGGTTGAAGGTCTGGTCCCGACACGTAAGCACCAGTTTGCCCAGTCTCTGAACTACGAAATCGCTAAAACGCTGAATGCGGAAATCGTCTTCGTTATGTCTCAGGGCACTGACACCCCGGAACAGCTGAAAGAGCGTATCGAACTGACCCGCAACAGCTTCGGCGGTGCCAAAAACACCAACATCACCGGCGTTATCGTTAACAAACTGAACGCACCGGTTGATGAACAGGGTCGTACTCGCCCGGATCTGTCCGAGATTTTCGACGACTCTTCCAAAGCTAAAGTAAACAATGTTGATCCGGCGAAGCTGCAAGAATCCAGCCCGCTGCCGGTTCTCGGCGCTGTGCCGTGGAGCTTTGACCTGATCGCGACTCGTGCGATCGATATGGCTCGCCACCTGAATGCGACCATCATCAACGAAGGCGACATCAATACTCGCCGCGTTAAATCCGTCACTTTCTGCGCACGCAGCATTCCGCACATGCTGGAGCACTTCCGTGCCGGTTCTCTGCTGGTGACTTCCGCAGACCGTCCTGACGTGCTGGTTGCCGCTTGCCTGGCTGCCATGAACGGCGTAGAAATCGGTGCCCTGCTGCTGACTGGCGGCTACGAAATGGACGCGCGCATTTCTAAACTGTGCGAACGTGCTTTCGCTACCGGCCTGCCGGTATTTATGGTGAACACCAACACCTGGCAGACTTCTCTGAGCCTGCAGAGCTTCAACCTGGAAGTTCCAGTTGACGATCACGAGCGTATCGAGAAAGTTCAGGAATACGTTGCTAACTACATCAACGCTGACTGGATCGATTCTCTGACTGCCACTTCTGAGCGCAGCCGTCGTCTGTCTCCGCCAGCGTTCCGTTATCAGCTGACTGAACTTGCGCGCAAAGCGGGCAAACGTATCGTACTGCCGGAAGGTGACGAACCGCGTACCGTTAAAGCAGCCGCTATCTGTGCTGAACGTGGTATCGCAACTTGCGTACTGCTGGGTAATCCGGCAGAGATCAACCGTGTTGCAGCGTCTCAGGGTGTAGAACTGGGTACAGGCATTGAAATCGTTGATCCAGAAGTGGTTCGCGAAAGCTATGTTGGTCGTCTGGTCGAGCTGCGTAAGAACAAAGGCATGACCGAAACCGTTGCCCGCGAACAGCTGGAAGACAACGTGGTGCTCGGTACGCTGATGCTGGAACAGGATGAAGTTGATGGTCTGGTTTCCGGTGCTGTTCACACTACCGCAAACACCATCCGTCCGCCGCTGCAGCTGATCAAAACTGCACCGGGCAGCTCCCTGGTATCTTCCGTGTTCTTCATGCTGCTGCCGGAACAGGTTTACGTTTACGGTGACTGTGCGATCAACCCGGATCCGACCGCAGAACAGCTGGCAGAAATCGCGATTCAGTCCGCTGATTCCGCTGCAGCCTTCGGTATCGAACCGCGCGTTGCTATGCTCTCCTACTCCACCGGTACTTCTGGTGCAGGTAGCGACGTAGAAAAAGTTCGCGAAGCAACTCGTCTGGCGCAGGAAAAACGTCCTGACCTGATGATCGACGGTCCGCTGCAGTACGACGCTGCGGTAATGGCTGACGTTGCGAAATCCAAAGCGCCGAACTCTCCGGTTGCAGGTCGCGCTACCGTGTTCATCTTCCCGGATCTGAACACCGGTAACACCACCTACAAAGCGGTACAGCGTTCTGCCGACCTGATCTCCATCGGGCCGATGCTGCAGGGTATGCGCAAGCCGGTTAACGACCTGTCCCGTGGCGCACTGGTTGACGATATCGTCTACACCATCGCGCTGACTGCGATTCAGTCTGCACAGCAGCAGTAATCTCGTCATCATCCGCAGCTTTGCGCTGCGGATATCTGGACCGGAAATAGTCACTATTTCCGGTTTTTTATTCTCTTAATTTGCATTAATCCTTTCTGATTATCTTGCTTAACTGCGCTGCATCAATGAATTGCGCCATTTCACTTTGCATACTTACCACTTTGTTTTGTGCAAGGGAATATTTGCGCTATGTCCGCAATCACTGAATCCAAACCAACAAGAAGATGGGCAATGCCCGATACGTTGGTGATTATCTTTTTTGTTGCTATTTTAACCAGCCTTGCCACCTGGGTAGTTCCGGTGGGGATGTTTGACAGTCAGGAAGTGCAGTATCAGGTTGATGGTCAAACAAAAACACGCAAAGTCGTAGATCCACACTCATTTCGCATTCTGACTAACGAAGCAGGCGAACCTGAGTATCACCGCGTACAGCTGTTCACGACGGGCGATGAACGCCCGGGCCTGATGAACTTCCCGTTTGAAGGGTTAACCTCAGGATCGAAATACGGGACAGCCGTTGGCATCATCATGTTTATGCTGGTGATTGGCGGCGCGTTTGGCATTGTGATGCGTACAGGAACCATTGATAACGGTATCCTGGCGCTTATTCGCCATACCCGCGGGAATGAAATTCTCTTTATTCCTGCGCTGTTTATTCTGTTTTCACTTGGCGGCGCGGTATTTGGTATGGGGGAAGAGGCCGTCGCCTTTGCCATTATCATCGCACCGCTAATGGTCCGGCTGGGCTATGACAGTATTACCACCGTCCTGGTGACCTATATTGCCACGCAAATCGGTTTTGCCAGTTCGTGGATGAACCCGTTTTGTGTGGTTGTTGCTCAGGGGATTGCCGGCGTTCCGGTGCTTTCTGGCTCCGGGTTGCGCATCGTGGTGTGGGTTATCGCCACTCTGATTGGCCTGATCTTTACCATGGTGTACGCCTCACGAGTGAAAAAGAATCCTCTTCTGTCACGCGTGCATGAGTCCGACCGCTTCTTTCGTGAAAAGCAGGCGGATGTTGAACAACGTCCGTTTACCTTTGGTGACTGGCTGGTATTGATTGTCCTGACCGCCGTAATGGTCTGGGTGATTTGGGGCGTGATCGTTAATGCCTGGTTTATTCCAGAAATTGCCAGCCAGTTCTTCACCATGGGTCTGGTGATTGGCATCATCGGCGTTGTTTTCCGCCTTAACGGCATGACGGTTAATACCATGGCTTCATCCTTTACCGAAGGGGCGCGAATGATGATCGCCCCTGCCCTGCTGGTGGGTTTCGCCAAAGGGATTTTGCTGCTGGTCGGTAATGGTGAAGCGGGTGATGCCAGCGTGTTAAATACCATCCTCAACAGCATTGCCAATGCCATTAGCGGTCTGGACAACGCTGTCGCGGCCTGGTTTATGTTGCTCTTCCAGGCGGTATTTAATTTCTTTGTGACATCCGGTTCTGGTCAGGCGGCGTTAACCATGCCGTTACTGGCACCGCTTGGCGATCTGGTCGGTGTTAACCGTCAGGTTACCGTGCTGGCATTCCAGTTTGGTGATGGCTTCAGCCACATCATTTACCCAACCTCAGCTTCGTTAATGGCGACGCTCGGTGTTTGCCGGGTGGACTTCCGTAACTGGCTGAAGGTGGGCGCGACACTGCTTGGACTGCTGTTTATTATGTCCAGCGTCGTGGTGATCGGCGCTCAGTTGATGGGCTACCACTAAAAATGTTAAGAGCCGCAATTGCGGCTCTTTTTTCATTCTGCCGTTTCAGTCTCTACGGCTTCATTTTTGGCATTGCGCTTCATCCACAACGCCAGCGCTTTCAGCGAGTCTGGAGTGAACTCATCGCAGCGTGCGGTGATTTCTTCCGGCGTCAGCCAGCAAACTTCACTGACTTCATCTTCCTGTAGAGCGAAGGGACCGTGAGAGACGCAGCTGAACAACGCGCCCCAGACACGGCAATTTTTATCTTCGAAATAGAACTGCCCGTGCTCGGCAAAGGGGACACCGGCAATGCCCAACTCTTCTTCCGCTTCGCGACGCGCGGATTCCAGCAGTTGCTCATCGGCCTGGACCACACCGCCTGCGGTCGCATCTAACATGCCGGGTAAAAAGTCTTTTGTCTCGGTACGACGCTGGACCAGAATTTTGCCCATGCCATCATGCACGACGATGTAAGTTGCACGATGACGCAGACACTGTGCCCGCATTTGTTCCCGGCTGGCTTGTGCAATGACTTCGTTCTCTTCATTGACAATATCCACCCATTCAGTACTTGCCAAACGACGCTGTTCCATTATCAGGAAACCTTCTTTTTCTGGCGCTCTTACGGCGCATTTTGAGTTGTGGGTAAATTACGGATTAATCGCTACCTGCGCAATGATACTTTGATCATTGAGTGCGATTACACTAAGTACGTCATTATCCAGCATGCCATAACTCGCCGGATTACCGCCTTTCGGAATACTCACCGAGCCGGGGTTGAAGTGGAAAATCTCCCCCCGCTGTTCTGCCACTGGCAGATGGGTATGACCGTACACCAGCACATCGTTCTGGTTTAAAGCAGGCAGATTTTCCGGGCCAAAAAGATGACCATGCGTCAAAAACAGACGTTGTTTTTCCAGTAATACCTGTTGCCACGGCGCGGTTATCGGGAAATGCAGCAGCATTTGATCCACTTCGCTGTCGCAGTTGCCGCGCACAGCGATAACCTTATGTGCCACTTCATTAAGCCGTTCAGCGACTTTGGCTGGCGCGTAACCCTCCGGTAAAGCATTACGCGGGCCATGATTCAACACGTCGCCAAGGATCACCAGCCACTGGGCACCGCTTTGGGCAAACAACTCCAGAACACGTTCCGTCGCCGGTAACGACCCATGAATGTCCGATGCAAACATCAGTTTCATCACTCACTCCTCGTCGAAAAAACGTAAGCTATGATACTGGATTCTGTCGTTGCTATCAGCCAGATTGCTTCGCCGAAAGTGCAATAAAACGCTGGACAGACGCTCGCTGCCACTGGAATGTCGCATAATCCACCAGGCGTTCTGGCACCTCATCGCCATGTAGTACCAGGCGGTTAATCATTAGCGCCAGATCAGTATCAGCAATGCACCATTCACCAAATAAATTCGGCTGACCCAGTGCTAACAAATGTTCTGCCATCGCGAACAGTTTCTCTGCACTGGCTTTTCCCTCGGCCGTTAGTGGCGCTTTTTTCGCCCCCGCAAAGACAACATCCGTCGGACGCTCTTCGCGGATGGGCATCAGATCGCTGCGCAACCAGGCCTGAATCTGTCGTGCACGCGCACGATTTTCTAAATCAAGCGGATAAATACGTTCCCAGGTCGGTGGCGCAAATCGATCTTCCAGATACTCCGCAATGGCAGAAGATTCACTCAACTCAAAATCATCGATTTGTAATAACGGCACACGGCGTGTCTGACCGTAACCTTGCCACGTCGGCTGCAAATGTTCACCGCTGTCGAGGTCGATGGTCTTGATATGAAACGACAGGCCTTTTTCCTGCAACGCCACCCAGGCGGATAACACATAAGGGGAGAAAAAGTGGGCATCTGACCAAAGCGTGATAGCGGGTTTACTCATTATGTCCTCGGCAATAAAGGGGGCTGGCTATCAAACTATAGAGCCTTTTTGTCACTGTCACGTGACGAATACTCACGTAAGTCGCCGCGCTTTCTATACTTGTGGTGTTCAGATGATTAAACAACCGGAGCTGCAATGATCGATCTCTATTTCGCCCCGACACCCAATGGTCACAAAATTACGCTGTTTCTCGAAGAAGCAGAACTTGATTATCGCTTGATTAAGGTAGACCTGGGGAAAGGCGGTCAGTTTCGTCCGGAATTTTTGCGCATTTCGCCCAACAACAAAATTCCGGCAATTGTTGATCATTCTCCTGCCGATGGCGGCGAACCGCTAAGCCTCTTTGAGTCTGGTGCCATTTTGTTGTATCTGGCTGAGAAAACAGGACTCTTTTTTAGTCATGAAACGCGTGAGCGCGCCGCCACATTACAGTGGTTATTCTGGCAGGTAGGCGGACTGGGGCCGATGCTTGGGCAAAATCATCATTTTAATCACGCAGCCCCCCAAACCATTCCTTACGCTATTGAACGTTATCAGGTTGAAACTCAGCGTCTGTACCATGTACTGAACAAGCGGCTGGAAAACTCGCCCTGGCTGGGAGGCGAGAACTACAGCATTGCGGATATTGCCTGCTGGCCGTGGGTTAATGCCTGGACTCGCCAGCGAATAGACCTCGCTATGTATCCGGCAGTCAAGAACTGGCATGAGCGGATCCGTTCGCGCCCTGCCACCGGGCAGGCACTGCTAAAAGCACAACTCGGTGATGAGCGTTCGGATAGTTAACAGAAACAGGTTCTCGTGTATTATTTCATCCTAAGTAAAACAACGGAGAACCTGCAATGGCACAACCTGCCGCTATTATTCGTATAAAGAACCTTCGTTTACGTACGTTTATCGGAATTAAGGAAGAAGAAATTAACAACCGTCAGGATATTGTTATCAATGTGACGATCCACTACCCCGCCGATAAAGCGCGCACTAGCGAAGATATCAACGATGCGCTGAATTATCGCACCGTAACGAAAAACATTATTCAGCATGTAGAGAATAACCGTTTCTCTTTGCTGGAAAAATTAACTCAGGATGTGCTCGATATCGCACGTGAACATCACTGGGTGACGTATGCTGAAGTGGAGATCGATAAACTGCACGCGCTGCGCTACGCCGATTCGGTATCCATGACCTTAAGCTGGCAGCGTTAATCGCCATATCGGGAGGCTGCATGAACATAGTGATCACCGGAGGGACGGGATTAATTGGTCGCCATTTGATTCCGCGTTTGCTGGAGCTGGGCCATCAAATTACGGTAGTGACGCGTAACCCGCAGAAAGCCAGTTCCGTTCTCGGCCCTCGGGTGACACTATGGCAAGGGCTTGCCGATCAAAGCAACCTCAACGGCGTTGATGCGGTAATCAACCTGGCCGGAGAACCGATTGCTGATAAACGCTGGACTCACAAGCAAAAAGAGCGTCTCTGCCAAAGCCGCTGGAATATCACGCAAAAACTGGTCGATTTGATTAATGCCAGCGACACGCCGCCGTCGGTACTCATTTCCGGCTCGGCAACGGGCTATTATGGCGACTTAGGTGAAGTGGTGGTTACCGAAGAGGAACCGCCGCATAACGAATTTACCCATAAACTCTGCGCCCGCTGGGAAGAAATTGCCTGCCGGGCGCAAAGTGACAAAACGCGAGTGTGCCTGCTGCGTACCGGTGTAGTGCTGGCACCGGATGGCGGTATTCTCGGTAAAATGCTGCCGCCGTTTCGTCTTGGCCTGGGCGGGCCGATTGGCTCTGGTCGGCAGTATCTGGCCTGGATTCATATTGATGATATGGTCAACGGCATTCTCTGGCTGCTGGATAACGAGCTGCGCGGGCCATTTAATATGGTTTCGCCCTACCCGGTACGCAATGAACAATTTGCCCATGCGCTCGGTCAAGCGCTGCATCGCCCGGCCATTTTGCGCGTCCCCGCAACCGCCATTCGGCTGTTAATGGGCGAATCTTCAATACTGGTATTAGGTGGACAACGCGCGCTGCCTAAACGGCTGGAAGAAGCGGGTTTTGCGTTTCGCTGGTACGATTTAGAAGAGGCGCTGGCGGATGTCGTTCGCTGATGTGGTTTACTGCAAACATCCGCCAGTTAACTCCCGGTGTTACAGGGTTAGTGGCTTTGCGCGATAAGATCGTCTGGTGAAAGTCGGGTCAGCGTCAGGATGACATCGTGGTCAAATCCTTTTTCCAGCATCTCCTGAGCAATACGCAGAGCTTCTTCGTGTTTGCCCTGCATTGCGCCTTCTTCACGTAATCTGTCAGCAATGGTCATCAGTTTCTCCTTTTCTTGTGGTGCGCGTTCTGTTATCTCACCAATAAATGCACGGAAACGCTGGGCATCTCCCGTTTGTAATACATAATTAAACAGGGCTTTTAGCTGTCTGTCATTAGTGTTCCCTGTAACTAGCAGCGAAACAATTTGGTCGACTAATCCCAACAGATCGCGCTGACGAATATGTTTCTGAATTAACTCCAACAGCGCCATTTTGCGATGTTGCATAATCTCGTCATCCGGCACCACGGTAATATCCACCAACGGAAAAGCCGATGAATATATTTTACGGGCAATCGCAGGCTCGGCAAATTCATCAAGCCAACAGAGTGAATAAGGATAAGGACTTCTGCAACCATGATAAAACAGCATCGGGATCACCAATGGAAGCTCTTTATAGCCCGCATCAAGATGGTTTTGCATTGCCGCAATGGAATAACGCATCATGCGAAAAGCCATTAATTCTTCCGGCTTACTTTGGTGCTCTATCACTACATAAATATAACCCACTCCCTCCTGCGTTTTCACAGACCACAAGAGGTCGGAATAATATTGCCGCAGGTCTTCATCAATAAAACTGTTTGGTTCTAGTTTAAGCGTCGTTAAATCACACAGTTTGCGCAGCGGCGCGGGAAGATGAATATCAATAAAATCCCGCGCGGTGTCTGGATGGCGTAAAAAAGATTTAAATACCGCATCATGCGGCGTGGAAGTTGTCGATATTGTCATGGCGTTCCGTCACCCCTCAAATTTAAGATGACGCGACAATAACCACGATTAACACCCAATGCAGCAGGCAGTTTTTATCTTTGGACAGCGAATTCAGAAGTATTTTTAGCGGACTGCAACTTTTACATTTCAGCGGAAGCTGACTCGCAAATTCCCCATGAAAATACTCCGGCAGCGTTAGCCACCGGAGAGGAAATTATTTCAGCGATCCCTTAAGGAACTGTTGCAGACGAGGGCTTTGCGGGTTGCCAAATAACTGCTCCGGCGCGCCTTCTTCTTCTATTTTCCCCTGATGGAGGAAAATGACGTGAGTAGAAACATGGCGAGCAAAGCCCATTTCGTGAGTCACTACCACCATGGTTTTCCCCTCTTCTGCCAGTTGCTGCATAATACGCAACACTTCGCCTACCAGTTCAGGATCGAGCGCCGAGGTAGGTTCATCAAACAGTAAAACTTCCGGTTCCATCGCCAGCGCCCGCGCGATAGAAACACGCTGTTGCTGACCGCCGGAAAGATGCACCGGATATTTCCCCTGTGCACGTTCGTCTATCCCGACTTTTGCCAGATACTTCACCGCCCGCTCGCGCGCTTCCTGCTTGCTCAGGCCCAACACCTGAATCGGCGCTTCCATGACGTTTTCCAGCACCGTCATATGGCTCCAGAGATTGAAGTGCTGGAATACCATCGTCAGGCGTGTGCGCAGTAAGCGCAGCTGATTTTTATCGGCGACTTTGAGTTGACCGTCTTTGTCGCGCACCAGATTGATCGTCTGGCCATTGACCACGATCGATCCTTCACTCGGTTTTTCGAGGAAGTTAATGCAGCGCAGAAAGGTACTTTTCCCCGATCCCGACGATCCGATGATGCTTATTACATCTCCGGCATTCGCTTGTAGTGAGACCCCTTTCAGCACTTCGTGTTCGCCGTAGCGTTTGTGCAAATCGATAACGTTTAATTTATTTTCGGACATCGTATTCTCAGTGCGTTGAAGAAGGTTTCACATGCTGCAACCAGCGTTTTTCCGCTCTGCGAAAGAGGCTGATCAGGACATAAGAGATGATTAAATAGAGCACCGCGGCAATGCCGAAGGCGGTAAAAGGTTGATACGTGGCGGCGTTAATATCGCGGGCTATTTTCAACAGATCCGGCACCGTGGCAGTAAACGCCAACGCAGTAGAGTGCAGCATCAGGATCACTTCGTTGCTGTATGCCGGTAGAGCAATACGCAGGGCAGAAGGCAAAATAATGCAGCGATACATTTTAAAGGTCGAGAAGCCATAGGCTCTGGCGGCTTCAATTTCCCCATGCGGCACTGAACGGATTGCCCCAGCAAAAATCTCGGTAGTGTAAGCGCAGGTGTTAAGCGTCAGCGCCAGCACGGTACAGTTCAGGCCACTGCGGAAGAAAGCGTTAAGGAATTCGGTTCCCTTAACAATCTCAAGCGTGTACATGCCGGAATAGAACACCAGCAACTGAACATACAGCGGCGTACCGCGAAAAATATAGGTAAATAACCAGATTGGAAACTGGATGTATTTATTACTGGAGACACGACCAATCGCCAGAAACAGCGCCAGGACTCCGCCTATCACTACCGACAAAATAAGCAGCCACAGAGTGATCGCCACACCAGTAAAGCGATAACCGTCGGTCCACAGCAGCGGTTTCCAGTATTCATGTAAGATTTCGATCACAGGTCAGCCCTCTTCACACCCACGGAGTAGCGGCGCTCAAGGAACAGCAGCACACCATTGGAAACAGTGGTGAAAACCAGGTAAATCACGCCACAGACGATGGCGAAATAGAACGGTTCCCAGGTACTTTTGCCTGCCAGTTGGGTGGCTTTGACCACATCTTCCAGGCCGAGTAACGAAACCAGTGCGGTAGATTTGAGGATCACCTGCCAGTTGTTGCCAATGCCTGGCAGGGCGTAACGCATCATCGCCGGAAACATGATCCGCCGAAACACTTGCCCACGAGTAAAACCGAACGCCGTCGCCGCCTCTATATGTCCTTTCGGCACTGCCATAAAAGCACCACGGAACGTTTCGGTAAAATAAGCACCGTAGATAAAACCGAGAGTGATAATACCAGCGACCATCGGATCGATATCAATCTGCCCGACGCCCATCGCCTCCGTCACCGTGTTTAGCGCAATCTGCAAACCGTAGAAAATCAGCAGCATCAACACTAAGTCCGGCACGCCACGAATCAGCGTGGTGTACCCTTCGAAAATCAGCCCCGAAAGCCGATTTTGCGAGAGCTTACCGCCAGCGCCAATTAAACCGATGATTACAGCGAGCACTACAGAGCTGATAGCCAGCTCCAGCGTGACGAGCGCACCCTGTAAAATAACACCTGAAAACCCATACAACATGCTGCCTGTCCTGTCGTGTGTGGTGAATTACCGCCTCTTGTCTCCCTCCGGTTACCCGAAGGGAGCGGGCTTTCTTTCACCGATGGCGATTAACCGCCATAAACATCAAAATCGAAGTACTTTTTCGCTAATTTCTCGTAAGTACCGTCAGCGCGCATTTCGGCAAAGGCTTTGTTCAGTGCCTCGCGCAGTTCGTTATCTTCTTTACGCAGGCCCATGCCGGTCCCTACGCCAAACAGTTTTTCATCTTTAACAGACGGGCCACCGAATTTGTAATCTTTACCGACGGGTTGTTTGAGGAAACCTTCACTGGCAGCGACCTCATCCTGGAACGCGGCATCAATACGTCCGGCAGTCAGGTCAGAATAAATGTTGTCCTGCCCCTGATACGAGACGATTTCAATGCCTTTTGGTGCCCAGTGTTCGTTACCGAACGTCTCCTGAGTGGTGCCCTGCAATACGCCTACCCGTTTGCCTTTCAGCGACTCGACTGTCGGCTGAATGTCAGAATTTTTCGCCACCACCAAACGAGAATCGGCAGCGTACAGTTTGTCGGTGAAGGCTATTTCTTGCTGACGTTTTTCCGTAATGGAAAGCGATGACATGATGGCGTCAATCTTCTTCGCTTTTAAGGACGGGATTAACGCATCCAGCGGATTTTCGACAAACGTACATTGCGTATTGATGCGTTTGCATAATTCCTTTGCCAGATCGATATCGAAGCCAACCAGTTCGCCTTGTGAATTTTTTGATTCAAATGGCGCATAGGTCGGGTCGGTACCGATGCGGATGTTTTGCGGAATCGCAGCAAATGCCGCAGTTGCGCTGGAGAAGGCCAGAACCAGAGAGAGCGATAGCACCAGTTTTTTCATAATGTCCTCAACTGACAGTCTTTTTATAGGGAATATTTACAGGTTTGTTACACTTATCGTGCCATAAAATTGACCATCAAGGCAAAATATCCCGCCCCGTTAGACGTATTATTTTTCATTAAAAATGCTTAAGTATGCATTTCAATGCACCACGATAGTGCAACAAACCTGGCGTGCACCATGATGATCATTCCATCAGGTACAGCTTCCCAGCGACGTATCAGTCACCGTAGACATTAAAGTCGAAATACTTTTTCGCCATCTTGTCGTAGGTGCCGTCCTGACGCAGCTCGCCAAGCGCCTTATTGAAAGCAGCCGTCAGTTCAGCATCATCTTTACGTAGCCCTACACCGGTGCCATCACCGAAGTATTTTTTGTCTTTTACTGATGAGCCAGCAAAGGCGAAGTCTTTACCAGCAGGTTGCTTGAGGAATCCTTCGCTGGCAGCAACTTCATCCTGCAGTGCAGCATCCAGACGTCCTGCAGCCAGATCGGAATAGACCAAATCCTGGTTGGCATAGGCCACCACATCCACACCTTTGCTACGCCAGGTCTCGTTAGCGTAAGCTTCCTGGGTTGATCCCTGCAGCACACCAACATGTTTACCTTTCAGTGAATCCAGCGTTGGCTGAATCGGCGAACCTTTGGCGGCAATCAAACGAGAATCTGCGGCGTACAACTTGTCGGAGAAAGCAATCTCCTGCTGACGTTTATCGGTAATGGAGAGCGACGAAATAATGGCGTCGATTTTTTTCGCTTTCAGTGAGGGGATCAGCGCGTCAAAGTCACTGGCAACCCAGGTACATTTCACCTGCATCCGTTTGCACATCTCGTTACCGAGATCGATATCAAAGCCAACAAAATCACCTTTAGCATCTTTCGACGAGAACGGCGCATAGGTGGTATCAGTTCCGATACGTACCGTCTCCGGTAGCGCCGCATAGCTGGAAGCCGCTGCGGAGAGACCGACTAACAAAGACAGAGCGAGAATCGACTTCTTCATACATAACCCTCAAGTGAAAATGGCTTTTTATGTTGTGTATTGTGTTGTGTGTTTGCAGGCTCTTTCATGCAGGTCTTATGCCATCTTGACGACAACAGTAACATTCAACGTTAAATATGTTAATAAGACGTTGCATTATTGTCCTAAAGTTGAAGATAGCAGGTATAGCGGTTGAATCGCAGCGTTTCGATTGAATGGCAGAAACAAAATGTCGAGGATTTGATCGCGGTTGCAAAATTGCCCTGAAACAGGGCAACAGCGGAGTTATGCGCCCTGCCAGCGGGCAAAGAGATCTTCAGGAAGGGTTATCGCAAACTGGTCAAGAACACGATTAACCGTCTGATTTATCACATCATCAAGGGATTGCGGGCGATGATAAAACGCCGGAACGGGAGGCATAATCACCGCACCGATTTCTGCTGCCTGAGTCATTAAACGCAGATGACCTAAGTGCAATGGTGTTTCACGCACGCAGAGCACCAACGGGCGACGCTCTTTCAGCACCACATCTGCCGCACGGGTCAGTAAGCCATCAGTATAGCTATGGACAATGCCGGAAAGGGTTTTGATTGAACAGGGTAAAATCACCATCCCCAGCGTCTGGAAAGAACCGGAAGAGATGCTGGCGGCAATATCGCGCGCATCGTGCGTGACATCGGCTAACGCCTGCACTTCGCGCAGGGAAAAATCCGTTTCGAGGGATAAGGTCTGGCGCGCCGCCTGGCTCATCACCAGATGCGTTTCGATATCTGTGACATCGCGCAGAACCTGTAATAAGCGCACGCCATAAATCGCACCGCTGGCACCGCTGATGCCCACAATAAGTCGTTTCATAAATAGTTGCCCTGTCAGACTTGCAGGCAGACTTTGCAGGATTTCGGCGGGAGTTGCAAGTCAGGGTGCCAGACCGGCACCCTGAGCGAAGGCATCATCCTTCGTTATGCATTTCGAGATTTTCCACTTCGTTCTGGCGCTGCACCGCTTTGGCGTCGTCATTACGTAAAGTATCGAGGAAATCGAGGTAGCCCTGATCAACGTCTTTGGTGACGTATACGCCGTTGAACACCGAGCATTCAAACTGCTGAATGTCCGGGTTCTCAGCGCGAACGGCTTCGATTAGATCGTTCAGATCCTGGAAAATCAAACCGTCAGCACCAATGATCTGGCGAATTTCATCCACTTCACGACCGTGAGCGATCAGCTCCGTGGCGCTTGGCATATCAATCCCGTAAACGTTCGGGAAGCGAATTTCCGGTGCCGCCGAGGCGAGGTACACTTTCTTCGCGCCAGCTTCGCGTGCCATCTCGATAATCTGCTCAGAAGTGGTGCCACGGACGATGGAGTCGTCGACCAGCAGGACGTTTTTATCGCGGAACTCGGCGCGGTTGGCATTCAGTTTACGGCGCACGGACTTACGACGCAGCTGCTGGCCCGGCATGATGAAGGTGCGGCCAACATAGCGGTTTTTAACGAAGCCCTGGCGGTACGGTTTGCCCAGAATACGCGCAATTTCCAGCGCGATATCACACGAGGTTTCCGGGATCGGGATCACCACGTCGATATCCAGATCTTCCCACTCGCGGGCAATTTTCTCGCCCAGTTTCGTGCCCATATTCACACGCGCGCTGTAAACGGAAATTTTGTCGATGAACGAGTCCGGACGGGCAAAGTATACATACTCAAACAGGCACGGATTGCTGACCGGATTGTCAGCACACTGACGGGTAAACAACTGCCCTTCTTCAGTGATGTAAATCGCTTCGCCCGGCGCGACGTCACGCAGGAAATCAAAGCCCAGCGTATCGAGCGCTACGCTTTCGGAAGCGACCATATATTCTGTACGGTTCTCGTCAATATCACGTTTTCCCAGTACCAGCGGACGAATCCCGTTTGGATCGCGGAAAGCAACCATACCGTGGCCGATAATCATCGCCACACAGGCATATGCGCCGCGGATTAAGCGGTTTGTGGCAGCAATGGCAGCGAAAATATTGTCGGCTTCCAGCGGGTAGTGGCGGAAGTTGTCCAGCTCGCTGGCGAAGATATTAAGCAGAATTTCCGAGTCGGAAGTGGTGTTGATGTGGCGGCGTTTTTCTTCAAACAGTTTTTTACGCAACTCGTGAGCGTTGGTCAGATTGCCGTTGTGGGCAAGCGTAATGCCATACGGGGAGTTAACGTAAAACGGCTGCGCTTCAGAGGCGCTGGAGCTGCCAGCCGTAGGGTAACGCACATGACCAATGCCCATATTGCCCTGCAAACGCTGCATATGGCGAGCTTCAAATACATCGCTCACCAGCCCGTTCGCTTTACGCAAACGGAAGCAGTTATTGGCATCTATGGTGATGATGCCGGCGGCATCCTGACCGCGATGCTGAAGCACCGTTAAGGCATCATAAATCGACTGGTTAACCGGCATAACACCGGCGATACCGACAATACCGCACATACGTCTTTTTCCTCGTTAAGCCACATCTCAGAGCACTTACGCTCTGGGCAAGAAACTTGACGAGCTTTGCAGATAATCAAAAAACCATCTGATGATAAAACTGAACTGCGGGATCAGCTGTGATTTGCTCCAGTCTTCGCTTTTCGACACCCCGGTAAAGGAGTCGAGAAAGAAGAGAATGGCAGCAACAATCAACACACCGCGCAACGCACCGAAACAGACGCCCAGCACCCGATCGGTGCCTGACAACCCCGTTTTCTCCACCAGCTGGCCTATCACGAAGTTCACGATAGCACCAACGATCAGGGTAGCGATAAACAGTACCGCGATGGCAATCCCATTTCGAACCAGTTCGTCTTCAAAGCCCGTAAACCAGACTGACAGGTAAGTGTAGTAATGACTGGCAACAAAGAAAGCACAACCCCATGTCACCAGCGATAACGCTTCACGAACAAAGCCGCGGATCAGGCTAACCAGAGAGGAAAAAGCAATCACCGCGATTATGGCGTAATCAATCCAGACCATATGTGTCCCACGATTTTACGCCCTGTCATCCTGTTCGGGGCGCATTCTAACAGAAAAAGAAAACGTTTGCGTAGGGATTTCCTTCCCGCGCATCAATAAAAATGGCGCTGAAAAAATATTCAACGCCATCGACTTTTTATGCCTTTGCGGCATCGTGCAATGCGTGTCGGATGCGGCGTAAACGCCTTATCCGACCTACGGTTCTACCCCTGCGTAGGCCTGATAAGACGCACCAGCGTCGCATCAGGCAACGGCTGTCGGATGCGGCGTGAACGCCTTATCCGACCTACGGTTCTACCCCTGCGTAGGCCTGATAAGACGCACCAGCGTCGCATCAGGCAACGGCTGTCGGATGCGGCGTGAATGCCTTATCCGACCTACGGTTCTACCCCTGCGTAGGCCTGATAAGACGCACCAGCGTCGCATCAGGCAACGGCTGTCGAATGCGGCGTGAACGCCTTATCCGACCTACGGTTCTACCCCTGCGTAGGCCTGATAAGACGCGCCAGCGTCGCATCAGGCAAGACCGTATTAATTCGGCGTATAGCCCATTACCACGCCACTTAAGCCAGAAAGTTGCTTCAACTCACCCAGCGAACCTTTCAGCTTATCTTTCGAGGCATCCGGCCCAACCAGAATACGGGTAATTTTACCCTGCACTGGCGTGGATGGCGACGTATAAACCCGATAACCGGCACCGCGCAGCTTACCGACAATTTCATTCACTTTATCGGCATTTTTCAGCGCACCCAGTTGCACAACATAGGCTTTACCCGTCGGTGCAGCTTTTTCTTCCACGACCGGCTTCGGTTCTGGCTTCGGCGCAGGTGGTGCTTCAACCTTTGGTTTAGGCGGCTCCACCGGTTTCGGCTTCGGTGGGGCGACCGGTGCAGGTTCCGGTTCAAACTCGGTGTTATTGGCTGCAATAGTGGCCGGATCGAGCGACGGTGCTGCGGCATCACCTGCCCGCACCTCTTCCGCTGCGCCTTCCGGCGGCTGCGTCGGCAACGCCTGGGTGGCGGCTGGCATCATATCAGGCTCATCACGATCGCCCGCTTTCGGCACCAGCGGGATAGCCGCGAACTCATCCTGATAATGTTTTTTCTGCCCGTCCAGCAGCCCTGGAAGTACAATCACCCCCAGCGCCACCAGCACGATCGTGCCCACTAACCGATTCTGAAACTTACTTGCCACCGCTTCTCCTCGCGTCAATCACTTCCATGACATGTGCGACCGTGTGGAAAGAACCACACACCAGCACGGTGTCTTCCGCTTTAGCGTCCGCCATTGCGGCATCCCATGCCTGCGCAACGCTATCAAATGATTTGCCGTTACCCAAATGCTCAAGCAGTTGTTCTGCCGTGGCACCGCGCGGCCCTTCCAGTGGCGCACAATACCAGTCATCAACCACGCTTTTCAACCAGGCCAGAGTTCCGGCAATATCTTTATCATGTAGCATACCGATAACCGCCAGCACGCGCCCGTTTTTCGGTAGCGCTTTCATACGCCCGGTGAGATATTCCGCCGCATGTGGATTATGCGCGACATCAAAAATAACGCGTGGCGACTCGCTCACAATCTGGAAACGTCCCGGCAAAATTGCGCTGGCAATCCCGTCGCGAATGGCATTTTCACTGACCTCCAGCCCGCTGGCACGCAGTGCCGCCAGCGCCGTTGCGGCATTCGGTTGCGGGACAAGCGGCAACGGCAGGTTTTCCAGCGTGCCGTGAGCATCGCTAAACGCCCAGTCATGATCGGTGACGGAATAGTTCCACTCAACGCCCCGACGTTGTAACAGTGCACCTTTTTCCTGCGCCACATCAGCAATGGTAGAAGGCATTTCAGGCTCACCGACAATTGCCGGTTTTTCGCTGCGGAAGATGCCTGCTTTCTCGCGACCAATACTTTCGCGATCTGGACCCAGCCAGTCGGTATGATCCAGCGCAATACTGGTTACTACCGCGACATCGGCATCGACAATATTGGTTGCGTCCAGACGACCGCCCAGCCCTACTTCCAGAATCACCACGTCAAGTTGTGCCTGCTTGAACAGCCACAACGCCGACAGCGTACCGTACTCGAAATAGGTCAGGGAAATATCACCGCGTGCCGATTCAATCTCCGCAAAAGAGGCGGTGTGGGCCGATTCCGGCAATTCCTGGCCCTGCACACGTACGCGCTCGGTATAACGCACCAGATGAGGCGAACTGTAGACGCCCACTTTGTACCCTGCCGCCATCAGAATCGACTCCAGCGTACGGCAGGTGGTGCCTTTGCCATTCGTACCCGCAACGGTAAACACAAATGGCGCTGGTTTCAGAACGTCAAGACGCGCCGCGACCTGGCTCACGCGCTCAAGGCCGAGATCGATAGTTTTACTGTGCAGGTTTTCCAGATAAGAAAGCCACGAAGCCAGAGGCGACGCGGCTTGAGGAGTGCGTTTGATAATCATGGTATCCGCTGATTCGTTACGGTGAGAATAGCAAAAGGGCAGAGCCAGTGGCCCTGCCCTTATCAGTTATCAGGCCTCAGGTTCCTGATCCGGTACCGGGGGTACCACTACGCCTTCACGCGGCGCTTCAGGATTCGGCGCTGGCAGATTCATCAACTTCGCCAGAATGCTCGCCAGTTTCAGGCGCATTTCCGGACGACGGACGATCATGTCGATGGCGCCTTTCTCGATCAGGAATTCACTGCGCTGGAATCCTGGCGGCAGTTTTTCGCGAACGGTCTGTTCGATAACACGCGGACCGGCAAAGCCAATTAACGCTTTCGGTTCAGCGATGTTGAGATCGCCCAGCATGGCGAAACTTGCAGAAACACCGCCCATCGTCGGGTCGGTCAGCACGGAGATGTACGGCAAGCCGCGCTCCTGCATTTTTGCCAGTGCCGCAGAGGTTTTCGCCATCTGCATCAGCGACATCAGTGCTTCCTGCATACGTGCGCCACCAGAGGCGGAGAAGCAGATCAGCGGGCAGTTATCTTCCAGCGCCTGCTCAACGGCACGCACGAAACGTGCACCCACAACAGACCCCATTGAACCGCCCATAAAGGCGAACTCGAATGCCGCAGCGACAACCGGCATTCCATACAGAGTGCCTTTCATCACCACCAGCGCATCTTTTTCGCCGGTTTCTTTCTGCGCAGAAGCCAGACGGTCTTTATACTTCTTGGAGTCACGAAACTTCAGCACATCTTTCGGCTCAAGCTCGCTACCCAGCTCCACAAGGCTTCCTTCATCTAACAGGCTATGCAGGCGATTACGCGCTGTCATACGCATGTGATGGTCACACTTCGGACAGACCTCAAGATTACGTTCCAGCTCAGCGCGGTATAAAACCTGACCGCAGCTATCACACTTAGTCCACACCCCTTCAGGAATGCTCGCCTTGCGGGTGGGAGTAATGTTGCTTTTAATTCGTTCAATCCAGCTCATTAGGGACCTTTCTGTCTGAACCTGGTTCGATGCCAGTTTTATCTTTGGGGACGCATAATGCCATTTTTGCCCCCAACAGACCATGAATGTTGCACATTAAAACATAACAGCCCGAAACTTTGGATAAAAAAGTGGTCGAACCGCGGAGTTACTTTTTATTTTGCGGCGCGTGCCGCAGCGCGTTTGTGACGAATAAATTCGAAAACCCCAGGCAATATTGAAACAAAAATAATGCCAACAATCATCAGCTTAAGGTTGCTCTGAATGAAGGGGAGCGTGCCGAAGAAATAACCCGCGTAGGTAAAAATCAGTACCCACAACAGTGCGCCGATCACGTTATAAGCGGCGAAATGACGGTACGACATGTGGCCCATTCCCGCAACAAACGGCGCGAACGTTCTGACGATCGGTACAAAACGGGCGAGAATAATCGTTTTGCCGCCATGTCTCTCGTAAAACTGATGAGTCTTATCAAGATAACTGCGACGAAAGATTTTCGAATCCGGGTTACTGAACAGTTTGTCACCAAATAACCGTCCAATGGTATAGTTCACTGCATCACCGACAATAGCGGCAATCAACATAAGCACCACCATCATATGGACATTGAGATCGTTAGTTTCCAGCGACGCCAATGCACCAGCAACAAACAGCAGCGAATCACCAGGCAGGAATGGCGTTACCACCAGCCCCGTTTCGCAGAACAGAATCAAAAACAGAATGGCATAAACCCAGACGCCGTACTCCGCGACCAGCTCTGCCAGATGCACGTCAATGTGCAGGATAAAATCGATGAGGAAATAAATCAGGTCCATATTTGCCTATGCCTTGTACTCGTCATCTTTCAGGCTGTAACTACGTTGGCTACAGCCTGAAATGTTACGAGCGTTATTCTCGTTAGTCCGCCAGAAATAGCGGGCCCATTGGCGGTTTTGGAAGATCATACCGGTCAGGGTAATCCACCGCGACCAGATACAGCCCTTCCGCTTTTGCCGTTGCTGCCGCCAGCGTTCTGTCCTTTGCCGCCAGCAACTCTGCTATCCAGCTCTCCGGCTGGTTGTGGGCACCGACTTCCATCAGGCTGCCGACAATATTCCTGACCATATGATGTACAAAGGCATTCGCTTTGATATCTACCACCACATAAGGACCGTGACGCGTGACATTAATATGCATAACGTTGCGCCACGGGGTTCGGGACTGGCACTGCACCGCACGGAACGAGGTGAAATCATTCTCGCCCAGCAAGCATTGCGCAGCCCGATGCATCCGTTCAGCGTCCAGCGGTTCGTAAAAATGGGTTACCCCTTTACTCAGTACCGCCGGGCGCAGCCGATGATTGTAGATGATGTAGCGATAACGGCGAGCCGTGGCGCTAAATCGGGCATGAAAATCATCAGGTACAGCTTTAACCCAACGCACGGCGATGTCACCAGGTAAATTCGCATTTACGCCCAACGTCCACGCAGCGTCTTTGCGCTGCGCGGTAGTTTCGAAATGCACCACCTGCCCGGTACCGTGTACACCGGCGTCAGTACGCCCGGCGCAGAAGACGGTGATGGGTTCGTTCGCCACCTGAGAGAGCGCCTTTTCCAGCTTCTCCTGCACACTGCGGACTTCATTCTGCCGTTGCCAGCCGTAATACCTACTGCCGTCGTACTCAATGCCCAGCGCAATTTTATAAACTGGCGGTTGTTGCTGGTCGGACATTAGTACAGATACTCCTGCACCAGTTTCTCGGCGATTTTTACTGCCATCAGCGCGCCGCCAAAGCGAACGTTATCGGCCACCGACCAGAACTGGACTTGCTCCGGCATACCGTAGTCATTACGCACGCAGCCAACAGAAAGATGCGGCGTACCAGAAGCATCACCTACCTGAGTTGGGAATTCGTTCTCTTCAGAGAGCACAATATCTTCGCCTTGAGCAAACGCATCACGCGCTTCTTCTGCCGCCAGCGGACGCAGTGCTTCAAAGTTGACCATCTGGGCATGACCGTAGAATACCGGTGCCTGGACGACGCTTGCCGAAATCATCAGTCCTTCGTCCTGCAGGATTTTGCGTACTTCGTCAACGATACGACGTTCTTCACGCACGCTACCTTCGCTATCCGGCAGTAACGGCAGCATGTTGAACGCCAGCTGACGCCCGAAGAAATCTTCTTCGTCAATCGGAATGCCGTTGAGCAATTTAGCACTCTGCCCCGCTAACGCATCGACCGCTTTTTTGCCCTGGGCGGAGGCTGAAATCAGGCTGGTAACGCTGATACGTGATAAACCGCCCTGATCGATTAACGGTTTCAGTGCCGCCAGCAGCTGGCTGGTCAGACTGTCCGGTACGGCGATGACATTCCGGTTGCGGTAATCGGTCAGTACAAACGGGTTTACTTCCGGCACCACCAGCGGTACGTCGGGTTCGAGAGCAAACAATCCGCTGCTGTCGATCACCAGGCAACCTGAGTTGGTCGCTTCTTCAACCCAGGCTGCGGTAGCTTCTTTGCCTGCGACAAAAAATGCCAGCTGCGCCTGCGTCCAGTCGAATTCAGCAGCATCCTGCACGGTGATTGTCTTACCACCAAAGCGCAGTTGTTCGCCTGCGCTTTCGTTACGTGCCAGTGCATAAATTTCCCCAACCGGGAACTGACGTTCAGCCAGCGTTTCAAGCAGGGCTTCGCCCACAGCGCCAGTTGCGCCCAGGACGGCAATGTTCCAGCCTTCAGACATGGTGGTTTACTCCAGAAATAGCAAAGCTCCCTGCCAATGTTACAGCAGAGAGCATGAAGAAGAGATTAACGTGCCGGATGATGAACGGCGTTAAAACCCAGTTTACACAGCAATGATGCCGCACTGGCGTCATCACAAATTACATACAGAGATGACCATTCACGGCGCTCAAGATAGTTTTTGCGCAGTTTATCGAACTCACCCGGTATCCCGGCGACTTTACGCAGCGGTGCGTCATCGCGGCGCACATCATACACCAAATGCACCAGCCTTTTCAGCGTCGGTTGATCGAGCGGGCCATGCAGCGTAATGCGACCAAACTCTGGCGCGGGCAGTAATGTATCCAGCGCAACGTGCTGTTCATGCCCAATAAACTTGCTATAGGCTTCAAACACTTGCGTAGTACCGCGTGCTTTACCTTCCAGGGTATAGCCTGCAATATGCGGCGTGCCGATATCCACTTTTGTCAGCAATTCCACATTTAGTTCCGGCTCGCCTTCCCAGACATCCAGCACCACGCTTAACTTCTGGCCTTCATTCAGGCAGGTCAGCAGCGCGGTATTATCGACGACTGCGCCACGGCAGGCGTTAATCAGAATCGCTCCGGGCTTCAGGTTACGGATCAGTTTTTCATCCGCCAGATGCAGCGTTTTGTACGGCCCGTCTTTGAAGAGTGGCGTATGGAAAGTCAGAATATCCGCATGCTGAACTAATTCATCCAGCGAGCGGAAATCACCCTCATCCCCACGGTCGGCGCGAGGCGGATCGCAAAGTAAGGTTTTAATCCCTAACGCTTCCAGTCGTGCCTGTAAACGTCGACCAACGTTACCAACGCCTACGATCCCCACGGTACGCTCGTGCAGTGAAAATCCATCGCGTTCGGCAAGCATCAGCAGGGAGGAGAAAACATATTCCACCACCGCAATCGCATTACAGCCAGGTGCAGCGGAAAAACCAATTCCCGCCTGCTTCAACCATGCTTCATCGACATGGTCGGTCCCCGCAGTGGCAGTGCCAACAAATTTAATGGGTTTTCCTGCCAGCAAAGATTCATTCACTTTCGTGACCGAACGCACCATCAGCGCATCCGCGTCTGCCAGTTGAGCGACGGGGATTGGACGCCCGGGAACCGCGGTCACCTCACCCAAACGGCTAAATAAGTCGCGGGCATAAGGCATATTTTCATCAACAAGGATTTTCACGTTTGTGTTACCTGTATGAGACGAGAGTTAACCGGACAAGTGTGCCATAATCTCGCGGCCAGGCATACTTGCGAAGATTTCAGGTATAAGGATACGTAATGATACAACCTATTTCCGGCCCTCCTCCTGGGCAACCACCAGGTCAGGGAGATAACCTGCCGTCTGGCGCGGGCAATCAGCCTTTATCCAGTCAGCAACGTACTTCGCTGGAAAGCTTAATGACGAAAGTGACCTCACTGACGCAACAGCAAAGAGCAGAACTGTGGGCGGGTATCAGGCACGATATTGGTCTGTCGGGAGATTCACCGCTGCTTTCGCGTCACTTCCCTGCCGCTGAGCATAATCTGGCGCAACGTCTGCTGGCCGCGCAAAAAAGCCATTCTGCCCGCCAGCTTTTAGCTCAATTAGGGGAGTATTTACGTCTGGGGAATAATCGTCAGGCGGTCACGGATTATATCCGTCATAACTTTGGTCAGACGCCGCTGAATCAGCTCTCACCGGAGCAATTAAAAACCATTCTCACCCTGTTGCAGGAAGGGAAGATGGTTATTCCGCAACCGCAGCAGCGCGAGGCGACCGATCGTCCTCTATTACCGGCGGAGCACAATGCGCTCAAACAGCTGGTGACCAAACTTGCGGCGGCAACGGGGGAACCCAGCAAACAGATCTGGCAATCGATGCTGGAACTTTCCGGGGTGAAAGATGGTGAGTTAATTCCAGCGAAACTGTTTAACCATCTGGTGACCTGGCTGCAGGCGCGTCAGACGCTAAGCCAGCAAAATACGCCGACGCTGGAATCACTACAGATGACGCTAAAACAACCTTTAGATGCCAGTGAACTGGCGGCGTTATCGGCATATATCCAGCAAAAATATGGCCTTTCTGCGCAATCATCGCTTTCTTCTGCCCAGGCCGAGGATATTCTTAATCAGCTTTATCAACGGCGGGTTAAAGGGATTGATCCGCGTGATATGCAACCGCTGCTTAATCCTTTTCCACCGATGATGGACACGTTGCAAAATATGGCAACGCGTCCCGCGCTGTGGATACTGTTAATCGCGATTATCCTGATGCTGGTCTGGCTGGTTCGTTAACCCCGACGAAATGACAGTATCGTGACAATAATTCCCAGCACCGCAGAGATCGCCCCGGCAAGAAATACCGAAGAGTAACCAAACGTGGTCGCCAGCATTCCCGCCAGCGGCCCGGAGACGCCGAGGGCGATATCCTGAAACGCGGCGTAACCGCCCAGTGCGGTGCCGCGAACTTGTGAGGGGACACGTTTAACCACCTCCACGCCCAGCGCAGGAAAGATAAGCGAACATCCGGCTCCGGTTAACGCCGCGCCCGCTAATGCGACCCATGCACCAGGGGCTTGCCAGAGCAGCAACAAGCCCACCGTTTCTACAAGCAGAGAGACGATCGCCACTTTCACGCCGCCAAAACGGTCCGGCATCCAGCCAAACATGACGCGCATCACGACAAATGCGCCGCCAAACGCGGTAAGAGTAAAGCCCGCCATCGCCCATCCTTTGCTGGCAAAGTAGAGCGAAACGAAAGTCCCGATAACCGCAAAACCAACGCCTTGTAGTGCCAGACCTAACCCTGGTTTCCAGATAAGCCCAACAACGCTCCACAGCGATGGACGTTCTCCCGCCAGGGCCGGTACTTTGCGCACTGTGCCGTTACAGGCCCACGCCAGTAAGGGTAATACCATTGTGGTGATCGCCAGTGCGGCAAAACCGTAATGGCTATGAATCAACAGGCCAAGCGGAGCACCAACAGCGAGGGCACCGTAAATCGCCATTCCATTCCATGACATCACTTTGCCAGAGTGTTTTGGCCCTACGATGCCTAACCCCCAGGTCAGAGCGCCTGTCAGTAACTGGCTTTCACCAAAGCCAAGAATCAAACGCCCGATGACCAACAGGGCAAATTTGAACGGTGCGGAGACAGGCAAAATCGCCGCCAGCAGCAACGCGCCGCCCGCCAGACCACAAGCTAACATCCCCTGAAGCGCCGAACGTTTTGCGCCATATTGATCGGCCAGTCGCCCGGCATAGCCACGCGTCAGCACCGTAGCCAGAAACTGAATCCCGACGGCAATGCCGACCATGGTATTGCCATAGCCCAGTTCATGATGAACAAACAGCGGGATAACCGGCAACGGCAACCCTACGGTCATGTAGGTGAGAAAAACCGCAAAAGCGATGCGGAAGAGCGAAAAATTGGCAGAAGATCGTGTTTCGGTTTGGCTTACAGCAGTCATGCATTACTCCAGAATGCAGCGCAAGGCGAGGAGTATCCCCGTCTCATCTCTCTGGTTTCAGGGTTACGGTGCGTTGGCAGGAATTAACGCGTACGTCTTTTCAGAAGGAAATCGACAAAGCGGGAAGTTTGCCTGGTACAGGCGGCGATTGTCAATGATGTGAAAAAGGGAACCATCAGGTTCCCTTTGGCGTTAGTGCCGGAGGCCGCATTGGCGCGTAACGTCGGATGCGACGCTGGCGCGTAATGTCGGATGCGACGCTGGCGCGTCTTATCCGACCTACTCCGACTACTCCGACCTACTGCGAATTAATCTTTCAGCTTGCGCATTACCAGCGTGGCGTTGGTGCCGCCGAAGCCGAAACTGTTAGACATAACAGTGGTCAGTTCGCGATCGGTCGTTTCGGTCACGATGTTCAGACCCGCAGCCTGCTCGTCCAGCTCTTCAATGTTGATGCTCGGGGCGATAAAGCCGTGTTCCAGCATCAGCAGAGAGTAGATAGCTTCCTGTACGCCAGCAGCGCCCAGAGAGTGACCGGTCATGGCTTTGGTTGCAGAAATCGCCGGGCTCTTATCGCCGAACACTTCACGGATAGCTGCCAGCTCTTTCACGTCGCCAACCGGAGTCGAAGTACCGTGGGAGTTCAGGTAATCGATTGGGGTATCAACGCCATGCATCGCCATCTTCATGCAGCGTACTGCGCCTTCGCCAGACGGAGCAACCATGTCTGCGCCATCAGACGTTGCGCCGTAGCCAACGATTTCAGCATAGATATGAGCACCACGCGCCAGCGCGTGTTCCAGCTCTTCAACCACCACCATACCGCCGCCGCCAGCGATAACGAAACCGTCACGGTGAGCATCGTAAGTACGGGAGGCTTTTTCCGGGGTGTCGTTGTATTTAGTAGACAGCGCACCCATTGCGTCGAATTCGCAAGCCATTTCCCAGCACAGCTCTTCGCCGCCGCCAGCAAACACGATGTCCTGTTTGCCCAGTTGGATCTGCTCTACTGCGTTACCGATACAGTGTGCGGAAGTCGCACACGCGGAGCTGATGGAGTAGTTAACGCCATGAATTTTAAACGGCGTGGCGAGACAGGCAGAAACGCCGGATGCCATCGCTTTGGTGACCACATATGGGCCAACCGCTTTCAGGCCGCGCGGACCGCGCATTGCGTCAGCGCCGAACACCTGGAAACGCGGGGAGCCGCCGCCGGAACCTGCAATCAGGCCAACGCGCGGGTTATTCTGGTAAGCTTCCGGAGAAAGGCCCGCATCTGCGATTGCCTGCTCCATAGAAAGGAATGCATAAATGGATGCGTCGCTCATAAAGCGCACAACTTTGCGGTCAATGAGGCCAGTGGTATCCAGTTTTACGTTGCCCCAGACGTGGCTACGCATGCCGGAATCCTTCAGCTCCTGAGAGAAAGTGATCCCTGAACGTCCTTCACGCAGAGATGCCAGGACTTCCTGCTGGTTATTACCGATGCTGGAAACAATGCCCAGGCCAGTAATCACTGCACGTTTCATTCAATACCTCTGTAAGTCGCACATAGAGTAAGTTTCGAATGCACAATAGCGTACACTTGTACGCCGAACAAGTCCGATCAGCCAATTAATAGAGAAATTTGCGCAGCCTTACACACATCGCTAAGATCGAGCCACCGCCTGTAAGACGAGTAACTTACGTGAAACACTACTCCATACAACCTGCCAACCTCGAATTTAATGCTGAGGGTACACCTGTTTCCCGAGATTTTGACGATGTCTATTTTTCCAACGATAACGGGCTGGAAGAGACGCGTTATGTTTTTCTGGGAGGTAACCAATTAGAGGCACGCTTTCCTGAACATCCACATCCTCTGTTTGTGGTAGCAGAGAGCGGCTTCGGCACCGGATTAAACTTCCTGACGCTATGGCAGGCATTTGATCAGTTTCGCGAAGCGCATCCGCAAGCGCAATTACAACGCTTACATTTCATTAGTTTTGAGAAATTTCCCCTCACCCGTGCGGATTTAGCCTTAGCGCATCAACACTGGCCGGAACTGGCTCCGTGGGCAGAACAACTTCAGGCGCAGTGGCCAATGCCCTTGCCCGGTTGCCATCGTTTATTACTCGATGAAGGCCGCGTGACGCTGGATTTATGGTTTGGCGATATTAATGAACTGACCAGCCAACTGGACGATTCGCTAAATCAAAAAGTAGATGCCTGGTTTCTGGACGGCTTTGCGCCAGCGAAAAACCCGGATATGTGGACGCAAAATCTGTTTAACGCCATGGCAAGGTTGGCGCGTCCAGGCGGCACGCTGGCGACATTTACGTCTGCCGGTTTTGTCCGCCGCGGTTTGCAGGACGCCGGATTCACGATGCAAAAACGTAAGGGCTTTGGGCGCAAACGGGAAATGCTTTGTGGGGTGATGGAACAGACATTACCACTCCCCTGCTCCACGCCGTGGTTTAATCGTACGGGCAGCAGCAAACGGGAAGTAGCGATTATCGGCGGTGGTATTGCCAGCGCGTTGTTGTCGCTGGCGTTATTACGGCGCGGCTGGCAAGTAACGCTTTATTGCGCGGATGAAGCCCCCGCGCTGGGTGCTTCCGGCAATCGCCAGGGGGCGTTGTATCCGTTATTAAGCAAACACGATGAGGCGCTAAACCGCTTTTTCTCTAATGCGTTTACTTTTACTCGTCGGTTTTACGACCAATTACCCGTTAAATTTGATCATGACTGGTGCGGCGTCACGCAGTTAGGCTGGGATGAGAAAAGCCAGCATAAAATCGCACAGATGCTGTCAATGGATTTACCCGAAGAACTGGCTGTAGCCGTTGAGGCAAATGCGGTTGAACAAATTACGGGCGTTGCGACAAATTGCAGCGGCATTACTTATCCGCAAGGTGGTTGGCTGTGCCCAGCAGAACTGACCCGTAATGTGCTGGAACTGGCGCAACAGCAGGGTTTGCAGATTTATTATCAATATCAGTTACAGGATTTATCCCGTAAGGATGACTGTTGGTTGTTGAATTTTGCAGGAGATCAGCAAGCAACACACAGCGTAGTGGTACTGGCGAACGGGCATCAAATCAGCCGTTTCAGCCAAACATCATCTCTGCCAGTATATTCGGTTGCCGGTCAGGTCAGCCATATTCCGACGACACCGGAACTGGCAAAACTGAAGCAGGTGCTGTGCTATGACGGTTATCTCACGCCACAAAATCCGGCGAATCAGCACCATTGTATTGGTGCCAGTTATCATCGCGGCAGCGAAGATACGGCGTACAGTGAGGACGATCAGCAGCAGAATCGCCAGCGGTTGATTGATTGTTTCCCGCAGGCACAGTGGGCAAAAGAGGTTGATATCAGTGAGAAAGAGGCGCGCTGCGGTGTGCGTTGTGCCACCCGCGATCATCTGCCAATGGTAGGTAATGTTCCCGATTATGAGGCAACACTCGTGGAATATGCGTCGCTGGCGGAGCAGAAAGATAAGGCGGTAAGCGCGCCGGTTTATGACGATCTCTTTATGCTTGCTGCTTTAGGTTCGCGTGGTTTGTGTTCTGCCCCACTGTGCTCCGAGATTCTGGCGGCACAGATGAGTGAAGAACCGATTCCGATGGATGCCAGTACGCTGGCGGCGTTAAATCCGAATCGGTTATGGGTGCGGAAATTGTTGAAGGGTAAAGCAGTTAAGGCTGGGTAACCAGCTTTGGCATTGTTTGTCGGATGCGGCGTGAACGCCTTATCCGACCTACGTGTGACGTGTAGGCCTGATAAGACGCGATAAGCGTCGCATCAGGCATGGTGCTCCAGACGCCGCAACTTACTGCTGTGACGCCTGCTGAAACAGGTTTTCCCACATATCGGTCACCAGCGCCTGGTCACGCGGCGACAATTCACCAGCACCAATGGCTTTTTCCAGACTCTGGCTAACGGTCGTATGCACCGCCTGAGCGGAGTGGTCATCACCACTTTCCAGTTCTGCGATGGCTAATGTCAGGTGGCCACGCAAATACCCACTGGCAAACAACTCATCATCACTGGCATGGTCAACCATACCGTCGATTAATGCCAGAATGCGTGATTCAAACTCCGCGATCATCTTCTTTCCTCATTGTAAAACGTGGCGCTGGCTTCAGTTGAGCGCTTCCGGCCACGGGAACTGTTCCGCCGTAAGTTCCGGCGTGTGATAATAATTTTGTAGTGCTTTAATGAAACGTGCCGGGCGTTCCGGAATGCCATTTGTTAGATAATCCATCACCTGCGCATGTACTCGCCGTTGAAACACCACGCGGTCCGGTTCGAAGTCGCCTTCCAGATTGTCGCAACTGACGTTAAACGGATATCCCGCCGCCACGCAGAACAACCAGTCAAGCGCCTGCGGCTTCACTTCAACATCTTCAAACTGGCTTTGCGTTTGGGCATCGCGACCGTCCGGGCAATACCAGTAGCCGAAATCAACCTGCTCGCGGCGCGCTTTCCCGGCAATACACCAGTGCGAAATCTCATGAATTGCGCTGGCATAAAAGCCGTGGGCAAAGACGATTCGGTTATACGGTACTTCCGCATCAGCGGGAAGATAGATCGGTTCGTCGTCGCCTTTAATTAGACAGGTATTAAATTCATCGGCAAAGCAGCTATTAAAAATTTCAATTAACTGCTCATAGTGGTGTGTACTGTTCATTAGTTCATCCCCAACCAGTGGAGGATCTCCTGTCCGTGGCTATCATAAAGTAATTTGGCACTCATCACCGCCGAGACGATAACGATCATCGGGCGGATCAGCTTTTGTCCTTTGCTCAACACCAGTCTTGAACCCATGCGCGCGCCGAGGAACTGCCCCACCAGCATCACAAAGCCTGTCGCCCAAATAACTTTGCCGCCGAGAATAAACAGCAGCAAACCGCCGATGTTTGACGTTGCGTTGAGCAATTTGGCGTGAGCCGTGGCTTTGGCGAGGTTAAATCCGCACAGCGTAACGAAGGCCAGCGCGTAAAACGACCCGGCAGCCGGGCCAAAGAATCCATCATAAAAACCGACGCAGCCACCGGCAATTAACGCGAAGGGTAAACCGTACATCCGGCGCTGGCGGTCTTCTTCACCCAGCTTTGGCATCAGCAAGAAATAGAGGCCGATACAAATCACCAGAATGGGCAAAATCTGCCGTAAGACATCAGCCTGAACGTATTGCACCAGCAGTGCGCCGCTCATTGAGCCGATAAAGGTCATGGCGATATTGAGTTTCTGATCGCTTAAACTAACCACTTTGCGGCGAATAAAGTAGATAGTGGCGGAAATAGAGCCGCCGCAGGCTTGCAGTTTATTGGTTGCCAGCGCATTAGCGGGAGACATCCCCGCTGCCATCAATGCCGGAATGGTGAGTAACCCACCGCCACCGGCAATCGAGTCGATAAATCCCGCCAGCATGGCGACAAAAAAGAGAACTCCCAGCAACAGCGGGGAAACCATAAACAGGCTATTAAACGTTTCCATTAGATCACGTGCTCATCCAGTAGCGCCTGGCAGGAAGGCGGCAACGGAGGCGGTGTCTTCTTCTCAGGCTTTGTTGTTCCCGGTTTTGGAGGTTCAAACCAGCTTTGCAGTTCTGCCCCGCAACCATCGCCTGGTGGCGGTAAAGGTTGATCTTCACACTCCAGACTATCGGCAGGGCAACGTAATCGTACATGCATATGCGCGCGATGCTGGAACCAGGGTCGCACTTTGCGCAACCAGTCGCGATCGGTGCCCGCATCAAGGCAAAGTTGTTGTTTAATCGCCGGATTAACAAAAATGCGCGTGACGTCTTTGTCCTGGGCGGCGAGTTTGATCAAGCTGAAAATTTCTGGCTTCCACAGCGTGGAGACAACGTGTTTACCGTCGCGGGAAACTAAGTCCAGTGCTTGCGGGCGCAAGAGCTGCGCGGAGGTCCAGCGAGTTTTCGGCAGTTGCAGAAAGATATCGACATCCAGTCCGGTCTGGTGGCTGGCATGACCGCCGTTGAAACGCCCACCAGCGGGCATCCCCATATCGCCAATCAGCACCGTACCCATGCCCAGATTGCTCACCTGGCTACTCAGACGCTGGATAAACATCACCAGGTCCGGGTGACCGAAATAGCGACGCTGATCGGTACGCATGACCTGATAATGTTCGGACTGTATCGGCAGCGTGTCAGCACCGACGATACAGCCATTAGAAAAACTGCCTATCGATTGTGCGCTACCCGGCACAGGTTGGGTTATTTTTTGCCACGGCGTCGCTGCCAGGCTAGCGCTACTGGCAAGCAGAGCCAGCAGCGCAATCGCGGTTTTGTTCATTTTTTACCAGCGTGGAATATCAGTCTTCACATCGGCATTTTGCGCCCGCTGCCGTAACAGGTGATCCATTAAAACGATCGCCAGCATCGCTTCAGCGATCGGCACTGCACGGATCCCGACACAGGGATCGTGACGGCCTTTGGTGATCATCTCAACTTCTTCGCCAAAGCGGTTAATAGTGCGCCCCGGCACGGTAATGCTGGAGGTCGGTTTCAGCGCCATATGAGCAATGATTTGCTGCCCGCTGCTGATACCGCCGAGAATGCCGCCCGCATGGTTGCTCTGGAAACCGTCTTTGGTGATTTCGTCGCGGTTCTGGCTGCCGCGCAGCGCCACTACGTCAAAACCGTCGCCAATTTCCACGCCTTTCACCGCGTTGATGCTCATCAGCGCATGGGCGATGTCGGCATCCAGGCGGTCAAAGACCGGCTCGCCAAGTCCGGCGGGGACACCACTGGCAACAACGGTGACTTTCGCGCCGATGGAGTCGCCCTCTTTTTTCAGCGCGCGCATCAGTTCATCTAACGCGTCGATTTTGTCGGGGTCCGGGCAGAAGAACGGATTTTGTTCAACCAGCGACCAGTCTTTGATTTCCAGCGGAATGTCGCCCATCTGGGTCAAGCAGCCGCGGATTTCAATACCAAATTTCTCGGCGAGATATTTTTTGGCAATCGCCCCTGCCGCCACGCGCATGGCGGTTTCGCGGGCGGAAGAACGTCCACCGCCGCGATAATCGCGCAGACCGTATTTTTGTTCGTAGGTGTAATCAGCATGGCCTGGGCGGAAAACGTCTTTAATTGCGCTGTAATCCTGAGAGCGCTGGTCAGTGTTTTCGATCAACAAGCCAATGCTGGTGCCGGTAGTAACGCCTTCAAAAACACCGGAGAGAATTTTGACCTGATCCGGCTCGCGGCGCTGGGTGGTATAGCGCGATGTCCCAGGGCGACGACGGTCGAGGTCATGTTGCAGGTCCGCTTCCGTCAGCGGAATGCCTGGCGGAACACCATCGACGATGCAGCCGAGCGCCAGCCCATGCGATTCGCCGAAGGTGGTTACGCGAAAGAGTTGTCCAATTGTGTTTCCAGCCATCACGGCTCCGTTATTGTTGTGTTTGCGTGTTTACTTAATCTTTATAAATCGCGAAATATTCACGGGCCGCCAGCAGCTGCTCTTTGGTGAGCATAAACACACCATCGCCGCCGTTATCAAACTCCAGCCAGGTGAACGGAACATCCGGATATTGTTCCATAAGATGTACCATGCTGTTGCCGACTTCACAAATCAACACGCCATCATCAGCAAGGTAATCTGCCGCGTTTCCAAGAATGCGACGTGTCAGTTTAAGGCCGTCGGTGCCAGATGCCAGGCCCAGTTCCGGCTCGTGACGGTATTCGTTTGGCAGGTCGGACATATCTTCCGCGTCGACATACGGCGGGTTAGTGACAATCAGATCGTATTGCACTTTCGGCAAATCACGGAACAGATCGGAACGAATCGGAATGACGTTGTGGATCAGACCGTGTTCTTCGATGTTCTGTTCGGCAACCGCCAGCGCGTCGGGAGAGATATCTACCGCGTCGACTTCCGCTTCCGGGAAGGCATAAGCACAGGCAATGGCGATGCAGCCGCTACCGGTACACATATCTAAAATATGCTGCGGTTGCTTGCTGATGAGTCCGGCAAATTTATTGTTGATCAGTTCACCAATCGGCGAGCGCGGTACCAGCACGCGTTCATCGACGTAAAATTCATGACCGCAGAACCAGGCTTTGTTGGTCAGGTAAGCCACCGGAATGCGCTCGTTGACGCGGCGGATCACGCGTTCAACAATACGGTGTTTTTCGCTGGAGGTCAGACGCGCGGTGCGCATATCTTCCGGGATATCCAGCGGCAGGTAGAGCGATGGTAACACCAGCTGTACGGCTTCATCCCACGGGTTATCGGTGCCGTGACCGTACCAGATATTTGCCGCGCTGAAGCGGCTTACCGACCAGCGCAACATGTCCTGAATGGTTTGCAGCTCATTTACTGCTTCATCAACGAAAATTTTATCCACGTATTCCTCCAGGGCATGATCGCAATAATTTCGGCGGCTAGTTTGCCATGAAGATGACGATAAATCAGCATTCACGCGCGGTGAGTGAGGAAAAATACGTTTAAAACGATCGATTGTGCTACGAGTCGGGTAAACTGTAGGAAAATTAGAAATAGAGACAGATAAATGAAAAAGAAAACAACACTTAGCGAGGAGGACCAGGCTCTGTTTCGCCAGTTGATGGCGGGGACTCGCAAGATTAAGCAGGACACGATTGTCCACCGACCACAGCGTAAAAAAGTCAGCGAAGTGCCGGTGAAACGCTTGATCCAGGAGCAGGCTGATGCCAGCCATTATTTCTCCGATGAGTTTCAGCCGTTATTAAATACCGAAGGTCCGGTTAAATATGTTCGCCCGGATGTGAGTCATTTTGAGGCGAAAAAGTTGCGACGCGGTGATTATTCGCCGGAATTGTTTTTGGATTTACACGGTCTGACGCAGCTGCAGGCCAAGCAGGAACTGGGCGCATTGATTGCCGCCTGCCGCCGTGAACATGTGTTTTGTGCCTGTGTGATGCATGGGCATGGTAAGCATATTTTGAAACAGCAAACGCCGCTGTGGCTGGCGCAACATCCACATGTGATGGCATTTCACCAGGCGCCGAAAGAGTACGGTGGTGATGCGGCGTTGCTGGTGTTGATTGAAGTGGAAGAGTGGCTGCCGCCGGAATTGCCGTGAATATTAAGTGCCGGATGTGGCACTGGCACCGAATGCCGGATGCGGCGTGAACGCCTTATCCGGCCTACAAAGTGTGCAAATTCAATAGATTGTGATTCAATTGTAGGCCTGATAAGACGCGACAGCGTCGCATCAGGCATCAGCAATAAAACTTGCAAATTCAATACTTTAAGATTCAATTGTAGGTCTAATAAGACGCGCCAGCGTCACATCAGGCATCAGCGCACAACTGCCGGATGCGGCGTGCTAAAGCATATTCAGCACATACTGGAAGCGACACGTTGAATCAATGGGCTGCAATACGCTGGTATCTACGCGCACCATAATATCATGCAGTTGCCTATCGGTAATCGGATGCGGAACCGGCGTCACCGTCACTTTGGCATCATCGCATCCTGATGCTGTAAAGGTGATCATCTGCGAAACAAAACGGCAATTAGCCCCGCGAGGATCAGTAAAATCGCTACCGTCACACAGCTTCTGACTTTCCATTAAATAGGTCGACAGGGTTGTCTCAATGATTCCCCCTACGGCGTCTGTTGATTTCAGATTTAATGTTTTTTTATGAATAACCATATTCTCATCCCAGGAAACATCATATGACGCCAGTGGGATTGACGGGCAGGAAGAATTATGAGTTTTTGGCCCTGTATATGTTGCCCCTGTTTGTCCCGTATCTTTAGTGGTAATCTGGCTTGATACCAACCACGGGCATCCTTGAACATCGCCCGTTACTGAAACTTTCAAATCAGCCTCATAACAATCCCAACCGTAAGGGCTGGTAGAAGGCACACTGGTAACGCCGGGGCATGTTGAATCCGGTAACTGGTATGTTTTCACTAGATTAATTGTCGGAGCCGGTATACCAGCCGGCCCATTCCAGCTTACAAGAGTCAAATTACCAAGGGTGAGCATCCATGGATCACTGGTCGCATACTCCCCTGTATATACTCCTGTTGAGGTCACCACTTCCAGCATAAATACAGATTTCATGAAAGGGCCTGGGACTCCCATCGGGGTATACATCATAAAATCCTCGGCGTGGGCACCCAGGCTAAATAACAGCAGTGTCAGGAAGCCCAAAAAGCGTCGTATTATTTTCATCTTAAATATACTCAAAAGTGGCGGTCAGGCTGGCGGTGAAGTCACCGGAGGTTACATCACGACCGCTTTTCGCCTGCAACCAAGCATTAAAATTGAGGTTATTCGCGCCGATACTGAGATTGAACGTCGCGCCAGTTGTGTCATTAAGCGGCACCCAAGTTCCGTCAGACTTTTCCATGCCAATCCCTATCCCCTGCGCGTCCGATGCTGGGTCAGGCGCCAGAAATCCTGGCTGTTCGCTGTCTTCCGTCCCGGTCAGGGTGATTTTGACCTGGTAATTCGCCGGACCTTTGCAGTCTTTCAGCTTAAAGACTACCGGCACCCTGGAAGACTGCCCCGCAACCATTAAATCCTGACTGCTGACAGTGGGGAAATGCACTTCCGCCAGCAGTTCGCCATCCACCACCAGGGTGCAGGATTTACTTAACAAATTGCCGTAAAAATGCAGATTGTCCGCCGCCAGCGTGGTTCCGCTGGCGGCGAGCAGCAGGCTTGCCAAGAGCATACTTTCGGTCTTTGTTTTCATTGATAATCCACCCGTAATGTTGCGTACGCTGAAAATGCGCCGTCATTTAATGTGGCGCCGCTCGCTTTTACCGGTACTGCCTCCAGCTTCGGCTTTTGTGTCAAATCCGTGGCGTTGATGGTCAGCGGGGTATTAAGCTGAAAACGTTGCCCGTTCTGCAAAAGCTGAATACCGAATCCCGGAACATCGGTTTCGATGGCCGCGTCGTTGTAGCTGGTTTGTGTGCCCGTCCAGGTGAGCGTCATCTCCCAGGCCTCATTGCGAACGTCGGAGTCACATTTTATGGTGTACGGCACCTCCTGGCGGGCGTAGTTGCCATCAATGCTGTCGATAAGCACATCACGAAACTCCAGCTCGATAGTCTGGCCTTCGTTGATAGTGCAGGCAGGCGGCGACACCAGCGTACCGTGAAAGGTGATATCCGGTGAGGCCAGAGCCCCCCCGCATACACCACAAATCAGCAAAAGTGCGAGTCGTTTCATTGGTAATCCACCACCATGGTCATACTGGCGTTAAATTCCGCTGGCGCGAGCTGTACGCCGTTCTGTTTTACCGGCACCGCCTTGAGCTGCGGCAGAGAGTTAAATGCAAAAGGCGTCCAGTTATTTTCACCAATGGAAAAAAGGGAGTTATCGGCGGCGTTTTCGATACGGATGCCAAACCCGGCAATGCCTGCATCCAGCACAGTTTCACCGTTCACGGTGGTGGTGGTGCCTTTCAGTTGCATCCGCAGATCGTCTGACAGACGCCCCGAACAGTCGAGGGTATAGCCCGCGTTCTGGCGGTAATTGTTGCCATCGATACTGGCGATCAGCACATCGCCAAACTCCACTGCACTACCGGTCACGGTACAGGGCGGCGGCGCATCCACCAGGACTCTGAGTTCCAGGTTGACGGGTTTCGTTTCTGCACTGGCGACATTCCAGGCCAGCAGCGCAATGCCCGACACCGCCAGATAAATTATTTTCATATGGCTCTCCCGGCATCAGCCTTTGCGGCTCTGCTCTGCGTCCACCTGGCAGGTATCGCCACCACATTTAAAATACAGCGGCATCCGTGCGCCATAGTCGTTGACGTAGGTCAGCACCGGGACGCTATCCATTTTGACCTTTAACGGTACGGAGGTTTTTGGCGATATCACCATGGGAGAAAATCCCGCTGCCGGATTGCCGTTTTTCTGCGCGCTGGCGTTACTGATAACCACGAAGTACGGCGTCGGGTTATTGACTGTAAACTCCTGGCCGCTGCGGGTTAAGGTCACCTTATGCTGCCACGGATTTTTCATGCTGACGTTTTCCAGCGCTTTTGGTCGCCAGAACAGCTTGATGCGCGTTTGCAGCGCAATCTGTAACGTGTTGGGTTTGTTCGATTTCGGCGGGATCTCACGCACGTTGAAATAGAACACGCTCTCGCGGTCGGCAGGCAGCTTGTTGATATCCGGCATGCCCTGTACCTTCACCTGACCGTTCATCATGGAATCGATGCGCTGCACCGGCGGCAGTACCGTCAGTGGCGAGCTAATCTTGTTACCCTGTTCATCTTCCATCCAGCTTTGTGCCAGATACGGCATTTTCGGGTCGTTATTGCGCAGCGTGACGCTGATTGATTTATCACTTTCGTTAAAAATCAGGCGTGTACGGTCCGGCGTGACAGAGGCCTGTGCTGACAGGCTGGCGGCAGTTATCAGTAACGCCAGCGTCGTTGCGGCCGTTCTGGCAGAGCAAAATAGATTCGTCATGGATCATTCCTTAATCACGTTGTTAATTGGCGGATACCGATACCGGCGCTTCCGTTGGCATCACCTGCTGGGTCTGCTCCTGGATCACCGGCTTAATTTGATGAGGCATCGAAGGAGATATCGCCCCTGTTTGTTGACATGGTAGTAACAGGCCATTGAACAGATCGGCTGGCAGTGGGTCCGGCAGATGAATATCACAGTGGGCCACACCGCCCCATGAAACGATCATATGCTCGCCAGGTTTGACACCCGCGAGGTAGACGTTGCCGTCATCATCAACCAGACCGACGTTCTGCGCGTTGTCATTTTTCACTTCCGCGCCAAACGGCGGATGACTGCCATCTTGCAGGCGCAATACCGCCATCGCTTTTTGCCCGCTGATAACCGAAAACTTACGGTAGCCAATGGCTCCTTCGGTAAGCGTCGCCTGCACCACGGACTGGGTGGCTTCGGCGTTTTCCGGCAGGTTGTTAAGGTCGATATAGGCCTGATTGCGGTAGTAGTTGTTGACGTCTGCCACCACGGTCTTACCGAACATATTGGTGTAAACCGCCGCGCCATTTCCTTCCACCGGAACACCAGCCACGCCATCGGCATCAATCAGCAGGCGCGTACCGCCCATATTCTGGGTACGGTGGAGCGCGCCACCCTGCGCGGTCAGCGTCGCGCCGCCCTGTAAGGAAATACCTGCCGAGGTGTACTGTCCTTCATGGTAGTTGGCGCTGAGGTCCACCTGCGCCAGCGAGCCATCGTGGCTGTAATAGCCGTCAACGCTGGAGTGTTTGTCACTGGTCCCCACGTTCAGCTGGTAGTGAGTTGCGTCATCGACACGGCTGAAATACCCCACCTGGCTGCTGTCCGAACCGCTGCCGTAGTTGCCGTTATAGCTGATGGTGCTGCTGTCACCCCACGGCATACTGAGCGATATGTACACACCTTTATCGGCCTGGTTATCATACTCGTAGCGGTATCCGGTCATGGAAATGCTCATATTGCGGATACTGCCCAGGTTGAAGTAGTGCGAGAGCATGACGTTGTAGTTGGTCTGTTCGTCGCGATCCCAGTAGGTATGGCGGGTGTAGTTGAGATAAACAGACACACCGGCATCCCTGAAGTTCTGGTTATAGGTTGCGGTGTACATCTCTTTGTCGTTGCCGGTGCGCACCATTTCGCTGTCGCTGGCATCGAGATACTCGCTCATGGTCATGAAGTTCTCTTCCGAGAAGCGGTATCCGGCAAAAGTGACGCGGCTGTTCAGTTCATCGAAGTCTTTGGAATAGCTCACGCGAAACGAGTTACCGTCCAGTGAACCTTTACCGTAGGCGGTCTCTTTATCCAGGCGGGTATGCGAGTGGGTGATATCAAAGGCGACTGCGCCAAAGACAGACAGGTCGCGACCGACGCCAAGCGCCGCCGACTGATAGTGTTCATCTGCCAGCGCCCCGCCGTACAGCGACCAGCCGTTGGCAATCCCCCATGAAGCTTCGCCGCCGGAGAAGAAACCGCCCTCAACATGATGCCCCCACTCCTGCGGGCGGCCCATCATCAGCTTATAGCGCACCTGGCCGGGGCGGGTCAGGAACGGCATCGAGGCGGTGTTGATGTCATATTCCTGCACCTGGCCGTTCTGTTCTTCAATGCGGATGTGCAGTGTACCGGAGACAGAATCGCCAAGATCCTGGATGCGGAACGGCCCCGCCGGAACCTGCGTTTCGTAAATCACGCGGCCCATCTGGCTGACGGTCACTTTCGCGGTGGTGTGCGCCACGCCGGAGATATCCGGCGCATAGCCGCGCAGATTCGGCGGCAACATTTGATCGTCGGTGCTGATACTGCCACCCACGTAGTTAAAGCCGTCGAAAATATCAGAATTAAGGTAGTCTTCGCCAAGGCCAAGTTTGGCTTTTAGCGACGGTAAGGCCCGCCAGGCGTAGTAGCGGCTCCACTCCCAGTTTTTTTGCGTGTCATCACCGTTGATAACATCGTCATCATTGCTTTTGCTGTGCTGGTAGTCAGTCTGCCAGTCGGCTCGCAGACGCCATGCGCCGAGGTTAACCCCAACCGTTCCGTTGCCGCTGATTTCATTGCTGTCATCCCCGCCATTTTCTTCATGTCGTGTCTGGGCGGTAATACTGTAGTCAGCAATTAAACCAGAAATACCGTCATCCCAGCGTGAAGGTGGATCCCAGTTGATGTCGGTATATTCAAGGTAAGCCTGGGGTAATGAAATGACTAACGCTGACTGACTCAGGTCAGCTTTAATATCAATGCCTTCCAGTTGACCGGGTTTCAGGCATTTGCAGTCGTGGATCCATTGCAGGTTTTTTGCCACATCCTCTTTTAAGCCAAACTGCGCGACCAGTTCAGGCGTCAGGCAGGCATAGGTTTTACTGGCATCGTTCTCAGAGGCGTACCAGTAAATATCGTATTCTTCCGCCAGCGGCTGTTTATTTAGTTGAACCTGTAAATTGTATTTACCAGGTTCGACATATCCCTGGCTGGAAAATCGCTTCAGATCGATTTTTGTGTCGCCTTTTAACTCCAGAAAACGGGAATCAAACTGAATTTCATCTTCAGCCCAGGCATTGACATAACACCCTGACATTGCCAGCGCAATGCAGCAGGGAAGCACCCGCAGTCGGAAAAGAGAATGGTCAGGCATACACGTATCCATCCGTAATTATTATAATTTGCGCGAATTCCATTTAAAAACCCCATAGCCCGAAAGCTATGGGGGTATCACTTAGAGATAAGTAATCTGGAAGGTCGTGTTGGCTTCAAAATTACCTAAATCTGGCGCATCAGCAGCGCCCACCAGCCAGGCTTTAAAGTCCAGCGTCTGCTTCGCTTTGCCTTTGTTGGTCGCCGTATCTTTTACGATTTTCTGGTCGATACCCGCGCCGCTTTTGTAAGAGGTCCCCTGAGCGTCACCAATGGCCAGGCTGACATTGTTAAATGCCGCACCGGTATCGGTATTGTAAATGGTGTAGTAATTGCCGCTGTTGGTAGAAGACGCGTTACCCGTGAAGGTAGTGGTCATCGTTGTCTGGGTGTCAAACACACAATCTTGCAGATGGATCTGGAAAGCTTTCGGTGTAGAAGTCCCGTTGTTTTTCAGGATCCCTGAACCAATGTCACCCATATCCACTTCCAGTTTGTGATCATCAGGAACGATGGAGCACGGGGAATCTTCAATGGTGCCGTAAAAACGAGCTGTACCGTTGTTGCCAGCGGCGATTGTTGAAGTAGAAGCGAACGCACCCATTACCATTGTTGCAGCAATAGCTGTTTTTACAAACTTACTCATTATTTGTCCTTAAACCATAAATAATTAAAAATATAAACATTGCAATACATTGATTCAGTCAATAGCAATTATTTATACCCAGCCATTGAATAAGCTATCCGATCTAACTAACAAGAAAATAGGTCGCATAAGAAGATATTCTTTGGTGTGGGCGGATGGTGATATTTTGTCTTTATTGTTTCAAATTATATTTACTTAACAGTGAATTAAGGAGCACTTAACATATAATCAAAAAGGTGAAATTTTGAGAGTTTACTTATAAAAAACAAATAAAATGCTTAGAAAACATCTTTTACATAATTAAAATTTATGGGAAGTGTATACAAAAAAGACGATCTTAGATTAATTTTGAAATTGTATTTTTTGAAGATATAATATTAAAGCATCACAAACAATATTAAATCAAGACACAAAAATATCATTTCTTTTTTACTGTTAATTGTTCCATTAGCTTTATAATTTGTAAGAATATATTACAACTTAGTCTCATTTCATCAGAAATTAATAGGGAAGCAGAGGAAAGAGTGCGATGAAATCATCATCGCAGCATACCAACTCCGTGAAGGGTTTTTAGTGAATTTATACTATTGCAAAAAGACAAATGCCCGATGTACAGCTTACATCGGGCATTTTTTCAAACAAATCAGATAGCTTTCGCCATCTTCAAATTACACGGGCTCATCTGCCAGTTGAATGTGCCGTTTCCGCTTTCATCAAGCGTGACGCTGGCAATGGCCGAGGTGGTAAACATAGGCGGCGTTTCGCCCGGACATAACTCGGCGACCAGATACCCAACTAACGGTAAGTGGGAGATAACCAACACCGAAGCAACACCTTCATTGGTCAACGCCTGCAAATAGGCACTGACCAGACCAACATCGCCGCAGGGCGTTAACTCCGGCAGAACTTCTGCACTGGAAGGCAGGTTCAGACAATCCCCTACTTCCTCCAGTGTTTGCTCGGCTCGCAGGAACGGGCTCACCAGAACGCGTTCGATTTCCACTTTTTGACCTTTCAGCCAGTTCGCCATCAGGCGAGATTCGTCACAACCATTAGTAGTCAGAGGACGAACCGAATCACTGGCGGCATCGAGGGCTGCGTCGCCGTGACGCATGATAAAAACTTGCATATTGCACCGCTTTTGTTAACCAGATTCGCCCGTTTTCTTTCATCTGAAACCAGAGAAAGAAAACGGTGGCCGGCATTGTGCCTTATCCATTCACCGAATGAAACGCTGTTTTTTACCTCAATGGCGTAAGTATAGTCAATATGCGTTTGCATTTTGACCAACACTCCGCCATTCAGCGCGGATTCATATAGCTTTGACCTTCTTATTGCAGTTCAGTTGCAGTTGTTTTCCAAAAACTTTCCCCACGCGCACCCATCTCGACTAAACGCTCGCAAGGGGTAAAACGTGAACCATACTGCGTGGCCAGTCGTTGCATTATTGCAACCACTTCGCCCGCGCCGAGAGAATCGATATAGCGAAACGGTCCACCGAGAAATGGCGGAAAACCAATGCCAAATACCGCACCAATATCCCCGTCACGCACGCTACGGATAACCTGCTCATCAACACAACGTACTGCTTCATTCAGCATCAACATCACACACCGTTCAGCAACCTGCGGTGCGGAGAGTCGCCCCTGCCCTTGTGCGCCAATGAGCGGGTAAATGGCAGGATCGACCTGTTTTTTGCTTTTACGCCCTTTCTGACCATAAAGATAGAAACCCCGACCATTTTTTCTGCCTTTGCGATCGTCGTTCAAAATTGAAGAAACAACATTTGCAGGCGCGCTAAAACGTTCTCCATAAGCGGCTTCCAGTACAGGAATAATTTTAGTCCCGGTGTCGATTCCTACCTCATCCAAAAGTTGGATTGGACCTACCGGAAAACCAAATTTCACTAGCGCGGCATCAATGTGCTCTACCCGTTCACCTTCGGTCAGCATGCGGATAGCTTCATTAATGTAAGGCGCTAAGATGCGATTGACGTAAAACCCGGCTTTGTCACGCACGACAATGGGCGTTTTGCCCTGTTTTTTCGCCAGTTTTACCGTAGTGGCGATGGTTTGCGCTGATGTACCCGCATGAGGAATAATCTCCACCAGCGGCATTTTTTCCACCGGACTGAAGAAATGCAGGCCGATAACTTGCTCAGGTCGCGTGGCGTGAGCGGCGATATCACCAATCGGTAAAGATGACGTATTCGAAGCAAAGATGGTATGAGCGGCGCAATTTTGCTCAACTTCCGCCACCATCTGTTGTTTCAATTCGAGATTTTCAAACACAGCTTCAATAATCAGATCGCGATGGGCAAAGCCGCGATAGTCCGTCGTTCCGGAGATTAATGCCAGCTGTTTGTCACGTTCGCTGGCTTTGAGATGACGACGGCGAACTTTGCCCTCCAGCTGATCCCAACTGTACTTCAGCGCATGATTTATGCCCTGCGGGTTGATATCTTTAATTCTGACCGGAAGCCCCGCTTTACAAGCAGTGACATAAGCAATACCGCCGCCCATCAAGCCACCACCTAAAATTCCCACGCTGTTTAATGGCGCAGGCGGCGCATCACTACCGGGATCTTTCTTCACTTCCGTACTGGCAAAAAAGATACTACGCAAAGCTTGCGATTGTGGCGTCATCGCCAGTTCGCCAAACGCCCGTGCTTCAGCGTCATAGCCACTGCTGGTGCCCTGCGCTAATCCCGTTTCAACAACCTCCAGGATGCGTTCTGTCGCCGGATAATTGCCTTGAGTTTTGTGTTCTGTTTTCTTGCCGACCATTTTGAACAGCAGCGCACGACCTAACGGCCCCGCCAGAATACGCTCGCGTACAGGTAGAGGGCGGGAAGATGGATGATCCTGCTTTGCCAGCTCAACAGCGGCTTCCAGCAGAATGGAGTGCGGAACAACGTCATCCACCAGCCCCAGCTTTAATGCCTGTTTCGCCCGAAGTTGTTTTCCGGTGAGGATCATCTCTAATGCTGTGCTGACGCCTATCAGACGCGGTAAACGCTGGGTGCCGCCTGAACCGGGTAACAATCCAAGTTGTACTTCAGGCAAACCGAGCACCGTTTTAGGATCGTCAGTACAAACGCGACCGTGGCACGCCAGCGCCAACTCCAGCCCACCACCCAGGCAAGCGCCATGAATAGCCGCGATAACCGGAATGGGCAAAGCATGAATCTCCGCCATCAACTGTTGGCCCTGCCGCGCCAGAGCTTCCGCTTCTTGCGCCGTTTTGCAGTTGCCGATCATGTTGATGTCAGCTCCGGCGATAAAGTTGTCTGGTTTCGCGGAAATAAAGACCACGCCGCGCAACTCTTTGTTTTCACGGAGTTGCTTAATAATGGCGCGCACCTGCGAGGCAAACTCCGCCTTCAGGGTATTCATTTTCTCACCCGGTACGTCGATGGTGATGATAGCAATGTTGTCCAGACGAACATTAAGAGTAAACGCTGATGCCATTTCCATTATTCCGCCTCCAGAACCATTGCCGCGCCAAGCCCACCGGCAGCACAGGCGGTAACTAAACCAAATCCACCGCCGCGACGGCGAAGTTCATGCAATGTCTGGGTAATCATCCGCGCGCCGGTCGCCGCGAAGGGATGCCCGTAAGCAATCGAACCGCCAAGCACGTTAAATTTGCTATCGTCCACTTCGCCAGTGGCATGTGCACGCCCCAGTGCTTCACGAGCAAAACGTTCACTACCCAGCAACTGAATATTCGCCAGTGTCTGAGCTGCAAAGGCTTCGTGCATATCGATCAATGTCAGATCGCTCATCGTCAAACCGGCACGCTCCAGCGCCAGCGGTGTTGACCAGGCTGGACCGAGCAACATGTCCTGCCAGACATCAATAGCGGTAAATGCGTAGCTGCGCAGATATCCCAGCGGTACCAGCCCTAATTCTTTCGCCCGGGATTCAGTCATCAGGATCACCGCCGCTGCGCCATCGGTCAGCGGCGTACTGTTCGCCGCCGTTACCGTGCCGTGTTTACGATCAAACGCCGGACGCAGCTTTGCGTAATCAGCAAGCGAGGAATTACCGCGAATATTGTTGTCTTCCGCGAGCAGTTGTTTATAAGGAGGGATAAAGGCAGTCATCACCTCTTCTTTGAGTTTTCCGTCTGACCATGCCTGAGCGGCACGCTGATGCGAACGGTGCGCTAATGCATCTTGCTGTTCTCGGGTGATGCCGTAGGTTTTCGCCATTTGCTCTGCAGTGTCGCCCATCCGCAAGCCGGTAGAATATTCTGCTACCGCAGGTGGTACGGGCATTAAGTCGCGCAAACGCAGGCGAGAGAAGAGTTTCAGACGCTGGCTCATTGTGCGGGCTTTGTTGACATCAACCAGCACGCGCGCCAGTTTTTTACTGACGCCAATTGGCAATACCGAAGAGGAATCTGCCCCACCGGCAATCCCCGCTCGGATAGTCCCCGCCATCAGGCTTTCTGCGACGTTTGCAACCGCCTGGAAACTGGTAGCGCAAGCGCGGCTGACACTGTAAGCATCGGTATGCACATTCATTCCAGTACCGAGAACAATTTCACGCGCAATGTTGGGAGCTTCAGGCATTTGTACGACCTGACCAAAGACCAGTTGTTCAATCACTTCGGCGGGGATCTCGCTGCGTGCCAGCAGTTCGCCTACCACCATCTTCCCTAAATCAACCGCGGAAATGCCATGAAAAGCCGTCGCCTGGCGGGCAAAAGGCGTACGTAAACCGCTAACAATGGCGATACGATCGCCCTGGCGGGTAACCAGCGGTAAAACCTGACCCATAACACTCCCCTGTAAAAAAATAAATAAAGTGGTCTGACCTGATCATAGTCTTAACCATTTTTTTACATTTAGCCAAGCGGAGAAAAGGGAAAGTGGGAGCTATGACACAGAGAGAAAAGAAGAAGAGAAAAGAAAACGCCCCTGCCAGCAATTGACAGGGGCGTACGTACCCGAGAGGAATTAACGCAGACCCAGCTGGAAGATCAGCATTTCAGCTTCGCAGGCAAAAGTGAAATCGATATCCAGGCGCACACCATCAGACTCTTCAGTGAAAGTCGGGGAGATTTTGCACGGTTCGGATTCCACGCTACGGGCTTTCTCAGTCAGCGCCGCCAGCGTTTGTTCTGCTTCTGCGCGGTTTGCAAACACGCGGCTGTAAGACGCGGTGCAGTCGGAGTTGTCCATAATGGTGCCAACATCCATACAGCAGCAAACCGGGGTTTCATCAGCACTACATTTACTCATCGTTGATTTCCTCTGTATGTGCACCCAAGGTGCCAGATAAACGTTGTGGATATTTTACGCTTCCGGAAAGTGCTGCTCCAGTTGTTAATTCTGCAAAATCGGATAAGTGACCGAAATCACACTTAAAAATGATCTAAAACAAAATTCACCCGAATCCATGAGTGCGCCACCTCCAAATTTTGCCAGCTGGATCGCGTTTCTTAGATCATATTTGAAAAAAGATAGAAACATACTTGCAACATTCCAGCTGGTCCGACCTATACTCTCGCCACTGGTCTGATTTCTAAGATGTACCTCAGACCCTACACTTCGCGCTCCTGTTACAGCACGTAACATAGTTTGTATAAAAATAAATCATTGAGGTTATGGTCATGAGCCAGAAAACCCTGTTTACAAAGTCTGCTCTCGCAGTCGCAGTGGCACTTATCTCCACCCAGGCCTGGTCGGCAGGCTTTCAGTTAAACGAATTTTCTTCCTCTGGCCTGGGCCGGGCTTATTCAGGGGAAGGCGCAATTGCCGATGATGCAGGTAACGTCAGCCGTAACCCCGCATTGATTACCATGTTTGACCGCCCGACATTTTCTGCGGGTGCGGTTTATATTGATCCGGATGTAGATATTTCTGGGCGTTCCGATTTAACGGGCCAGCGTGCTGATGCAGATAATATTGCACCAACTGCGTGGGTGCCTAACCTACATTTCGTAGCACCTATTAACGATCAGTTTGGTTGGGGGGCTTCTATTACCTCGAACTATGGTCTGGCCACGGAATTTAATGATAACTACGCTGCTGGAATCTATGGCGGTAAAACCGATCTGCAGACGATCAACCTTAACCTTAGCGGAGCCTACCGCCTTAACAATAGCTGGAGTTTTGGTCTTGGTTTTGATGCTGTATACGCTAAGGCAAAAATTGAGCGTACTGCCGGTTCACTCGGTCCATTGCTTTCCCAACAACTGATAGCGCAAGGCGTGCCACAAAGTTGGACAAACGGCATCAATACACCGGATTCGCAAATTGCTCATCTCAAGGGTGATGAATGGGGATTCGGCTGGAACGCCGGTATTCTTTATGAACTGGATAAAGATAACCGTTGGGGCCTAACCTATCGTTCAGAAGTGAAAATTGACTTTGAAGGAGATTACAAAAGCTCCATCAACCCAAATCTGAACAACATTTTGGGTAGCATGGGTTTACCATATGGCACAATGGGTGCAACCCAAAATGGGTCCTTAACGCTGAATTTACCTGAGATGTGGGAAATTTCTGGCTATAACCGTGTCGCACCACAATGGGCTATCCACTATAGTCTGGCGTATACCAGTTGGAGTCAATTCCAGGAACTGAAAGCGAAAGGAGACTCTGGTCAAACGCTGTTCTATAAAGACGAAGGTTTCCGGGATGCTTACCGTATCGCGTTAGGTACAAGCTACTACCACGATAAAAACTGGACCTTCCGTACGGGTATTGCATTCGATGACAGCCCGGTTCCGGCAGATAAACGTTCTATCTCTATCCCAGATCAGGATCGTCTGTGGTTAAGTGCAGGTGCGACTTATGCATTTAATGAAGATGCATCCATTGACGTTGGTGCATCTTATATGCACGGTCAGAATGTGAAGTTTACTGAAGGTGAAGGGCCAGCAGCATATACCTTTAAATCTGAAGGTAAAGCCTGGCTGTTCGGTACTAACTTTAACTACGCGTTCTGATAACGCGTTCGCCTGGATAAAGTCACCTGCTATGCAGGTGACTTTAACTCCCCCACTTCACCGAAAGTAGTTTCCTCATTGCTTGCCTCCTGAGTTTTGCAAACAGCCTGATGGCAGCTTGCCCTTTCAAATCAGTAAGTGGTATCCACAGACAAACCTGAAGGGAAACGCATATTTTCAGGCGTTCTGCTCGTCCTTCTCAAAGAGTTTACTTTTCTGAATTTCCAGGATACTCAACCCCCTGGCTATTGTGCGCTCATACACTCAAATTAAAGATAGGCTCTAAATAAATGAGCGTTTTTTGATAGTCTATTTCATTAGGTAATATATATTTGTAACAAATCAATCAAAATGGAATAAAATCATGCTACCATCTATTTCAATCAACAATACCAGTGCAGCTTACCCAGAATCCATCAATGAAAATAACAATGATGAAGTTAATGGATTAGTACAAGAGTTCAAAAACCTTTTTAATGGTAAGGAAGGAATAAGCACCTGTATTAAACATCTGCTTGAGCTTATAAAAAACGCCATACGAGTAAACGACAATCCTGATAGATTTAATATTAATAATTCCTCAGTTACTTATATTAATATTGGTTCCAATGATTCAGACTATATTACTATTGGTATCGATAACCAAGAACCAATAAAATTACTTGCGAGCTATAAAGACAAAGAACTCGCCCGTACTATCATTAATGACAACATAGTTGAGAAGACTCATGATGATATAAATAATGCTGAATTTACTGATGGTGGTATTGATGATCGTAGTGATATTGGCATTGACTCCAATGATACAGACGATATTGATATTGATAATCAAGAACCAATAAAATCACCCGCGAACGATGAAAACAAAAAAGTCGGCCAAACCATCATCAATGAAAACATAGTAGAGAATACTCATGATATCAATAACAAGAAAATGATCTTCAGCGCAATAAAAGAAATATATGATGAAGATCCAAGTTTTATCTTCGATAAAATATCACATAAACTCAGACATACGGTAACGGAATTCGATGAGAGCGGGAAAAGCGAACCAACGGGCTTATTTACCTGGTACGGTAAAGATAAAAAAGGCGACTCTCTCGCTATTGTAATTAAAAATAAAAATGGAAATGATTACTTATCTCTCGGTTACTACGATCAGGATGGCTACCACATTCAAAAAGGATTTCGTATTGATGGTGATAATCTCACCCAATATTGTAGTAAAAAAGCCAGGAGTGCTTCTGCGTGGTTTGAACACAGTAAAGCAATCATTGCAGAATCATTTGCAACAGGTTCCGATCATCAAGTTGTAAACGAACTCAAAGGGGAAAGACTGAGAGAACTTAACGAAGCTTTTAATCCTTCAAATCTAGCAAGAGGATATGAATATTAAGAGGATGATAGAAAATATACACTTGAGAATACAAAAGAAATAGTTTCTACTTTATTCGGTAACGAAGTTAACGTTGACCATTCTCAAAAAATATATAAGCACTTTAAGGAACTCGAAGGTAACATTGAAAAAGGCTTCAAGATCGCCAGACGAAATATCAAAATGAAATTAATCAACTATATGCGCTAGGTGTTAATTTTGATGATATTTAAATTATTTTTCCAGTTTTTTGATTTTTCAACAGCTGAATATCGGAAATAGTCAGTGACGAACATCAGTATTTTTACATAATTACGTCCGGGTCATTGTCGGTTTATCTCCTTTTACTTGTGATAATTGAGGGATAACAACAAAAAAGGTGAGTATTGCGACTCACCTTTTTTATTTGTTTCTTATTCAGAATCGATATCTTTTAAATCATCCTGAATCGCTTGCGCGTTCGGATTTTCCTGCGGTTTGAGTTCGCCGCCATTAGCGATGAAATCATGACGCTGGAAGTACGCTTCGCGCACCATAATATAAGGATCGGACGACTGACGCAGCAGACCGTCAGAATCCAACAACTGCGCACGAGTTTCTATCCCTTCAAGCGTCCATTTACCCACAGACATCGGCCAGGTCAGCCAGGAAAGAACCGGGTAAAGACCATCCGCCATATCACCACCGTCATCACGCAGCGTGAAGCTACCGTAGAACGGTAACTGGACGTAAGGCCCATAACCCACGCCATAATGACCAAGCGTACTACCGAAGCGGTGAGGTTCAGTCCGTTGCAGTTTCGGGTTCGCCATCCCTGCAACATCAATAAAGCCGCCCATCCCCAAAATGGTGTTCAGGAAAAAGCGGGTAAAGTGGACCATCCCCTGATAAGGGTCGCCCTGCAAGAAGTAGTTAACCATCACCGCAGGTTCTTCAAGGTTGCCGGTAAAGTTGCTCAAACCGTTACGCGCCGGTTGTGGAACATAATCACGCCAGGCAACAGCGACCGGTCGAACAATATACGGGTCTAATACATTGAAGTTGAAGTTGTACATGGTGCGGTTGAACCCTTCTAACGGGTCAGAACGCCCTTGCTGATCTGTACCGGAACTCGCACACCCCACCAGAAGCGTAGTTCCCAGAGCAAGCGCCGACAGGCGAAGCTTCATAAATGTCTCCCTGTTTTTTTATGGCTTATGCAGTTTGCCATCCATGACGGAACGATACCGTATCCGCCTGTTTAGGTGTGGGCGATTGTAACAGCACGTCAACTGATGTCCAGACGCCCTGATTTGCTGATTTGATCATAGCCTGGTAATCGCCGCCCTGTAGGCTACTTGATTCTATAGAAACAGAAAAAGGCAAACGCGGCCTTTTCTACATTTTCAGAGTAACTCCCGCCAGTTGCGAGCGAAAAAGCCGCTACGCTTTAGCTATACGTGCTAATTCAAGAGAAGAGACCATGGACAACGACAAAATTGATCAACACAGCGACGAAATTGAAGTTGAGAGCGAAGAAAAAGAGAGTGGCAAAAAAATAGAAATAGATGAAGATCGACTCCCCTCCCGGGCGATGGCAATTCATGAGCATATCCGCCAGGATGGTGAAAAAGAGCTGGAACGCGACGCAATGGCACTACTGTGGTCAGCCATTGCGGCGGGTCTGTCGATGGGCGCTTCATTACTGGCAAAAGGGATATTTCATGTCGAACTGGAAGGTGTGCCGGGCAGCTTCTTGCTGGAGAATCTCGGTTATACCTTTGGTTTTATTATCGTCATTATGGCCCGCCAGCAATTATTTACCGAAAACACCGTGACTGCGGTACTACCCGTCATGCAAAAACCGACAATGAGCAACGTTGGCTTACTTATGCGGTTATGGGGCGTCGTGCTGCTGGGTAATATTCTCGGGACAGGTATTGCTGCGTGGGCATTTGAATATATGCCTATTTTCAATGAAGAAACTCGCGATGCATTTGTCAAAATCGGCATGGATGTGATGAAGAACACCCCCAGCGAGATGTTTGCCAACGCGATCATTTCCGGCTGGCTGATCGCCACTATGGTATGGATGTTTCCTGCAGCGGGTGCGGCAAAGATTGTGGTGATTATATTGATGACCTGGCTTATTGCCCTGGGTGACACCACTCACATCGTTGTCGGTTCTGTTGAAATCCTCTATCTGGTGTTTAACGGTACGCTGCACTGGAGCGATTTCATCTGGCCCTTCGCACTACCTACTTTAGCGGGGAACATCTGCGGCGGCACCTTTATCTTCGCGTTAATGAGTCATGCACAGATCCGTAACGACATGAGCAACAAGCGCAAAGCAGAAGCACGCCAAAAAGCAGAACGTGCGGAAAACATTAAGAAAAATGATAAAAACCCGGCATAAATGGCGAGGGTTTAAGCAATCGCACGGCAGCGTACTTACCCCGCAGTCCATTAGCGGGTATACTCATGCCGCATTGTCCTCTTAGTTAAATGGATATAACGAGCCCCTCCTAAGGGCTAATTGCAGGTTCGATTCCTGCAGGGGACACCAGATACCCTTCAAACGAAATCTACCTTCACCCCGTAAAAGATAGGTTTGGCAGCACACTTACCTTATATCTACTCATTTTTACTGCAACAGGTTGAAATCTCAGCACTGTCAGAAAGCGCTGATGACTAAACAGCCCTGGGCCGGGCGATGTAACCATCACACAGAATCCTGATCGCGAAATATGGCGTGACTCGATACTTCACTCCGCAATGCATTCCTTGATGAATTCGCAGGCCCGTGATACACGGGACAGGTCGCTGAATGACGACAATGTCCTGGAAATCAGCGAACCGTGTATCCGGAGTACATTTGAGCGACTGTACCAGAACATGAATGAGGTGTTTGGATTAGGCGATTATTAGCAGGGCTAAGCATTTTACTATTATTATTTTCCGGTTGAGGGATATGGAGATATCGACAACAACCGGAAAAAGTTTACGTCTATATTGCTGAAGGTACAGGCGTTTCCATAACTATTTGCTCGCGTTTTTTACTCAGGAAGAAAATGCCAAATAGCAACATCAGGCAGACAATACCCGAAATTGCGAAGAAAACTGTCTGGTAGCCTGCCTGGTCAAAGAGTATCCCAGTCGGCGTTGAAAGCAGCACAATCCCAAGCGAACTGGCAATTTGAAAACCAATCAGAAAGATCGTCGACGACAGGCGCTTATCAAAGTTTGCCACGCTGTATTTGAAGACGGATATGACACAAAGTGGAACCTCAATGGCATGTAACAGCTTCACTAATGAAATAATCCAGGGGTTAACGAACAGCGCGCAGGAAAGGATACGCAACGCCATAATCACAACACCGATAAGTAATGCATTTTTTGGCCCTACCCGATTCACAAAGAAAGGAATAATCGCCATGCACAGCGCTTCGAGTACCACCTGGAATGAGTTGAGATAACCATACAGGCGCGTTCCTACATCGTGTGATTCGAATAAACCTGCATAAAAGACAGGAAAAAGTTGTTGATCAAAAATGTTATAGAAAGACCACGTCCCCACAATAAATATGACGAAAACCCAGAAGTTTCGATCCTTGAAAACTGCGATAAAATCCTCTTTTTTTACCCCTCCCGCATCCGCCGCTACGCACTGGTGATCCTTATCTTTAAAACACATGTTGATCATCATAAATACAGCGCCAAATAGCGAGACCAACCAGAAGTTGATATGGGGACTGATACTAAAGAATATGCCGGCAAAGAACGCGCCAATAGCATAGCCAAAAGATCCCCAGGCGCGCGCTGTTCCATATTCGAAATGAAAATTTCGCGCCATTTTTTCGGTGAAGCTGTCAAGCAAACCGCATCCCGCCAGATACCCCAGGCCAAAAAAGAGCGCACCCAGAATTAGACCTACAGAAAAATTGCTTTGCAGTAACGGTTCATAAACGTAAATCATAAACGGTCCGGTCAAGACCAGGATGAAACTCATACACCAGATGAGCGGTTTCTTCAGACCGAGTTTATCCTGAACGATGCCGTAGAACATCATAAATAGAATGCTGGTAAACTGGTTGACCGAATAAAGTGTACCTAATTCCGTCCCTGTCAACCCTAGATGTCCTTTCAGCCAAATAGCGTATAACGACCACCACAGCGACCAGGAAATAAAAAAGAGAAATGAGTAACTGGATGCAAAACGATAGTACGCATTTCTGAATGGAATATTCAGTGCCATAATTACCTGCCTGTCGTTAAAAAATTCACGTCCTATTTAGAGATAAGAGCGACTTCGCCGTTTACTTCTCACTATTCCAGTTCTTGTCGACATGGCAGCGCTGTCATTGCCCCTTTCGCCGTTACTGCAAGCGCTCCGCAACGTTGAGCGAGATCGATAATTCGTCGCATTTCTCTCTCATCTGTAGATAATCCCGTAGAGGACAGACCTGTGAGTAACCCGGCAACGAACGCATCTCCCGCCCCCGTGCTATCGACACAATTCACAGACATTCCAGCAAAATGGTGAACTTGTCCTCGATAACAGACCACCACCCCTTCTGCACCTTTAGTCACCAACAGCATGGCGATCTCATACTCTTTTGCCATGGCGCATATATCCCGATCGTTCTGTGTTTTTCCACTGATTAGTCGCCATTCTTCTTCCGAGAGCTTGACGACATCCGCCAGTTGTAGCGCCTGCCGCAAACACAAGCGGAGCAAATGCTCGTCTTGCCATAGATCTTCACGAATATTGGGATCGAAGCTGACAAAACCTCCGGCATGCCGGATCGCCGTCATCGCAGTAAATGCGCTGGTACGCGAAGGCTCGGCAGACAACGCAATTGAACAGAGATGTAACCATTCGCCATGTCGCCAGCAGGGCAAGTCTGTCGTCTCTAAAAAAAGATCGGCACTGGGGCGGACCATAAACGTAAATGAACGTTCCCCTTGATCGTTCAGATCGACAAGCACCGTGGATGTCCGGTGCCATTCATCTTGCTTCAGATACGTGATATCGACTCCCTCAGTTAGCAGCGTTCTTTGCATTAATGCACCAAAAGGATCATCACCGACCCGACCTATAAACCCACTTATTCCGCCTAATCTGGCGATTCCCACCGCAACGTTAGCTGGCGCGCCGCCAGGACAAGGCAGTAGGCGCCCGTCTGATTCTGGCAAGAGATCTACTACCGCATCCCCTAAAACCCATACTTTGGCTGACATTTTTTTCCCTTAAATTCATCTGACTTACGCATAGTGATAAACCTCTTTTTCGCAAAATCGTCATGGATTTACTAAAACATGCATATTCGATCACAAAATGTCATAGTTAACGTTAACATTTGTGATATTCATCGCATTTATGAAAGTAAGGGACTTTATTTTTATAAAAGTTAACGTTAACAATTCACCAAATTTGCTTAACCAGGATGATTAAAATGACGCAATCTCGATTGCATGCAGCGCAAAACGCACTAGCAAAACTTCATGAGCACCGGGGTAACACTTTCTATCCCCATTTTCACCTCGCGCCTCCTGCCGGGTGGATGAACGATCCAAACGGCCTGATCTGGTTTAACGATCGTTATCACGCGTTTTATCAACATCACCCGATGAGCGAACACTGGGGGCCAATGCACTGGGGACATGCTACCAGCGACGATATGATCCACTGGCAGCATGAGCCTATTGCGCTAGCGCCAGGAGACGAGAATGACAAAGACGGGTGTTTTTCAGGTAGTGCTGTCGATGACAATGGTGTCCTCTCACTTATCTACACCGGACACGTCTGGCTCGATGGTGCAGGTAATGACGATGCAATTCGCGAAGTACAATGTCTGGCTACCAGTCGGGATGGTATTCATTTCGAGAAACAGGGTGTGATCCTCACTCCACCAGAAGGAATCATGCACTTCCGCGATCCTAAAGTGTGGCGTGAAGCCGACTCATGGTGGATGGTAGTCGGGGCGAAAGACCCAGGCAACACGGGGCAGATCCTGCTTTATCGCGGCAGTTCATTACGTGAATGGACTTTCGATCGCGTACTGGCCCACGCTGATGCGGGTGAAAGCTATATGTGGGAATGTCCGGACTTTTTCAGCCTTGGCGATCAGCATTATCTGATGTTTTCCCCGCAGGGAATGAATGCCGAGGGATACAGTTATCGAAATCGCTTTCAAAGTGGCGTAATACCCGGAATGTGGTCGCCAGGACGACTTTTTGCACAATCCGGGCATTTTACTGAACTTGATAACGGGCATGACTTTTATGCACCACAAAGCTTTTTAGCGAAGGATGGTCGGCGTATTGTTATCGGCTGGATGGATATGTGGGAATCGCCAATGCCCTCAAAACGTGAAGGCTGGGCAGGCTGCATGACGCTGGCGCGTGAGCTATCAGAGAGCAATGGCAAACTCCTACAACGCCCGGTACACGAAGCTGAGTCGTTACGCCAGCAGCATCAATCTATCTCTCCCCGCACAATCAGCAATAAATATGTTTTGCAGGAAAACGCGCAAGCAGTTGAGATTCAGTTGCAGTGGGCGCTGAAGAACAGTGATGCCGAACATTACGGATTACAGCTCGGCACTGGAATGCGGCTGTATATTGATAACCAATCTGAGCGACTTGTTTTGTGGCGGTATTACCCACACGAGAATTTAGACGGCTACCGTAGTATTCTCCTCCCGCAGGGTGAGACGCTCGCCCTAAGGATATTTATCGATACATCATCCGTGGAAGTATTTATTAACGACGGGGAAGCGGTGATGAGTAGTCGAATCTATCCGCAGCCAGAAGAACGGGAACTGTCGCTTTATGCCTCCCACGGAGTGGCTGTGGTGCAACATGGAGCACTCTGGCAACTGGGTTAGCATAATATCAGGTGGAACAACGGATCAACAGCGGGCAAGGGATCCGCGTCACACTTCCCCCTTCACGACCTTCAATAATATGCAATGCAGCTTCCCGCCCGATAATGTCATGTGGAAGCTGAATTGTGGTCAGCGGCGGTAAAAACAGATGCCCGACGCCAACCAGATTATCAAAGCCCATTACGGCGACATCCTGCGGGATACGTACCCCCTTCGCCAGGAGAACCTGATAAGCCACAAAGGCTGCGCGATCGTTACCACATATCAGAACATCAAAATCTGGTTTGCCCGATTTGAAGTGGTCATTGAGTAAACTTGCGAGATCGGTGTAGTGATCATCACCTGTTGCCATGTGAAATTGTTTCACCTCAGCCAGATCTCGTCCAGCATCACGCCAGGCCTGCTCAAATCCCTGCCGACGATACCCTGTTGCCAACGCACTTTCCGGTAGCCAGAAGCATAACGGTTGACGATAGCCCGCCGCGAGCAAATGCTGTGTTGATTCATATTGTGCAGTGTAATCATCAGGGATATAACTGGGTAACGCTGGGTCATCCGCCACACAGTTCGCCAATACAATATTTTCACCATACAGAGACTCAGGCAGCGTGATATGTCGCAGCCCCATTGTAGTATAGATAATGCCATCCGGACGGTGAGCAAGCAGCTGACGTGCCGCGCGGGCAGCGTCATCTTCAGAAAAAATATTGATTAAAAAACTATTCCAGCCGAACTCGCTGGCGGTTTGCTCAATGGCAAGCAGAATATCAACAGAGAAAGGAGTGGTAGCAGTGTCCTGCGCCAGCACGGCGAGAGTCGACGGCTTACGTCCTTGAGCGCGCATCTTACGGGCGGAAAGATCAGGAACATAATTCAGGGTCTGGATTGCCTGCAATACGCGGTCACGCGTTGCAGGACGCACAGATTCTGCATTATGCATCACCCGGGAGACTGTCATCATCGACACTCCCGCCAGGCGTGCGACATCCTTTAATGAAGCCATACCCAAGCCGTTTGTCGTAAAACGGGCACTGTAGCAGAAACAGACGTCACTGGCGAGATCCAACGCCCTATCACCTGACACGGCAATACAATAAAAAATAACAATAATTCCCGGCCAATTGTCCCCAATTCCGCCTCTGTTCTCGCCAACGAGTAACCATATAGGCAAGTAAGAAAAACATGCCAACTGGCATCGCCAACCTGGAGAAGAAAATATAAATATGGATCATTGTGCTGCCGCTGTATCCCGACATCAGCCCGGAAATTATTGCGATTGCTATCGGTTCAGGCGCAATTGGCTGCACGATCGTTACGGACTCGCTTTTCTGGCTGGTGAAGCAATATTGCGGCGCTACGCTCAATGAAACATTTAAATACTATACGACAGCGACATTTATCGCTTCAGTCGTCGCTCTGGCGGGCACATTCCTGCTGTCATTTATCATCTAAGCGCAAAGAGACGTACTATGGAAAACGCTAAAATGAACTCGCTCATCGCCCAGTATCCGTTGGTAAAGGATCTGGTTGCTCTTAAAGAAACCACCTGGTTTAATCCTGGCACGACCTCATTGGCTGAAGGTTTACCTTATGTTGGCCTGACCGAACAGGATGTTCAGGACGCCCATGCGCGCTTATCCCGTTTTGCACCCTATCTGGCAAAAGCATTTCCTGAAACTGCTGCTACTGGGGGGATTATTGAATCAGAACTGGTTGCCATTCCGGCTATGCAAAAACGGCTGGAAAAGGAATATCAACAACCGATCAGCGGGCAACTGTTACTGAAAAAAGATAGCCATTTGCCCATTTCCGGCTCCATAAAAGCACGCGGCGGGATTTATGAAGTTCTGGCACACGCAGAAAAACTGGCTCTGGAAGCGGGGTTGCTGACGCTTGATGATGACTACAGCAAACTGCTTTCTCCGGAGTTTAAACAGTTCTTTAGCCAATACAGCATTGCTGTGGGCTCAACCGGAAATCTGGGGTTATCAATCGGCATTATGAGCGCCCGCATTGGCTTTAAGGTGACAGTGCATATGTCTGCTGATGCCCGGGCATGGAAAAAAGCGAAACTGCGCAGCCATGGCGTTACGGTCGTGGAATATGAGCAAGATTATGGTGTTGCCGTCGAGGAAGGACGTAAAGCAGCGCAGTCTGACCCGAACTGTTTCTTTATTGATGACGAAAATTCCCGCACGTTGTTCCTTGGGTATTCCGTCGCTGGCCAGCGTCTTAAAGCGCAATTTGCCCAGCAAGGCCGTATCGTCGATGCTGATAACCCTCTGTTTGTCTATCTGCCGTGTGGTGTTGGCGGTGGTCCTGGTGGCGTCGCATTCGGACTTAAACTGGCGTTTGGCGATCATGTTCACTGCTTTTTTGCCGAACCAACGCACTCCCCTTGTATGCTGTTAGGCATCCATACAGGATTACACGATCAGATTTCTGTTCAGGATATTGGTATCGACAACCTTACCGCAGCGGATGGCCTTGCAGTTGGTCGCGCATCAGGCTTTGTCGGGCGGGCAATGGAGCGTCTGCTGGATGGCTTCTATACCCTTAGCGATCAAACCATGTATGACATGCTTGGCTGGCTGGCGCAGGAAGAAGGTATTCGTCTTGAACCTTCGGCACTGGCGGGTATGACCGGACCTCAGCGCGTGTGTGCATCAGTAAGTTACCAACAGATGCACGGTTTCAGCGCAGAACAACTGCGTAATACCACTCATCTGGTGTGGGCGACGGGAGGTGGAATGGTGCCGGAAGAAGAGATGAATCAATATCTGGCAAAAGGCCGTTAATAACGTTTCAACGCAGCATCGCAATCCTTTCCCTGGGTGAGCGATGCTGCCGATGGCGCAGACTTAAGATCCCCGGTCTTACCCGCTATAACCCCCTGCTTTTACCATCACCCAACGCCTTTCGCTGTAAACGGCGGTTTCGCAAACCACACCAAAACCGTAAGTAAGATAAAAGCAATAGCCGCCATACGGAAAATCTCATTTGCAGAAATAGAAAGTGACTGCTGGGTTATTTCATTATTAATTTCATTAAGAACTCCTGAAAGCGAACCATAGTATTTATCCATAATTTGTGACGATGAATTAAACACGGGGTTAAATTGATCGATGGTTGCTGTCAACTGACTATGGTGTAACGATTCGCGTCGTCCCCACAGCGTCATTGTCAACGACGTACCAACTGATCCTGACAAGGTACGAAAAAAATTACTCATACTCGAGGCATTGGCAAATTTATTATCTGGCAACCCTGAAAACGAAATCGTTGTTAAGGGTAAAAAGAAACAGGCAACGGCGAATCCCTGGAAAAACTGTGGCAAAATGATGCCTGTAAAATCAATCGTTGGCATAAATGTCACAGAACGCCAGTAATAGCAAACCGCATACATCAAAAAACTAAATGTCACTAACAACCGCATGTCTATTTTGTTGCCATAACGTCCTATCAAAGGTGAAATTAATAGTGGCATGATGCCGATGGGCGCATAAGCAAGTCCGGCCCATATCGCATTATACCCCATCGTTTCCTGGAGTAACTGCGGCATAAGGACGATCGCTCCAGAGTAAAATAAATACGCGCATGTGATACTCACTATACCAATGGTGAAATTACGGGACTTAAACAAACTGAGATCAAGAATCGGGTTCTCTGAGGTCGACTCCCAAATAACTAAAGAGATCAGAGAAATAACTGATACTACTGTTAATATTATTATTGTACTCGAGTTGAACCAATCCAGATCGCGCCCTTTATCAAGCATAATTTGCAAGCCACCAACACCGAGCACTAACAGGGTCAGTCCTGGTAGATTCATTTTGACCGGTGAAGTCTCAGTTTCTCTTCCTTTAAGTAAGGTTAAGCATAATGTCAGGACGATAATCCCCATAGGGACATTGATTAAAAATATCCAACCCCAGCTAAAGTTATCACAAATATAGCCGCCCAATATCGGCCCACATATCGGAGCGATAATCACGGTCATTGACCATAATGCCAGAGCAAATGTCCTTTTTTCTGGTGGATAATTCCTTAATAATAAACTCTGTGACAGTGGAATTAACGGCCCCGCCATTAACCCCTGAACGACTCTAAAAAATATCAGAACATCAAGATTGGTCGATAAACTACACATTAAGGAAGACAGCGAAAAAAAAGTGACTGAAAGTAAAAATAACCTTAATTCGCCTATTCTTTGTGCCAGCCTGCCGGTAACAGGGATCGCAATGGCATTTGCTACGCCAAACGAGGTGATAACCCAGGTGCCTTCGTCTGTTGACGCTCCCAGAAAGCCAGATATTGTCGGTATTGCGACGTTAGAAATAGTGGAATCCAACATTTGCATAAACGTCGCTAATGACAATGCAATAGTGACGCACCATAACGTCCCACCGGTTAATGGTGCCGGAGTTGATTTAGTGATTGCCATTAAAGTTGTCCATTATGCGAAATAATGTTGCTAATTTCTTTTTCTATCGGACTGGTATCGATAACTAAAGCCTTACTGGTATAAGCAGGCATGGAGGTCACGGTTGAAGCCAGATCAGGCATCTCAGCAATGTCTTCGTCCTTCGTATCAATAGTTGCAGTCATCGATAAACCAATGCGCAAGGGGTGTTCCATGAGTTCTTTTGGATCAAGAGAAACTTCAACCGGTACACGCTGAACGATTTTGATCCAGTTCCCTGTCGCATTTTGTGCAGGTAATAAGGAGAACGCATTGCCGGTTCCCATATTGATCCCTGTCACCCGACCATGAAACACAACATTTTCACCATAAAGATCGCTGATAATATTGACCGATTGACCAATCCGTACATCCGTGAGTTGTGTTTCTTTAAAGTTGGCATTAACCCACATTTGACGTGCCGGTACGACAGCCATTAACGATTGTCCGGGGCTCACTGTTTCGCCGACCTGAACACTTCTCTGGGCAATATAGCCGGTAACCGGACTCTTAATATCCGTACGTTTAAGCGCCAACCAGGCTTCTTTGGTTGCATCCGCCGCTTCCACGACTTGTGGCTGACGGTTTAATGGTGTGTTCATTACTAAAGCTTTATTCGCTTTATAAGCCTGGATAGCGGCATTCAATGCCGCTTTGCTACTTATTAACGTATCTTTGGTATGCTCCAGCGTTTCTTTTGAAATAACCCCCTGCTTCGCTAAAGGCACACGACGGTTATAATCTTCTAAAGATTGTTGATACTGAATACGTGCTGAAGCGACTTCGGCACTGTATTGTTTATCCTGTAAGTACAGTTTATTCGTTTGCCGAACAATATTTGCCAGATTATTTTTAGCTTTATTGAGTGCGATAGTGGCATCAGTTTTATCCAGTGAAACTAAAATGTCACCTTGTCGAACGTAGTTCGTATCTTTATGATTAACGACAGTGACACTACCTGAGACTTGTGCAGAAATTGGATCTGCATTCCCCGTGACATAGGCGTCATCTGTACTAATCATGTCTTCTAATTCCATTGACCAATAGGCATAGGCACCTGAAAACGCAATAAATAAAACTACCGCCAATAAAGAAAAGTATTTTCTTCTGTTAGAATGTTTTTTATTTGAATTAATCTGTTCCACTTTTATCTCTCATTTCGCATAGATGAAATTTATGAATTGAATGAAAAGAGTATTCATTCTTCATATCAAACACAGTGCATGTGTTGCACATTATCCCAGGAACGTTGGAGGCCTAATTTAAATGAGGTGCAAAAAAAACAACAGAGGACTAAACCGTGGCTTTTGCAATACAATTCTTACGCCTGTAGGATTAGTGAGAAGACTTATAGTGCTAATGTGAAACTATAAATCATCGGTACAATCCCTGATTTTATTGTTGACATTTCATATATGCCGACTATTTATATGGTATACTTGTCGAATTATCTTAAAGGAAGCTCAAATTTTCTTATTTTTATTGAGAAAATGAGATGATGCCTTATGTCTGTATTACTACAGGGAGAAGGGAGATGCTTCATTGCAAAGGGAATAATCTATGAACGCAATAATTATTGATGACCATCCTCTTGCTATCGCAGCAATTCGTAATTTATTGATCAAAAACGATATTGAAATCTTAGCAGAGTTGACTGAAGGCGGAAGTGCCGTTCAGCGGGTGGAAACACTTAAGCCTGATATCGTCATCATTGATGTCGATATCCCCGGAGTTAACGGTATCCAGGTGTTAGAAACGCTGAGGAAGCGCCAATATAGCGGAATTATTATTATCGTCTCCGCTAAAAATGACCATTTTTACGGGAAACATTGTGCTGATGCTGGCGCTAATGGTTTCGTGAGTAAAAAAGAAGGCATGAACAATATCATTGCGGCTATTGAAGCTGCAAAAAATGGCTACTGCTATTTCCCCTTCTCTCTCAACCGGTTTGTTGGAAGTTTAACGTCCGACCAGCAAAAACTCGACTCCTTATCGAAACAAGAAATTAGTGTCATGCGCTATATTCTTGATGGCAAGGATAATAATGACATTGCTGAAAAAATGTTCATCAGCAACAAAACTGTCAGCACTTATAAAAGTCGCCTGATGGAAAAATTAGAATGTAAATCACTGATGGATCTTTACACATTCGCACAACGTAACAAAATCGGCTAACCACATGAAGTTTTTACCCTATATTTTTCTTCTCTGTTGTGGTCTTTGGTCGACCATAAGTTTCGCAGACGAAGATTACATCGAATATCGTGGCATCAGTAGTAACAACCGTGTCACACTTGATCCACTACGTCTGAGCAACAAGGAATTACGTTGGTTAGCGAGCAAAAAAAATCTTGTGATTGCAGTACACAAGTCCCAAACGGCTACGTTGTTGCATACCGATTCGCAGCAACGGGTGCGTGGTATTAATGCTGATTATTTAAATCTTTTAAAAAGAGCGTTAAATATCAAATTAACACTCCGGGAATACGCCGATCATCAAAAAGCAATGGACGCGCTGGAAGAAGGTGAAGTCGATATAGTGTTATCACATTTAGTTGCTTCGCCGCCTCTTAATGATGACATTGCTGCAACCAAACCACTGATAATTACCTTTCCGGCGCTGGTCACCACCCTTCACGATTCAATGCGACCGCTTACCTCATCAAAACCAGTAAATATTGCTCGAGTAGCAAATTATCCCCCTGACGAGGTAATTCATCAATCATTTCCAAAAGCAACAATTATCTCTTTTACAAATTTATATCAGGCATTAGCATCCGTCTCAGCCGGACAGAATGATTACTTTATTGGTAGTAACATCATTACCAGCAGTATGATTTCCCGCTATTTCACTCACTCCTTAAATGTAGTGAAATATTATAACTCACCGCGTCAATATAATTTTTTCTTGACCAGAAAAGAATCTGTCGTTCTTAATGAAGTACTCAATCGATTTGTTGATGCTTTGACAAATGAAGTTCGCTATGAAGTATCACAAAATTGGCTTGATACAGGAAACCTGGCCTTTCTGAACAAACCATTAGAACTCACTGAACATGAAAAACAATGGATTAAGCAGCATCCCGATTTAAAGGTGCTGGAAAATCCTTACTCCCCTCCCTATTCTATGACGGATGAAAATGGCTCGGTTCGGGGCGTTATGGGGGATATTCTTAATATTATTACTTTGCAAACAGGTTTAAATTTTTCTCCGATCACCGTTTCACACAATATCCATGCTGGAACACAGCTGAATCCCGGCGGATGGGATATATTACCCGGTGCTATTTATAGTGAAGATAGAGAAAATAATGTTTTATTTGCTGAAGCCTTCATAACAACGCCTTACGTTTTTGTCATGCAAAAAGCGCCTGACAGTGAACAAACATTAAAAAAAGGAATGAAAGTTGCCATTCCATATTATTATGAGCTTCATTCGCAATTAAAAGAGATGTATCCGGAGGTAGAGTGGATAAAAGTCGATAACGCCAGCGCTGCATTTCACAAGGTCAAGGAAGGCGAACTTGATGCTCTGGTCGCGACACAGTTAAATTCGCGTTACATGATCGACCATTACTATCCTAATGAACTGTATCATTTTCTTATTCCCGGCGTTCCGAATGCATCGCTTTCGTTCGCTTTTCCTCGCGGAGAACCGGAACTTAAGGATATTATTAATAAAGCACTGAATGCAATCCCCCCAAGCGAAGTTCTGCGCCTGACCGAAAAATGGATTAAAATGCCCAATGTGACCATTGACACATGGGACCTCTATAGCGAGCAATTTTATATTGTTACGACATTATCCGTTTTATTAGTTGGCAGTAGCCTTTTATGGGGATTCTACCTGTTACGCTCAGTTCGTCGTCGTAAAGTCATTCAGGGTGATTTAGAAAACCAAATATCATTCCGGAAAGCGCTCTCGGACTCCTTACCGAATCCAACTTATGTTGTAAACTGGCAAGGTAATGTCATTAGTCACAATAGTGCATTTGAACATTATTTCACTGCTGATTACTACAAAAATGCAATGTTGCCATTAGAAAACAGTGAATCACCCTTTAAAGATGTTTTTTCTAATGCGCATGAAGTCACAGCAGAAACGAAAGAAAATCGAACAATATACACACAGGTATTTGAAATTGATAATGGCATCGAGAAAAGATGCATTAATCACTGGCATACATTATGCAATCTGCCAGCCAGCGATCATGCTGTTTATATTTGTGGTTGGCAAGATATTACCGAGACGCGTGATTTAATTCATGCACTCGAAGTAGAGAGAAATAAAGCGATCAATGCAACTGTCGCAAAAAGTCAGTTTCTGGCAACAATGAGTCACGAAATAAGAACACCAATAAGCTCCATTATGGGCTTCCTGGAACTTCTGTCGGGTTCTGGTCTTAGCAAGGAGCAACGGGTGGAGGCGATTTCACTTGCCTACGCCACCGGACAATCACTCCTCGGCTTAATTGGTGAAATCCTTGATGTCGACAAAATTGAATCGGGTAACTATCAACTTCAACCACAATGGGTCGATATCCCTACTTTAGTCCAGAACACTTGTCACTCTTTCGGTGCGATTGCTGCAAGCAAATCGATCGCATTAAGTTGCAGCAGTACGTTTCCTGAACATTACCTGGTTAAGATCGACCCTCAGGCGTTTAAGCAGGTCTTATCAAATTTACTGAGTAATGCTCTCAAATTTACCACCGAGGGGGCAGTAAAAATTACGACCTCCCTGGTTCACATTGATGACAACCACGCTGTAATCAAAATGACGATTATGGATTCTGGAAGTGGATTATCGCAGGAAGAACAACAACAACTGTTTAAACGCTATAGCCAAACAAGTGCAGGTCGTCAGCAAACAGGTTCTGGTTTAGGCTTAATGATCTGCAAAGAATTAATTAAAAACATGCAGGGTGATTTGTCATTAGAAAGTCATCCAGGCATAGGAACAACATTTACGATCACAATCCCGGTAGAAATTATCCAACAAGTGGCGACTGTCGAGGCAAAAGCAGAACAACCCATCACACTACCTGAAAAGTTGAGCATATTAATCGCGGATGATCATCCGACCAACAGGCTATTACTCAAACGCCAGCTAAATCTATTAGGATATGATGTTGATGAAGCCACTGATGGTGTGCAAGCGCTACACAAAGTCAGTATGCAACATTATGATCTGCTTATTACTGACGTTAATATGCCGAATATGGATGGTTTTGAGTTGACTCGCAAACTCCGTGAGCAAAATTCTTCCTTACCCATCTGGGGGCTTACAGCCAACGCACAGGCTAACGAACGTGAAAAAGGGTTAAATTGCGGCATGAACTTATGTTTGTTCAAACCGTTGACCCTGGATGTACTGAAAACACATTTAAGTCAGTTACACCAGGTTGCGCATATTGCACCTCAGTATCGCCACCTTGATATCGAAGCCCTGAAAAATAATACGGCGAACGATCTACAACTGATGCAGGAGATTCTCATGACTTTCCAGCATGAAACGCATAAAGATCTACCCGCTGCGTTTCATGCACTAGAAGCTGGCGATAACAGAACTTTCCATCAATGTATTCATCGCATCCACGGTGCGGCTAACATCCTGAATTTGCAAAAGTTGATTAATATTAGCCATCAGTTAGAAATAACACCTGTTTCAGATGACAGTAAGCCTGAAATTCTTCAGTTGCTGAACTCTGTAAAAGAACACATTGCAGAGCTGGACCAGGAGATTGCTGTTTTCTGTCAGCAAAATGACTAAATAGCGGCTCCCACAATGTTCAAATGTGGGAGCTATTTACCAGCACATCTTACATTTATGATGAGAACTCCTGGCGAATTTGCTCCCCATGCTGGTCGAGCGTTGCCGCTCCCGGCATAACATGCGGGTCCGCGCAGCCACTGATTTTTATCGGATTACCCGGCATCATTATTCCCCCGGCTTCAATCAACATATTTCTCGCCTGAGTTTGTGGCAAATTAATGGCCTCAGCCACACTTAATAACGGCGCGACGGGCACACCGACTTCATGTATTTTGGCTAACCAAACTTCAGCTGCCTGCGTTTTTAACGTCCGCTCAATATATTGTTTAAGAATAGCCTGGTTTTGTACGCGTAAAATATTGCTGCTAAATCTGGGATCATTAACCAGTTCCGTAAGCTCCAGTGCCTGGCATAACGCAGAAAAAAGCTTGTCATTACCACAACAAATCGTAATCGGCTTATCCTGAGTATCGAAAACATCAAAAGGTGCCATGTAGGGATGGCGATTTCCCAGGCGTTGTGGTGACTTCCCTGTCGCAATATATGCCATCAGACCATGCTCCAGAAAACTCAGCGTGGCATCAAACATCGCTATATCGACATGCGCCCCTCTTTGGCTCTTTTCGCGGCCATAAAGTGCACTCACTATTCCGCTGAATAAATAAACACCGCCGCATAGATCCGCAAGAGAGGTACCAACACGCACTGGCGGAGCATCAGGGTACCCTGTTTCCATCATTATCCCGCTCATTGCCTGAATGATGGTATCGTAGGCAGGAGCATCTTTTAGCGGACCGGTATGTCCGAAACCTGACGATGAAGCATATATGAGGCGCGGGTTGATTTCTTGTAACCTTTCCCATGAAAACCCCAGTTTTTCCATTGTACCTGGGCGAAAATTCTCAGCTAATACATCAGCTTGTTTAAGCATATTTATAAATATACTTTTATCGTGATCATTCTTTAAATCAAGAACCACACTCTCTTTACCATGATTAATAAAACTGTAATAGAGTGACTGTCCATCCACATAGGGACCAAATGTGCGGGTATCATCACCATGACCTGGTGGCTCAACTTTAATTACCCTTGCGCCCATATTACAAAGAAGTTGAGTTCCGAAAGGTCCATTAAGGACATGTGTCATATCGATAACTAATAAGCCTTCAAACGGCCCTTTGCTTTCATTATTTGTCATTTGCTTATGCCTTGAAAAAAGCCGAAGGTGAAAAGACACTTCGGCATTTATGTAAAATCAATAACATGATTAATTATGAAACCAGTCGACTGACATAAATCCACAAGGGAGCCGTGACGACAAAACCCAGTACGCTCACAGCCAATGACGCTGTACCAGTGCGGGTGTAGACATTAAACCGGCTGGCAATAATGATTCCGGAGAATGCCGGCGGTAATGCGCCTGCCAGTACCATCATCTGCAGATGTTCGCTGTTCAGATGACATGCCATACCAACAAGAAGCAGCGCCAGTGGCATCAGAATCAGCTTCAGGAAGGTGTTATAAGCAATTTCGGCACTGAACTCGAATTTATGTGCAGCCAGAGTCAACCCCGCAGCGAATACCGCTACCCCTGAGTTAGCCTTCGCAATCAGATTAAAGGTTGGGTCCCATGCTGCCGGAATTTTTACCCCAACCAGCACCAGGATCGTTGCCAGAACAGGTGCCCATACTACAGGCTCCTTTGCCGCAGAAATTAATGCGCTCAGATTACTATTCTTCTTACCATCCGCTCCTGAGGAAGGATTCAGCAAATACAGACCAATAGGAATAGTAATTGCGTTAACAATAATAGAAATAATTGCTACCACTAAACCTGTTGATACGGAATCACCATAAATAGGATCGAGAACTGCAAATCCCAGGAATCCAATAGTAGGTGAACCTGCAATTAATGCACATACAGCTGCTTCTGCATGAGTACGTTTAAAAAATTTGTAGCAACCGAACCAGGAGAAAAAGAAACATCCGACAATAACCACAAGTGATACAAGGGTCAGACGAGTGTCCGCAAAAATCATTTCCCTGTTTGCCCGGGTAATAGATACAAATAGAGCCGCAGGAAGCGCGTAGTTTAATACCAGTTTATTAAATGCCCGAGCTTGATCTTCTGAAAATGTTTCTCGTCTGCCGCTAAAATAACCCAACAGCATGATTACGATAATAGGCAATAAATCGCCAATAAAAAATGTTAGCATAATAGTATTTCCGATAAGGGTCCCCTCACCATCGCATAATGAGTTGGCAAGAGGAGACGATGTCAGTATTTAATTACCAGCGACTTGTTTTGGGTTCAGTTTGGTAATATGGCCACTTTCAGTTCCTGCTGCAGGGTCGATGACCACGTTAATAATGGTCGGTTTGCGCGACTGAATACCGGTGGTTAAAGCATGACGAAGTTCATCTGTCGTGGTGACGTTATAGCCAACGCCACGAAACGCATCCATTAATTTGTCATACCTTGCATGGTGCAACAGATCCGTTGGTGATGGTGCACCAGCGCCACTGAGATCAACACCGTCTCCTCTGTAGATGCCGCCATTATTAAAAATAACGATTGTCACCGGCAGGTTATATCGACAAATCGTTTCAATTTCCATCCCACTGAAACCAAAAGCACTATCACCTTCAATGGCGACAACCGGAGAACCAGAAGTCACGCTAGCACCGATGGCATAGCCCATACCGATGCCCATGACACCCCAGGTGCCACAATCCAGACGACGACGTGGTTTATACATATCAATAATATTTCGTGCATTATCCAGGGTATTTGCCCCTTCATTAACTAAATAAATATCCTGGTTCTCACGCAATACATCGCGCACAGCACTCAATGCATTAAAGTAATTTAATGGTTGGGTATCTGTACTCAATTTTTCATGCATTTTTTGTGCATTTTGCTGCTTGTGGATATTTAAAATATCGCGCCATACCAGTGGAGTCGTAAATGTGTTTTGTTTCAGTTCTGCCAGCATACCTTGCATACTGGATGCAATATCGCCAACGACTGGCACAGCAATGGGGCGGTTGCTGTCAATTTCCTGCGGTTCAATATCCAGTTGAATAAACTGTGTATCTGCCGCCCATCCTTTTTTACCGTGTGCCAGTAACCAATTCAGTCGTGCACCAACAAGCATGACAACGTCAGCATTTGCCAGGGCAAACGAACGCGCAGCTGCCGCAGAAAGTGGATGCGTATCTTCGAGGATCCCTTTCGCCATAGACATTGGCAGGAATGGAATCTGGGCACTTTCAATAAATTCACGAAGCTGTTCGTCAGCTTGTGAATACGCCGCGCCTTTGCCAAGGATAATTAATGGCCGTTCAGCTTTTGCTAAAAGCGAAATTGCGCTAGTGACTGACTTCGGGCATGGCAATAATGCTGGCGACGGATTTTCAACTTTTACAATCGTGGTTAACGCTTCGTCTTTTTCCATCGTCGCGGCCAGGACATTTGCTGGCAAATCAAGATAAACTCCGCCAGGGCGACCCGATACTGAGACCCGGATAGCGCGTGCCAATGCAATGCCAAGATCCTGCGGCTGATTAACGCGAAATGCTGCTTTGGCATACGGTTTTGCCGCATTCATTTGGTCCAGCTCTTCATAATCACCTTGCTGTAGGTCGACGATCGCGCGGTCGCTGGAGCCGCTAATCATGATCATCGGAAAACCATTTACCGTTGCGTTGGCCAATGCGGTCAAACCATTGAGGAATCCTGGCGCAGACACTGTCAGGCAGATCCCTGGTTTTTGGGTAAGAAAACCGCTTGCCGCAGCGGCATAGCCTGCCGACTGCTCATGACGAAAACCAATATAACGAATGCCTTCCGCCTGGGCATGGCGCGCCATATCCGTCACAGGAATACCTACAACACCATAAATAGTGTCAATATTATTCTGTTTTAATGCTTCAACGATGATATGCATACCATCTGTCATTTGAAGTTGATCTGACATGATTAATAACCTCGAAATTTTTATAAATTGGGAGCCAGAAGCCCCCGTTAATATCAGATGGCGTGGTTTTGCTTCATTGCAGCAATTTCATCGTCGCTATAACCCAGCTCCTGCAATACAGCAGCGGTATGTTCACCTAATAGCGGCGCAGCTTTAATATCTGGCGTAAAGGCAGAGAATTTCATTGGACAACCAACTGTCAGATATTTTCCACGCAACGGTTGTTCCACTTCGACAACACTGCCACTTTGGCGCAAAGAGGGATCAAGTGAAATTTCTTTCATACTTAAAACCGGTGCACAAGGAATATCAAATTGAGTCAAATAGGCCACCGCTTCATGTTTATCAATAGTGACAGTGTATTTTTCGATTTCAGCAAAAATATCGAAAATATGTGGCTGTCGGGCATGGGCTGTACTGTATGCCGGATCGGTAATCCAATCTGGTTTGCCGATGGCTTTGCAGGTGTTTTCCCAGTTTTGCTCCTGAATAGTGAAATAAATATAGGCGTTAGGATCGGTTTCCCAACCTTTACATTTCAGGATCCAGCCAGGCTGACCGCCACCACCCGCATTACCTCCGCGGGGAACTGCATCACCAAATGTGCCATTCGGATACTGCGGGTATTCTTCCAGATAACCCAATTTATCGAGACGCTGCTGGTCGCGTAATTTCACGCGGCAAAGGTTCAATACGGCATCCTGCATTGACATGGTGACTCGTTGCCCACGCCCCGTTTTTTCGCGATGCAGCAAAGCAGCAAGTAAACCGATCAGTAAATGCATTCCGGTGTTGCTGTCACCCAACGCTGCAGCGCTTACCAGCGGCGGACCGTCCCAAAAACCCGTAGTGGATGCCGCGCCACCCGCTGCCTGAGCAACGTTTTCATAGGCTTTTACATTCACATAAGGCGAACACTCATCAAACCCTTTGATCGAACCAAAAATCAGACGTGGATTGATTTCTTGAATATGCTCCCAGGTGAAACCCATGTGATCAATGGCCCCTGGATGAAAGTTCTCGACTAAGATATCAGCTTCGCGGATCAGCTTTTCCATTACCTCTTTGCCTTCCGCTGTTTTGGTATTTAACTCAATAGAACGTTTGTTACTGTTAAGCATGGTGAAGTAAAGCGCATCGATATCAGGAATATCTCGCAGCTGGTGACGCGTTACGTCACCAACGCCGGGACGTTCAATTTTAATAACGTCAGCGCCAAACCAGGCCAGCATTTGAGTACAAGATGGGCCAGATTGCACACCGGTGAAATCGAGAACTTTAATTCCTTGAAGTGGAGTTGACATAGCAATACCTATTAGTTAATTAAATATGTGTTAATTTAGCGTTTATTTAAGGCATAACGCCTCTATAAATAATCCGCAAAATATCGTCGTAGCTGCACTCGATATTTTTACATTCCTGTATCAAGTGCTGAAAATCATTTCATCGCTACTTCCAATTCCTTTCTGCATGGTAAGTAGTGAGGACGAAAAGAAGAATATGATAAATATTGGTTCGTGGTAATCAGAGAGAGTCGCGACATTTGTGATGTTATTCTTACAACTGTAAGAAGCGCCGGTGATTTACAAGTAAGGGTATGATTACGCTTTTTAAAGCGTACCATAAAATATAACATATTAAATGATTTGTGATGACACGGGATTATTGCGGTTTACTTTGAGGAATATAAAATGCGAGTTTATAGAACAGCGAGCGCCAAATAATTTTATGACCACAACCTGTCGTATTGTGGTCATAAAAAATTGTCGTCTGGAGGGAGTTAAATCCTTTACCTCAATATACTGCCAGTCAGCATTAGTTCACAAACAGTGCTTCGCTATCGACGATGATTCCATCTTCCGCACCTTTAAGCGCCAGGTTTGCCTCGTAGTATTGCTTTTTATCAAGCAGTTTCTGCGCATCAGCAAGTGCATTACGAGTCTGTTTAAGCGGCATCAGATATTGGTTTTCCATTACACCAACACCGGCCAGGCGAAGCTCTTCCATTGCGCCCTTTTTATCCCCTTTCGCCATTTTTTCATTGGCAATTTTTATCGCGGCTTCTTTTTCGGGTGTCGCTACATAACTCTCAGAAATTCCGACAGATGCATTAATGACAATATATTGGTCATCATTGAGATTGGTCTTTTTACCTGGCTTAGCGAACTTTGCCCATTCGGTACTGTCATCTGACAACAAAGCGGAAGCTTCATTGGTCAGTTCTTTTGCCTTTTCCGGATCGCCATGAAACAGAGCCAGGCGCGCTACCTGCACGTCACGCATCGCATATAAACCTTGTTCAGAGATACGCTCTGCTGCTGCCGTTTTCTGGGTTTGCTGAACTTGCTGAGTTTGCTGTTGTGCCGCTACCGGTGCATTATCAGCAGCCCATACAGTTGAAGATGCCAGAATAGCTGTGACCATCGTAGCCATAATTAAACGTTTCATACTTACCTCATTCTTTAACAGTTTTAGAAAACGCCGCCATCATATTGGGTGAGCATGAAATGAGAAATCAGAGAGCAACGGTCATTTTGAAAGGGTTATCTTACACTTGTAGTTATTATCGCAAGAAGTATTTTAATCTTACAGTTGTAGGAATCTGCTTCCTGTCACAGAGAACTATTCTTATATACCACAAAGAGATGTCATTTATTATATCGATGTAAATACTGATTAATTATATGTAAATACAGCCATAACGTCGTAGGTTTTCAGTGAACCATTTTCAGGATAACTTTCTATGAAAGTAAACTTAATGCTTTTTAGCTTATTTTTATTGGTCTCTATTATGGCATGCAATGTTTTTGCATTTTCTATTTCTGGTGGTGGTAGTGAGGCGAGCTATAAAGAGACGGAAAAAACGTCAGCGATGACGACAACTCACTCTACAAAATTTCAGCCATCACAGGCGATTTTGTTTAAGATGAGAGAAGATGCGCCACCATTAAACCTCACAGAAGAAACCACGCCCACTTATCCGACAAAGGCGAGTTATCTTATTCATCCTGTGCGATAGCGTCTGTCACATGGCAGGTGAGCAATCATGTCTGATGCTGATGTGAACACCTGCCCAAATGAGCCATCCTGACCCACTACCGCCTGCCATACCCCACCATAAAGCGAATCATCAAGCCACAAGCCGGGGCAAGAAACATAAATATCCCCGTCACCAGTTCATTACCGCCTGTTAACCACATGGTGAAGTAATAAATGAGTGCAGCGAGGATCACCATGCCGAAGAAAGAAGAGACCGCCGATACCACGTTCAGTACCTGACCGATGTAGCCGCTTACGCAGACAATACACAGGGCGAGAAACATCCATAAATAAATCATAGCTCAACCTCCTGCCGCGCTAAAAAACCTGTAACTTCAGTCACTTTAATAGTAAGACAATCCTTAACCTCTGGCAATTTTTGCTAAGCATCAATGAAAACAGTATGTTAAATGCAAGACTGTTATGTACGGAAAAATATTTACTTTGCACGATTAATAATCAGTAGCTGAAAGCAGTCAGCCAGTGATAAAGTAGAGCCACCGCATTCATGCTCCTCGTGGTTATGTCCTGACTAGTCTTTACACTCTTTACAGGAACCATTGTCGTACATGATGGCCCAACCAATTGAGTGTACCGCTGTCGACATGGAATCTTCTGCGATACAACAATTCGTATCTACAGAAGGTAACTATGTTTCCACAATGCAAATTTTCCCGCGAGTTTCTACATCCTCGCTACTGGCTCACATGGTTTGGGCTTGGTGTACTCTGGCTTTGGGTACAGCTTCCTTATCCTGTTCTCTGCTTTCTCGGCACGCGTATTGGCGCAATGGCGCGACCATTCCTGAAACGGCGTGAATCTATCGCCCGTAAAAACCTGGAACTTTGCTTCCCGCAGCATTCTGCGGAAGAACGCGAGAAGATGATTGCCGAAAACTTTCGTTCACTCGGCATGGCGCTGGTAGAAACCGGCATGGCGTGGTTCTGGCCCGACAGTCGCGTACGTAAATGGTTTGATGTTGAAGGGCTGGATAACCTTAAACGCGCACAAATGCAAAATCGCGGCGTAATGGTTGTCGGCGTCCATTTTATGTCGCTGGAACTGGGCGGCCGCGTGATGGGACTTTGTCAGCCAATGATGGCTACCTATCGTCCACATAATAATCAGCTGATGGAATGGGTGCAGACCCGTGGTCGCATGCGCTCTAACAAAGCGATGATCGGCAGAAATAATCTGCGCGGCATTGTCAGTGCACTGAAGAAAGGTGAAGCGGTATGGTTTGCTCCCGATCAGGATTATGGTCGTAAAGGCAGCTCCTTCGCGCCGTTCTTTGCGGTAGAAAATGTCGCCACAACCAATGGCACCTATGTTCTCTCCCGTCTCTCTGGCGCAGCCATGTTGACCGTAACGATGGTAAGAAAAGCGGATTACAGCGGATATCGTTTGTTCATCACCCCAGAGATGGAAGGCTACCCGACAGATGAAAATCAAGCCGCTGCCTATATGAACAAGATTATCGAGAAAGAAATCATGCGCGCACCGGAGCAGTACCTCTGGATCCACCGTCGCTTTAAAACGCGCCCGGTGGGAGAATCGTCGTTATACATTTAACAAACTGCTCTGACTCTTTACCTCCTCACATAAGCCATAATAACCTCATGGTTTTTATGGCTTTTTTCTTAAGGTTTTTTCCTTCGCTGAATATCTAATTATTACCGTCAGAAATTAAACTGTCGCCGATATGAGACACCTGTAAGTTACTAAAAGTAAATAAGAAAATGCCTCTTGTCTCGTTTCAGTTTTAGGCGTACATTAGCGCCGTCTCGAGCAGTTTAGCTCAGAATTCTGGGGTGATGCCCACGGTAAAATACAGGACTTTTAAGGTCGTTTTGCCCGGTGTCAACTCACTGTATCAGGTGTAATGAAGTCATTCAGGCGTAACAGCAATTACGCGGAGAGATGTAAAGTGAAATATTTCTTTATGGGCATTTCTTTTATGGTCATCGTTTGGGCCGGTACTTTTGCCCTGATGATCTAAAAGCAAACTGTGCAATGAAAAACAGGAGCCATCAGGCTCCTGTTTGCATTTCTGAGGTCGGTGTTTATTCCGCGTTTTCGTGAATATGTTTGCTGCTGGCGGGTAGTAAACCGTCGGCACGGAACATCGCTTTAATCCCACGAATCGCCTGACGAATACGGTCGCGGTTTTCAATCAGTGCAAAGCGCACATGCGTATCACCATAGTCGCCAAAGCCAATCCCCGGAGAGACACAGACCTTCGCTTCGTTAAGCAATTTCTTGGCAAATTCCAGCGAGCCCATGGCAGCATACGGTTCCGGTATTTTCGCCCAGACATACATCGAAGCCTTCGGCATTTCGACCATCCAGCCCGCTTCATGCAGCCCTTTAACCAATACATCACGGCGGCGTTTGTACTGTTCGGCAATGTCGCGCACGCACTGTTGATCGCCCTCGAGTGCCGCAATCGCCGCCACCTGCAACGGCGTAAAGGTGCCGTAATCGTGATAGCTTTTAATACGTGCCAGGGCGCTGACCAGCGTTTTGTTGCCAACCATAAAGCCGATACGCCAGCCCGCCATGTTGTAGCTTTTCGACAGCGTAAAGAACTCGACCGCCACATCGCGTGCACCCGGCACCTGCATGATTGACGGCGCTTTCCAGCCATCGTAGACGATATCGGCATAGGCCAGGTCATGGACCACCAGCACATCGTAGCGTTTCGCCAGCGCCACAACCTTTTCGAAGAACTCCAGTTCCACGCATTGCGCGGTTGGGTTCGACGGGAAGCCGAGGATCATCATCTTCGGTTTCGGATAACTTTCACGAATGGCGCGCTCCAGTTCGTTGAAGAAATCGACACCTTCCACCAGCGGCACTGAGCGTACCTGAGCCCCGGCAATCACCGCGCCGTAAATATGAATGGGGTAACTTGGATTCGGCACCAGCACTGTGTCACCGTGATCCAGTGTCGCCAGCATCAGATGCGCCAGGCCCTCTTTCGAACCAATAGTGACGATGGCTTCTGATTCCGGGTCGATTTCAACGTCGTAGCGATCCTGATACCAGCGGGAAATGGCGCGACGTAGCCGCGGAATACCGCGTGAAGTGGAGTAACCATGCGTGTCCGGGCGCTGGGCCACAGTACATAATTTTTCGACGATATGCGGCGGAGTCGCACCGTCCGGGTTACCCATACTGAAATCGATAATATCTTCGCCGCGCCGACGCGCAGCCATTTTCAGTTCAGCGGTAATGTTAAAAACATAGGGCGGGAGACGATCAATGCGCGTAAAGCGACGTTCAGGGCGAGTGTCAGCCATAATTTCCTCAGATTAACGTTAGCGCCCGGACCGTCCGAGCGACGCTGCCACGATGGTGGCTGTTTTGAAAATAGCCTGATTAATTTCTGTCTGTCCAGCGTTTTAGAACATTTTTATTAATGACGTTAAATGAGGAACTCTGCTTTAAAAACAGGAAAATTATCTGCGCTAACAAGAAAATTACCACTCATTTTATTAACATAATAATTTCAATAAATTTACCAACCAGAAGTGCATTATCAAGAGATGCATTGCTAATACACCATTTATCTATCAATCCCCTTTTAAAATTGTGGTTTTTCCTCAAAAACGGCCTGCTGGTCATCAGCCTTCAGGTTACCTATCATAGAGGTTTAATCCTTATTCAGAGTCACCCGTGCACGAAATATTCAACATGCTGCTGGCGGTCTTCGATCGGGCAGCGTTAATGCTTATCTGCCTGTTCTTTCTCATCCGTATCCGCCTGTTTCGCGAACTGTTGCACAAGTCGGCACACTCACCGAAAGAGTTGCTCGCCGTTACCGCCATTTTCTCTCTGTTCGCCCTCTTCAGCACCTGGTCCGGCGTTCCCGTAGAAGGCTCGCTGGTGAACGTACGTATTATCGCGGTGATGTCCGGCGGGATTCTGTTTGGCCCGTGGGTGGGCATCATTACCGGCGTGATTGCGGGTATTCATCGTTATTTAATTGATATCGGTGGCGTGACGGCGATCCCCTGCTTTATCACCAGCATTCTGGCTGGTTGTATATCGGGCTGGATCAACCTGAAAATCCCCAAAGCACAGCGCTGGCGCGTCGGTATTCTCGGCGGCATGTTGTGTGAAACGTTGACCATGATTCTGGTGATTGTCTGGGCACCAACTACCGCGTTGGGGATCGATATCGTCTCTAAAATCGGGATTCCAATGATCCTCGGCAGCGTCTGTATCGGCTTTATTGTGCTTCTGGTGCAAAGCGTTGAGGGCGAAAAAGAGGCCAGCGCCGCGCGGCAGGCCAAGTTGGCGCTGGATATCGCCAACAAAACGCTACCTCTGTTTCGCCATGTCAATAGCGAGTCATTACGCAAAGTTTGTGAAATTATTCGCGATGACATTCACGCCGATGCGGTGGCGATTACCAATACCGATCATGTGCTGGCCTATGTTGGCGTGGGTGAACATAACTATCAGAATGGCGATGACTTCATTAGCCCGACTACCCGTCAGGCGATGAATTACGGAAAAATCATCATTAAAAACAATGATGAAGCCCACCGCACACCAGAGATTCATTCCATGCTGGTGATCCCATTGTGGGAGAAAGGCGTTGTGACCGGAACGCTGAAAATTTACTACTGCCACGCGCATCAGATAACCTCGTCATTACAGGAAATGGCGGTTGGTCTGTCGCAAATCATCTCCACGCAACTGGAGGTTTCACGCGCCGAGCAGCTACGTGAAATGGCAAATAAGGCAGAGCTTCGCGCCCTGCAAAGCAAAATTAATCCCCATTTCCTGTTTAACGCTTTGAACGCTATTTCATCGTCAATCCGTCTGAATCCGGATACTGCTCGCCAGCTGATCTTTAATCTGTCGCGTTATCTGCGCTATAACATTGAATTAAAAGACGATGAGCAAATCGATATCAAAAAAGAGCTGTATCAAATTAAAGACTATATTGCCATTGAGCAGGCCCGCTTTGGCGACAAGCTGACGGTTATCTATGATATTGATGAAGAGGTGAATTGCTGCATTCCCAGCCTGCTGATCCAGCCGTTGGTGGAGAATGCCATTGTCCACGGTATCCAGCCTTGCAAAGGTAAAGGCGTTGTCACCATCAGCGTTGCAGAGTGCGGCAATCGGGTACGCATTGCCGTGCGGGATACCGGGCACGGCATCGATCCAAAGGTGATTGAGCGGGTCGAAGCGAATGAAATGCCGGGCAATAAAATTGGCCTGCTGAATGTCCATCATCGCGTGAAGTTATTGTATGGCGAGGGGCTGCATATCCGCCGCCTGGAACCAGGAACGGAAATTGCGTTTTACATTCCTAACCAACGCACCCCAGTCGCCTCACAGGCTACGTTATTGCTTTGAGCCGGAGTGATATTGTGAAAGTCATCATTGTTGAAGACGAATTCCTGGCACAACAGGAACTGAGCTGGCTAATTAAAGAGCACAGCCAGATGGAGATTGTCGGCACCTTTGACGACGGTCTGGACGTGTTGAAGTTTTTGCAGCATAACCGCGTCGACGCCATTTTTCTGGATATCAATATTCCGTCGCTGGATGGTGTGTTGCTGGCGCAAAACATCAGCCAGTTCGCCCATAAACCGTTTATTGTGTTCATCACCGCGTGGAAAGAACATGCGGTAGAAGCGTTTGAACTGGAGGCGTTTGACTACATTCTCAAACCGTATCAGGAGTCACGCATTACCGGGATGCTGCAAAAACTGGAAGCGGCCTGGCAACAACAGCAGACCAGCAGCACGCCTGCCGCGACGGTAACGCGTGAGAATGACACCATTAATCTGGTGAAAGATGAGCGAATAATCGTCACGCCAATTAACGATATCTATTACGCCGAAGCGCACGAGAAAATGACCTTTGTCTATACGCGGCGTGAATCCTACGTAATGCCGATGAACATTACCGAATTTTGCAGCAAACTGCCGCCGTCGCATTTTTTCCGCTGCCATCGCTCATTTTGTGTCAATCTGAACAAAATCCGCGAAATCGAACCGTGGTTTAATAACACCTATATTCTGCGGCTGAAAGATCTGGATTTTGAAGTGCCAGTCAGCCGCAGCAAAGTAAAAGAATTTCGCCAGTTAATGCATCTTTAATCGGGAACTTTCATGAAAGCACCAGGCTTGCCCGCCGATCAACAATTTTTCGCCGATCTGTTCAGCGGCCTGGTGCTTAACCCGCAACTACTGGGGCGCGTCTGGTTTGCCAGCCAGCCTGCCTCGTTGCCGGTGGGCAGTTTATGTATTGATTTTCCCCGTCTGGATATCGTGCTGCGCGGCGAATACGGCAATCTGCTGGAAGCAAAGCAGCAACGTTTGGTGGAAGGAGAAATGCTGTTTATTCCGGCGCGCGCGGCTAATTTACCGATCAACAACAAACCGGTGATGCTGTTAAGTCTGGTGTTCGCACCGACCTGGCTTGGGTTATCGTTTTACGATAGCCGCACCACGTCGTTGTTGCATCCTGCTCGCCAGATCCAGCTTCCCAGCCTGCAACGCGGTGAAGGTGAAGCGATACTTACCGCCCTCACCCATCTTAGCCGTTCGCCGCTGGAGCAGAATATCATTCAGCCACTGGTGTTAAGTTTGCTGCATCTTTGCCGCAACGTGGTGAATATGCCACCGGGCAATTCGCAGCCGCGCGGCGATTTTCTCTATCACAGCATTTGTAACTGGGTTCAGGATAATTATGCCCAGCAGCTCACCCGCGAGAGCGTGGCACAGTTTTTTAATATCACGCCCAATCATCTGTCAAAACTGTTTGCTCAGCATGGAACAATGCGTTTTATCGAATATGTGCGTTGGGTGCGAATGGCGAAGGCGAGGATGATTTTGCAGAAATATCATCTGTCAATTCATGAAGTGGCACAGCGTTGCGGTTTTCCGGATAGCGACTATTTTTGTCGCGTTTTCCGGCGTCAGTTTGGTCTGACGCCGGGAGAGTACAGCGCCCGTTTTCAGGGCTAACGTCAGAAGGTTAATTCTGTTTCCAGCAGCGTCAGGATACTTTGTGCATCTTGCGCGGCAAACAACGACTGGCGGAAGTTTTTATTCACCAGTTTACGCGCCAGCTGCGAGAAGACTTTCACATGATTCATCCCTTCGTTAGCACCCAGCGTCAGCATGATCACCAGTTCGACTTCGCCCATTTCTGACTGCCAGTCAACCGGTTTCGCCAGCCGGGCAATGCTGATACTGGAATGACGGATCCACTGAGATTTGGTGTGCGGGATCGCCACGCCAAAACCAACGCCAGTGGTGACAATCTCTTCCCGCTGCCAGACATCCTCTTCCAGCTCGAACGGATGTTCAGTGCGCCCGTTAACGCCGAGGTTACCGCACAGGAACTGGATCGCCTGCTCTTTATTGCTAAAGGCCTGATCAACGAAGATATTCTCCAGCGCCAGCAGTGGGCGAACGTCTTCTTCCGGCGTAAAGGCGGTGAGTAACGCTTCAATTTCCTGCGCGCTGCGACATTCACACGCCTGACGTGCCAGTTCCCGACACGCCTCGCTATCCAGTTGACGAAGCTGGCTTTTCACCGCCGGAATGCGCGGGCTACTCATACTCAGCTCATCCAGGCCCAGCCCAAGCAGTAGCGACAGATAACGGCTTTCACCGCCCAGTTCACCGCAAATGCCTACCCATTTGCCCCGCTGATGCGCAGTGGTAACTATTTGCTGCAACATGCGCAGGAACGATGGCGTAATCGGGTTATATAGCGGCGATACGCGCGGGTTATTACGATCGACCGCATACAGATACTGGGTCATATCGTTGGAGCCGATACTGAAGAAATCGACCTCATCGCAGAAGTGATCGATGATGTAGCACACCGACGGTACTTCCACCATGATCCCCAGAGGGATCGTTTCTGCGTGACGCAAACCATCGCGCTTAAGCTCAACGATCGCCTTCTGGATCTCGCCCTTCACCCATAAGATCTGATCGAGACTGTGGACCATTGGGATCATCAACTGGGCGTTGCCGAAACTGGCTGCGCGCAAAATGGCCCGCAGTTGAGTGCGGAACAGGCCAGCAAATTCCGGGTAAATACGTACCGCGCGATAGCCGAGGAACGGGTTCTCTTCCTGGGGAATATTCAGATAAGGAATGCTTTTATCGCCTCCGATGTCCATTGTGCGGAAGATAATCGGCTTGTCGCCCGCTGCCAGTAGCACCTGCTGGTAGGCTTCAAATTGCTCCTGCTCGTCCGGCGCGCTGTCGCGATCCATATAGAGCATTTCGGTACGGAACAGCCCGACGCCTTCCGCGCCGTTGGCAAACGCGCCAGGCGCTTCCAGAGCGGTGCCAATATTCGCCGCGATATCAATACGCTTGTTATCACGGGAATAAGCCAGCTGCGCGGCAGCCTGCGCCTGTTGTTTTTGGCGTTTATCCGCCAGCGTCTGCGCGACCTGATAATAACCGCTCACCGCGTCATTCGGGTTAATCGCCAGCACGCCGCACTGGGCGTCAAGCACTGCAGGTTGCCCGGCATAACGGGCAATCGCATCCAGCGGCAGGCCGCTCAGTACCGGGATCGCCGAGGCGCGGGCCAGAATCAGGGTATGCGAGGTGCGCCCGGTTTTCTCCAGAATCATGCCCGCAAGATTTTTTAAATCCAGGCTTAAAAACTGGCTTGGGGCTAAATCCTCGGCCACCAGAATAGTCGGTTTTTCCAGCACCAGATTGTTGCGCGGCTTCAGTTCCGGCCAGGTAATATGCAGCAACTGTTCGCTAATATCGCGAATGTCGCTAACACGTTCGCGCAGATAATCGCTGGCAGAAGCAGAAAGTTTGGCGCAAACCTGCTCCATATTGCTGATGATCGCCGCCCCCAGCCCCTGATGCTGTTCTGTCATCAGGCGACGGATATTGCCCGCGAACTCATCATCCTGAATCAGCGACAAATGGGCGCTGAGGATAGTTTTGCTTTCGCCGTCACGCTCACGCAATTGCTGGTTCAGTTGCTCGGCAAGCGTTGCCAGGCTGTGCTCCAGCCGGGTGGAGTCTTGCGCACTGGCGGGGATTGCCCGATAACTGTCGAGGCTGTCGCTTTGTAACAGGGTCAGCGTACCCACGCCGACGCCGCTTGCCAGCACATTGCCGTACAGTAAATCCGGGTTAAGGCGGCTTAATGAACGCGGCAGCGGATGCGCCGTCAGTTCTGCCTGCGTTGGCTGAACGCTGTCGCTGTCAATAAAGCACACCTGGATGTACTCTTCCAGCACGCGCCGCGCCTGCTCTTCATCGCTGCCGCTAATGTTCAGGCTGCAACTGTCATTAAATAAGGTGCCGGTGCCAATCAGCGCCAGCGAGCTTTTGGCATCGGCCTTTGCGTTCTGGCGATGGTTGATGAAGGTGATTTCGCTTTGCCACTGGCTGCACTGTTCTTTAAGTTCCCACGCCGGACGGGCATGAAGACCGTTAGGCAAAGGACAGAGAAATTGAATCGTTAGCATAACCGCTCCGGGTTAATCAGGAGATCATCTGAAATCCGTCAGTTGAACAACCGTCTCACGCGTAAGACGTTGAATAAGGGCAGATAAAAGTTGCTGCATCTGCAAAATGTCGCGGCAATCGGCAATCGATGCGGCGCAATGTCCATGGCGGGTTGCTGGCCCCATCACCACTGTGGGCACGCCGGTGCCGGTTAAGTGCACCGCCCCGCCGTCCGTGCCGCCGTTGCTGAACATATCTGCCTGCAACGGCACGCCAATTTCTGCCGCCACGGTTTCGACCCAGGCGGTAAGTTTTGGCGGCGCAATCAGCGACTTGTCGCTTAACACCAGCATCGGCCCGTTACCAATCTGGCGATGGTTAGCCGCGCCATAATCAAAGTTTTTCGCCCAGCAGGCGGTATCAAGCACAATGGCGACGTCCGGCGACACCGCGCGGGTGGCAGTTTGCCCGCCGCGTAATCCCACCTCTTCGCTGGAACTTGCCACCAGCCACACTTCCGCAGGCAGTTCGGCGTCGTGCAGCTCACGTAGTAACGTCACCAGCAGATAGCAACCGAGGCGATCATCAAAGGCTTTCCCCATCACCCGCTGGTGAGGGAGAACCTGAAAAGTGGTATCGAACGTGACGCGATCGCCTGGACGAATTCCCGCCTGCATCACTTCGTCATACGAGCGCGCGCCAATATCCACGCGCATGGCGCTGACATCATTCCCCTGCCGGTCGCCGTCAAGCAGGCCTGGAATTTTGCACTCTTCACGGGTGGTGATGCGCACCGGCTGCAGCTGGCGGGCAGCCATGCGTACATTGCCAACCGGCAGCACATCAATCGCCCCTTCGCGGGAGATACTGCGCACCATAAATCCAACTTCGTCCATATGCGCACAGATCATCACTTTCGGACCTGTCGATTCATTGAGGCGGATCAGCACCGATCCCAGACCATCAAATCGCACTTCTTTTTGCAGGCGATCCGCTTCTTCCAGCAGGATCTGCCGCACTTCCTGTTCCGAGGAGGCGATCGCATCTGCCTCGCTCAACGCTTTTAATAGCGATAAATCCATTATGCCTCTCCCGTGAGCAACACTGTTTTCGGCATGGCGTAGAGCACTTCTGCGCCTTGCGGGGTGACCAGCACAACATCCTCGATGCGCACGCCCCCTTGCCCTGGCAAATAAATCCCCGGCTCCACGGTCAGTAACATGCCTGGCTGTAGCGTCGTGGTATCCCGCGGTGAAAAGCGCGGATCTTCGTGTACTTCAATGCCAATAGCATGACCGGTGTTGTGACCAAAATAGTCGCCAAATCCTGCCTCGGTAATCACCCGACGCGCGGCGTCGTCAACCTGCTGGCAGCGCACGCCGGGGCGAATTGCAGAGATTGCTGCGAGCTGTGCCTGCAAAACAATCTGATAGACGTTAAACAGCGGATGAGATTCGGCGCTCACCCCTTCGCCATTCACCAGCAAGGTGCGCGTCATATCAGAGCAGTAGCCCTGATACAGCGCACCGAAATCGAGAGTGACAAACTCGCCCGCTGCAACAATCTTGTCGCTGGCTTTGCCGTGCGGCAGCGCCCCACGCCAGCCACTGGCGACAATGGTGTCAAAAGAGGTTTTTTCTGCGCCCTGCTGGCGCATAAACCACTCCAGTTCAGCGGCAATCTCGCGCTCGCTCATCCCCGCCTGAATAAAGCGGCGAATATGCTCTGCACCGCGATCGGCAATCCCACTGGCAAGGCGGATTTTCTCCACCTCCTCTGGCGTTTTGATTTGCCGCAGCACATCCGGCGTGGCGCTAACCAGTTTCGCATTGAGTTCAGACTGCCAGCGGTGCGCGGTTTCCCAACTCACCTGCTGGCCTTCAAAACCGAGCGTTTGCAACTGCTCATCGGCAATGATTTGCCTGGCGATGGTTGCAAGCGTGTGCGTCGCGTCAAGCAAATGCAGCTGGTAGCCTTGCGTGCGGGCTTCCACATCCGCGTAATATCGCGAATCCACCAGAATGTGCGCACTTTCTCGGCTAATCACCACATAACCAGATCCGGTGGAGATCCCCAGATGCGGCTGTTTGTTCTGCCGTGATGAGAGAAGCACTGCATCCAGTTGTTGCGCCTTAAGCCAGTCGCGCAGCGAAGCGAGTAATGTCATCTGGATTTTCCTTCTTACAGGCTATCGATTAACAATTTGCCTTTACGGAACATCATCAGACGCAGGAACACCACCATCAGCGCAGTTATGACTGCCCCCAGCGCGATCCCCGCCATGTAGACGCCGAGGTTAGTGACCAGTGGCCATGCCCAGATAGCGGATTCCGGGAACCATTGCACTGCGCCCAGCCAGACAGCGGCGGTTGAGCCGACAATCGCGCCAACCATATACGACGGAATGGCGGTGATGGGGCTTTCCAGTGCAAACGGAATTGCACCCTCACTAATCCCCATAAAGGCAAGGAACATCGCGGTCTTACCCTGCGGATAAAGTTGTGCGTTGAACAGGCGTTTGCCGGTTAAACGACGGTCAATAATGGTCGCCAGACCCAGACCAATCGGCGGAATAACGATAGCGATAGAACGTGCGGTGACCGGTAATACGTGGTCAGTGGTAAAGCTGAAGGCAACAAAACCTGCGGCTTTGTTGATCGGGCCACCAAGGTCGATTGCTGTCGCCGCGGCGATCCCCATTGCGTACATCAGCGCGCCCTTCTCACCTGCGGCAGTCAGCACGGTACGGATACCGCCGTTGATCCAGCCACCAAATGGTGTGATGACGTAGTACATCGCCAGCATGACAAAAATAGCGGAAAGAATCGGTAGCAAAAATGTGGTTTTGAACGCTAACAGGAAATCCGGTAACTGGATTTTCTGGTTCATCCATTTCACAAGGTAACCGGCAACGATAGAAATAATCAGCGCACCAATAAAGGTGGACGGCACCGGCGAAGAGGTCGCCCATTGCATAGTGCTGGGATCGAAGTTCAGCAGTTGCGTCGGCTGGGTAGACATCAAGCCGCCGATAAAACCAGCCGGAAACGCCAGTTTGCCACCGATAGAGTTCGCCACAAAAGCAGCAAACATCGGAATGGCAAAACCAAACAACACGCCGCCGAAGGACTGCGACAACCAGGCAAATTTCAGTAAGGAGAGGTCGAAACCGGAGAATTTCCCGCTATTAAGAGCATCCATGATGCCGATCTCAGCAGGAATTTTAAGCCAGCTATAAGCAATCAGCTGGCTGAAAGCGAGGATCACACCGCCCATAATTAAGGTCGGCACCATGCGTGAAATCCCTGACATCACATGCTGCGGGAGTTCACCCCAGAAGCTGCTTTTAGAGGCCTGCGGATTCTTAACTGCCGCTGCCGCACCGGATGCGCCAGGCACAACGGTTGCACTGCGTTTTTTAATGGCCATAACAATTATCCCTGTCGAATATTACTGTTGTTCAGAGGCAATCATCTCTTCGATTTCTTTGATGATGCCCGCAGCGTTTTTAATTGCGTCCTGCAAAGTGATTTCATAAACGTCGCGTGATTCGAAACGTTCGTTATCTTCCGGGGTAACTGCCACGGAGTGGATGATGATGGTCGCTTCGGCGATATCCTGCGCCGTCAGGCGATTCTGGATACCGTCCGCGCCCTGGGTTTCAATTTTCACTTCATAACCGGCTTCTACCGCTGCTTCTTCCAGCGCCTGAGCGGCCATAAAGGTGTGAGCCAGGCCCATTGGGCAGGCACATAAGGCAATTAGTTTCTTACTCATCGTTAATTCCTCGTTCAGTGATAGTTGACGAGTGAAATTATGAACGTGCAAAACAAATCGCCGTTACCAGACAAATAATGCATTTACTGGAGAATTAATCCCGCTGTACGGAAGTGTGACGCAGGTCGGCCTTGTGAGGGGGACACAAAGAAAAATTGAATTAACTGTATGATTTAAAAGATTATCGGGAGAGTTACCTCCCGATATAACAGGAAGGATTTACAGAATGTGACCTAAGGTCTGGCGTAAATGTGCACCGGAACCGAGAAGCCCCGGATTGTCATGGACGATGAGATACACCGGAATATCATGGACATATTCTTTAAAGCGCCCTTTATCTTCAAATGCGGCACGGAAACCAGAGGCTTTGAAGAACTCAAGGAAGCGCGGCACGATACCGCCCGCAATAAACACGCCCCCAAATGTCCCGAGATTGAGCGCCAGATTGCCGCCAAAACGGCCCATAATGACGCAAAACAGCGACAACGCACGGCGGCAATCGGTGCAGCTGTCAGCCAGCGCGCGTTCGGTAATATCTTTTGGCTTGAGATTTTCTGGCAGGCGGTTGTCAGCTTTCACAATTGCGCGATACAAATTCACCAGCCCTGGGCCAGAAAGCACGCGTTCCGCCGAAACATGACCAATTTCCGCACGCAATATTTCGAGGATAATGGCCTCTTCTTCACTATTCGGCGCAAAATCAACGTGACCGCCTTCGCCCGGCAAGCTTACCCAACGCTTATCGACATGGACCAGATGCGCAACCCCAAGCCCCGTTCCGGCACCGTAAACCGCAATAGGCTTACCTTCTATCGGCTCTGCGCCACCAAACTGAATCAGATGCTCTTTTTTCAGCATCGGGATCGCCATCGATACAGCGGTAAAATCGTTAATAATTTCCAGATGGCTAAAACCGAGATTCTTTTTCATTTCGGCAATTGAGAACGCCCAGGTATGGTTGGTCATTGCCACCCAGTCACCGGTAATTGGGCAAGCGATGGCAATACAGCCGTCTTTCACCTCGACCTTATGTTCTTCAAGATAAACGCGAATGACCGCTTCGAGGCTGGGGTAATCAAGCCCTGAATAGGTCTTAGCCTGCGAGATTTCACCACTGGCAATATCACACAGAGCAAGACGTGCGTTGGTGCCGCCCACATCACCGACTAATGCATACTTTGTCATTCTTCAACTGCTCCGCTAAAGTCAAAATAATTCTTTCTCACACTGTAAATACCTGGGGGCATAACAACAACGCCGGAAAGGCAGGCTCCCTGTAAATATCGATCTGGGTCACACAATTACTTTATCGTTTCAGCACCAATTGCAGCGATGCCTTTTTGCAAGCTGGGCAAACTAAGTATCTGACCCCGCATAAGGAATAGAACATGCTCCATCCGCGAGCCAGAACCATGTTGTTATTATCGCTCCCCGCCGTGGCAATTGGGATTGCGTCCAGTCTTATTCTGATTGTGGTGATGAAAATCGCCTCGGTATTACAGAATTTGCTCTGGCAACGACTGCCGGGAACTCTGGGGATAGCCCAGGATTCACCCCTCTGGATCATCGGTGTATTAACGCTAACGGGTATTGCGGTGGGGTTGGTTATCCGTTTCAGCCAGGGTCATGCCGGACCAGACCCCGCCTGTGAACCGCTGATCGGCGCACCGGTTCCGCCCTCTGCGCTACCAGGACTTATCGTAGCATTAATTCTCGGTCTTGCTGGCGGCGTCAGCCTGGGGCCGGAACATCCGATCATGACCGTCAATATCGCCCTTGCGGTTGCCATTGGCGCTCGTCTGTTACCGCGCGTCAACCGAATGGAGTGGACTATTTTAGCCTCTGCCGGAACCATCGGCGCGCTGTTTGGTACACCTGCTGCGGCGGCGTTGATATTTTCGCAAACCTTAAATGGCAGTAGTGAAGTTCCGCTATGGGATCGTCTTTTTGCGCCGTTAATGGCGGCAGCAGCTGGTGCACTTACTACCGGATTATTTTTCCATCCCCATTTTTCACTGCCCATTGCGCATTACGGACAGATGGAAATGACCGATATTCTCAGCGGTGCAATTGTCGCGGCGATTGCCATCGCAGCAGGGATGGTCGCCGTATGGTGCTTACCACGGTTGCACGCGATGATGCATCAAATGAAAAATCCGGTGCTCGTGCTGGGTATTGGCGGATTTATTCTCGGTATTCTGGGGGTTATTGGTGGACCAGTTTCGCTGTTTAAAGGGCTGGATGAGATGCAGCAGATGGTGGCAAATCAGGCTTTCAGCACCAGCGATTACTTTTTGCTGGCGGTGATTAAACTGACCGCCCTGGTCGTTGCTGCCGCCAGTGGCTTTCGCGGTGGACGAATTTTCCCGGCAGTGTTCGTCGGCGTGGCATTAGGGTTGATGCTGCATGAGCACGTCCCCGCCGTTCCAGCGGCAATAACCGTTTCCTGCGCTATTCTCGGCATCGTGCTGGTGGTAACACGCGATGGCTGGTTAAGCCTTTTTATGGCGGCAGTCGTTGTACCCAATACCACATTGCTACCGCTGCTCTGTATCGTCATGCTTCCGGCATGGCTGTTATTAGCAGGTAAGCCGATGATGATGGTCAATCGTCCGAAGCAACAGCCCCCCCACGATAACGTTTAGCAAAAAATGCTCTCCTTTATGATTTAAGAGTTATGGCGATGATACGGGGCTTTACCTCCCCGTAATATTGCGTTAACAGGCCGCTGACGGCTTCGATCGTGAAGGAGAATAACAATGTTCAGGTCACTGTTTCTGGCGGCCGCCCTGATGGCATTTACCCCGCTTGCAGCAAACGCAGGCGAAATCACCCTACTGCCATCAATCAAATTACAAATTGGCGATCGCGATCATTACGGTAATTACTGGGACGGTGGTCACTGGCGCGACCGTGACTACTGGCATCGCAATTATGAATGGCGTAAAAACCGCTGGTGGCGTCATGATAATGGCTACCATCGTGGCTGGGATAAGCGTAAAGCATATGAGCGTGGCTATCGTGAAGGCTGGCGCGATCGTGACGATCATCGCGGAAAAGGCCGCGGACATGGACACCGCCATTAAACACATTCGCCAATGGAGCACAATGCCTGATGCGACACTAGCGCGTCTTATCAGGCATACAAACCGGCTCTTTAACGCGTAGGGCGGATAAGGCGTTTACGCCGCATCCGCCAATAGTGCCAGATGCGACGCTCATTCAACTACAATCCCAGCGCCGTCCCCACCAACAACCAGATATTCAGCGCCACGACCAGCACTACAATCACCCAGCCTGTCTGTTTTACACGTTTGCTGTTCACCAGATCGCCCATCAACTTGCTGTCACTGGTGAAAATCAGCAGTGGAACCAGCGCCAGGGCGATACCAAAACTTAACAGTACCTGACTCATAACCAGAATCCGTGTCGGATCTAATCCCATCAGAATGACAATAAATGACGGCAGCATGGTGACTGTACGACGCACCCACAGCGGGATATGAAAGCGAATGAAGCCCTGCATCACCACCTGCCCCGCCAGTGTCCCCACCACCGTTGAGGACAGTCCGGCAGCAACCAGGCTTAATCCAAAGACCGTTGCCGCAGCATGGCTTAACAGCGGTTGCAGCGTCAGATAAGCCTCATCAAGATCGGCAACACCAGTATGACCAGAAAAGTGGAACGCCGCCGCAGCTGTAGCCATCATCGCCAGATTGACAAAACCGGCAATCGTCATGGCGATAGCCACATCCCATTTGGTGGCGGAATAACGTTGTTGACGCGAACCGCCATGTAAATGCTGAGTGAGCGAAGAGTGCAAATAAATCACATGCGGCATAATCGTCGCCCCTAACACGCCTGCTGCCAGGAAGACCGCCTCCGAAGTAGGTAAACTCGGGATCACCATTCCTTTACCCAGCTGCGCCAGGTTAGGCTGGGAGAAAATCAACTCGACAATGTAAGCCGCGGCAACAAACAACAGTAACCCGCCAATCACTTTCTCCAGCGGTTTTTGCCCGCGACGTTGCAGCATTAAAATCAGGAAAGTCGCGATCCCCGTCAGCACCGCGCCCTGCAACAACGAAACACCAAGAATGAGTTTAAAACCGATCGCCGCACCAATAAATTCCGCAAGGTCGGTTGCCATCGCAATAATTTCTGCCTGAACCCAATAGAACCACACTACGGGACGCGGATAGTGATCGCGAATCTGCTCCGCCAGATTTTTACCGGTGGCAATCCCTAGTTTGGCAGAGAGGATCTGAATCAGCATCGCCATCAGGTTGGCCCAAACGACAACCCACAGTAGCTGATAGCCGAAGCTGGCACCCGCCTGAATATTGGTCGCAAAGTTACCGGGATCGATATAACCAATCGCCGCAATGAACGCAGGTCCCATTAATGCGAGCCTCATCTTGCGCGCCGCCCGTCCGCTGCTACTCTCAACGCGATAGTTCGTCATCTTGTGCCTCTAAAACATAGCCTTTGCTATGTTTCATGCTATGCCAAACGAGAATGATTATCAAATTCATTTAAATGGGTTGTGGTGATTTCTCTGATAGACCAGGATTATGACTACGAAAAGATTGATGACTTGAATGTTATGGTTATGTTTAATGTTAGCACATTTACATAACTTTCAGCTTCCATACACAACATAGCAGAAATGTATGACAGCTCACTATTTTTGAAGCTTGTCACAGGACGTCATTATAGTGTGTGTCAGATCTCGTTTTCCTTAACCATGTTACATAGAATGTGCACGGAAATTTAACCTGCCTCATATTTGGAGCAAATATGGACCGCGTCCTTCATTTTGTACTGGCACTTGCCGTTGTTGCGATTCTCGCACTGCTGGTAAGCAGCGACCGCAAAAAAATTCGTATCCGTTATGTTATTCAACTGCTTGTTATCGAAGTGTTACTGGCGTGGTTCTTCCTGAACTCCGACGTTGGTTTAGGCTTCGTGAAAGGCTTCTCCGAAATGTTCGAAAAACTGCTCGGATTTGCCAACGAAGGGACTAACTTCGTCTTTGGTAGCATGAATGATCAAGGCCTGGCATTCTTCTTCCTGAAAGTGCTGTGCCCAATCGTCTTTATCTCTGCACTGATCGGTATTCTCCAGCACATTCGCGTGTTGCCGGTGATTATCCGCGCAATTGGTTTCCTGCTCTCCAAAGTCAACGGCATGGGCAAACTGGAATCCTTTAACGCCGTCAGCTCTCTGATTCTGGGTCAGTCTGAAAACTTTATTGCCTATAAAGATATCCTCGGCAAAATCTCCCGCAATCGTATGTACACCATGGCAGCAACGGCGATGTCCACCGTATCTATGTCCATCGTTGGTGCATACATGACCATGCTGGAGCCGAAATATGTCGTTGCGGCGCTGGTACTGAACATGTTCAGCACCTTTATCGTGCTGTCGCTGATCAACCCTTACCGTGTTGATGCCAGTGAAGAAAACATTCAGATGTCCAACCTGCACGAAGGTCAGAGCTTCTTCGAAATGCTGGGTGAATACATTCTGGCAGGTTTCAAAGTTGCCATTATCGTTGCCGCAATGCTGATTGGCTTTATCGCCCTGATCGCCGCGCTGAACGCACTGTTTGCCACCGTGACTGGCTGGTTTGGCTACAGCATCTCCTTCCAGGGCATCCTGGGCTACATCTTCTATCCGATTGCATGGGTGATGGGTGTTCCGTCCAGCGAAGCACTGCAAGTGGGCAGTATCATGGCGACCAAACTGGTTTCTAACGAGTTCGTTGCGATGATGGATCTGCAGAAAATTGCTTCCACGCTCTCTCCGCGTGCTGAAGGCATCATCTCTGTGTTCCTGGTTTCCTTCGCTAACTTCTCTTCAATCGGAATTATTGCAGGTGCAGTTAAAGGCCTGAATGAAGAGCAAGGTAATGTGGTTTCTCGCTTCGGTCTGAAACTGGTTTACGGCTCTACCCTGGTGAGTGTGCTGTCTGCGTCAATCGCAGCACTGGTGCTGTAAGACCATACATAAAAAAGCCGGGGATAATTCCCCGGTTTTTTTACGCCTGTTAATCAGCTAATGGCTGCGGGCGACCAATCAAATACCCCTGCAGATATTGCACCCCGAGCTTATGCAATAACGCCTGCTGCTGTTGCGTCTCGACAAACTCCGCGACCACACTCAATGACTTCGCTTTCGCCAGATCGGTAATTGATCTCACAATCATCGCATCCAGCGTATTCGTGACAATATCTTTCACAAAGACGCCATCAATTTTGATGATATCAGCCTGCAAACGCTTTAACCGTTCGTAGTTGGCATAGCCGGTGCCAAAGTCATCAATCGCAATCCGGAAACCAAACTTATGCAGCTGCTCGATGTTGTACATGCTGCTTTCTGCGTTAGAAAACGCCTGCTCCTCGGTGATCTCAAGAATGACCGCCTGCGGGGAGATGTGATAACGCTTAAATAGACGAATAATCCGCCCGGCAATATTCTTTTGCAGCAGCGTGAGCGGCATTAAATTAACTGAAAAGCGCGGGCCTTTTTTGTCGCAAGGGTGTGTTGCCAGCCACTTCAACAAGGATTCCAGCACTTGCAAATCAAAACGCGCGCTAAGATTAAACTGAGCAATAAGGGGCAGAAACTTATCCGGGGTCATAATGCCGCCGTCATATTTCAGTCGCGCGAGGATCTCATCATAACCTTCACCCTCTTTGTTGCGAATTGGCTGGGCGTAGAGCAGCAAATCACCCTGATCTAACGCCGTGCGAATGGTATTCAGCAATAGCACCTGTTTAGTGGTCTGCCCGGAAACCATCTCCTCTCGGCTATCCAGCGCCAGCACATGATGATGTGCGCAGGATTGCTCCGCCAGCCAGCTTAACTGCCCCAACAAGGGTTGCAGGGTTTCCTGATTTCCATCAAAACGCCCCCAGGCAGCACCATAGCCCATATCCAGCCCGGTATTGTTCCAGTGAATTTGCCGACTATTCAGGATGTTAACCATATGCTGGAGTCGCCCTTCCGTTTCCGGCCCGCTCAGCACTAACAGCAGTTCACTACCCGGCAATTGATACAACTTTTCGTTTTCCTGCATCAACGGCAGCAGCGTACGGTAAATTGATCGGATACAGTGAACGCGCATCATTAACCCGTAATGACGACTCATAAACTCAAGATTATCAATGCGCAGGCAGCAAAAACTCTTGCCCGCCTCTTGCTCCGGCGCTTGTTCCAACGCACGAAAGTTGGGCAGGAGCGTTAACGGATCGGTCAGCGCCTGCAAATGCCAGCGGCGATTAAGCCATTCACTGCGATGATAAATGCGCACCATATAGAGCAGGCAAACGCTAAAGGAAATCAGCACCGCAAGAATAAATGCCAGCGAATATTCGGTTTCCACCCCTTGCAAAAAGTTCTGGTTGTAATTCAGCAGGCAAAGCGTTGAAACAGCCCAGGTGAGATTTAAAAACGGATAGCGAAGCTTACCGACCCCGAGGGTAAAGATGATGAAGAAAACGGGTACCAGGTAACCGGCAATAAAGTCGTTTTCATAAGGTGTGCACAACAGAAGTAGCAGCACGCTTAACGCTGCCAGCCAGCTTAAGGTAAATGCGCGTTTCTCTTTGCCCAACGACGGAGCGATATCCCTGCGCCACAATATCTGCGCAAAGTGGGGACTTACAATCATGCGAGTGAGATAGTAGAAAAGCATGTTGTAAATCAGCACCGCGGTGAAAAGGCTTAGCAAATCAACGACCGTGAAAATGGCATCCGCATCGCCGAAAAAGGTGGATATCTTTAGCGGGAAATCAAAGAAGCTCCCCACAAGATACATGCTGCATTTGATGCCGATCGGCGTCACCAAACCAAGCCAGAACAGACGTTGCCAGACATATCGGCTGGTCAATCCATAACGCCAACGCGTCCCCAGCTGCCAGCGTAATATTGCGCAGGCACATAACACGACAAACGTCTGGCTGCTGAGCATGACCGCAGTCTGTAAAAAAGAGAGATGAAAGTTCCACAGATTGGTGCAAAACATCCCGCATAAAACGGGAACGACACCGCGCCAGCCAAAGATAAACAAGATTGACAGCATTACGCACAGTGGCATCCACGCCAGAAAGATATAACTGGAATGGATAATGGCAAGTGGCGAAATAAAACGGGAAAGCTGAATAAGTACCACGGTGAGCGTAAACGCTAGTGTGAATATCTTGATATTTTTTATCAGGTTATGCTCCACAAACATGAGTACACTACTCTCACTGATCGGGGTTTTCAGGCACACAAATAATAAGTTTATTCGCATCGCGAAGCAAACAAGGGCCAGCCTGTTGCCGATTTTTCATCCAATGATGCTTTCACCAGGCGGCGCTAACCCGGACGTAGACTGTATTACAAAAGCGGCAAAAAGCAGAGACAAAAAACCCCCGCTTTGCAGCGAGGGTTGGAAATTTGGTGGAGCTAAGCGGGATCGAACCGCTGACCTCTTGCATGCCATGCAAGCGCTCTCCCAGCTGAGCTATAGCCCCACGATGCGTTTACGTACCAAATTTGCTGGGTGCAAAATTTGGTGGAGCTAAGCGGGATCGAACCGCTGACCTCTTGCATGCCATGCAAGCGCTCTCCCAGCTGAGCTATAGCCCCGTCACGTAAAGCTTGTCGAGTTGACGGGCGGCATCATATGAATTCCGCCCGAATGTGTCAACGGCAAATTGCAACGTGTAGTTTCAATCGCTGAAAAATCAGGCAAATGAACAATTTTGGAAAACCGCTCGCATTCAGTAGTTATTCATGTCACGGTTTCCTGTAAAGTGGTGCTATAAAATGAACTACTAATAGACCCACATACATTCAGGGAATTGTTATGTTCAAGGAGAGGATGACGCCAGATGAACTTGCCAGACTGACCGGCTATAGCCGCCAGACCATTAATAAATGGGTACGCAAGGAAGGCTGGACGACGTCACCAAAACCAGGCGTCCAGGGTGGCAAAGCCCGACTGGTTCACGTCAATGAACAGGTTCGTGAATATATTCGTAATGCTGAACGTCCAGAAGGTCAGGGAGAAGCGCCTGCCCTTTCTGGTGATGCGCCGCTTGAAGTATTGCTGGTGACACTGGCGAAAGAGATGACGCCAGTTGAACAAAAACAGTTTACATCCTTGCTTCTGCGGGAAGGGATTATCGGATTGTTACAACGCTTAGGGATTCGCGATAGCAAATAATATGAAAAGATTACGCAATAAAATGACCACCGAAGAACTGGCTGAATGCCTCGGTGTGGCTAAACAAACTGTTAACCGTTGGATCAGAGAAAAAGGCTGGAAAACGGAAAAATTTCCCGGCGTGAAAGGCGGTCGTGCCAGACTTATTCTGGTCGATACGCAAGTTTGCGAGTTTATTCAGAACACGCCTGCGTTCCATAACACACCAATGTTGATGGAAGCTGAAGAGAGAATTGCTGAATACGCTCCTGGAGCACGCGCCCCGGCGTATCGACAAATCATCAACGCGATAGATAATATGACAGACATTGAGCAGGAAAAAGTCGCGCAATTTTTGTCACGTGAAGGAATTCGCAATTTCCTCGCCCGTCTCGATATTGACGAATCAGCATAAATAAAAAACGGCAGGATATTATCTCCTGCCGTTTATCTTTTTACACGCTAATTACTGCTGGTTTTCGCGTTCAGCAATAAAGGCCAGCGCTTTGTTGATACGCTCAATGCTACGTGTCTTACCGATTGCGTGAACGGTAACATCCAGTGCCGGAGACTGCCCCGCACCGGTTACGGCGACACGCAGCGGCATACCAACTTTACCCATACCCACTTCCAGCTCATCCGCCGTCGCCTGAATAGCGTGATGAACGTTTTCAGCTGTCCAGTCAGTAATCGCGGCCAGTTTGTCACGAACTACTTCCAGCGGCTGACGCGCTACCGGACGCAGATGTTTTTTCGCGGCATCGGCATCGAACTCAGCAAAATCTTCGTAGAAATAACGGCAGCTCTGTGCCATCTCTTTCAGCGTCTTGCAGCGTTCGCCCAGCAGTTTCACCAGATCAGCCAGCTGCGGGCCGTTACGGGTATCGATATTTTCCTGCTCAATGTGCCACTGTAAGTGAGTAGCAACATACTCCGGCGGCAGCGCATTAATGTAGTGATGGTTCAGCCACAGCAACTTGTCGGTGTTGAACGCACTGGCAGATTTGCTGACGGCATTCAGAGTGAAGTATTTGATCATCTCTTCACGAGTGAAGATTTCCTGATCGCCGTGGGACCAGCCCAGACGCACCAGATAGTTCAGCAGTGCTTCGGGCAAATAACCGTCATCACGATACTGCATTACGCTGACTGCCCCGTGACGTTTGGACAGTTTTTTGCCGTCATCGCCGTTGATCATAGAAACGTGCGCGTAAACCGGTACCGGCGCTTTCAGGGCTTTAAGAATGTTGATCTGGCGTGGCGTGTTGTTGATATGGTCTTCGCCACGGATAACGTGGGTGATTTCCATATCCCAGTCATCGACAACCACACAGAAGTTATAGGTTGGGGAACCATCGGTACGGCGGATAATCAGATCATCCAGCTCCTGGTTGCTGAACTCGATCGGACCACGGATCTGATCGTCAAAAACAACAGAACCTTCCTGCGGGTTAGCAAAACGTACGACACACGGCTCATCATCAGCGTGATGCTCATGACTGTGGCGGCAGCGACCGTCATAACGCGGCTTCTCACCTTTCGCCATTTGTTCTTCGCGCAGCGCTTCCAGGCGCTCTTTAGAGCAATAGCATTTATAAGCAGTGCCCTCCTCCAGCATCTGATCGATCACTGCGTTGTAGCGATCAAAACGTTTGGTCTGGTAGTACGGACCTTCATCCCACTCCAGGCTCAGCCAGTTCATGCCATCCATAATGGCTTCGATAGCTTCCGGCGTGGAACGCTCAAGATCGGTGTCTTCAATACGCAGCACGAACTCACCGCCGTGGTTACGTGCAAAAAGCCAGGAGTAAAGAGCAGTACGCGCGCCGCCAACGTGCAGATAGCCTGTTGGGCTTGGCGCGAAGCGAGTTTTGATTTTCATGAAATGGCCTTACGTTTAGAAAGATGCCGACAACCGGCAAATCCTGGAAAAATTGAGTGGGCGATATTCTATCACTCCCGCCTGATTCCTCAATGTAGTTCGGGTTTCTACCTTACGCATTATTGTTTTCGTTGACAAATTGCGCAACACGGTCTGTTTTGCGATCATCTTGCTTAAATTTACGACGAACGAACAATTTCTTTAGAAAATGCGTTGACTCATTTTGAACTCTCCCTATAATGCGACTCCACACAGCGGGGGTGATTAGCTCAGCTGGGAGAGCACCTCCCTTACAAGGAGGGGGTCGGCGGTTCGATCCCGTCATCACCCACCAACTACTTTATGTAGTCTCCGCCGTGTAGCAAGAAATTGAGAAGTGGGTGATTAGCTCAGCTGGGAGAGCACCTCCCTTACAAGGAGGGGGTCGGCGGTTCGATCCCGTCATCACCCACCACTTTCTCGCCAGCTAAATTTCTTGTAACAATGTGAAGTACCGAAGTGGGTGATTAGCTCAGCTGGGAGAGCACCTCCCTTACAAGGAGGGGTCGGCGGTTCGATCCCGTCATCACCCACCACTTCGGGTCGTTAGCTCAGTTGGTAGAGCAGTTGACTTTTAATCAATTGGTCGCAGGTTCGAATCCTGCACGACCCACCAATGTAAAAAAGCGCCCTAAAGGCGCTTTTTTGCTATCTGCGATACTCAAAGATTCGAACCTGCAGCAGGTTCGAGTTGAGCGCAGCGAAACAACGGAGCCGCTCGCGGCGACGGCCCGAAGGGCGAGCGAAGCGAGTCATCCTGCACGACCCACCAATGTAAAAAAGCGCCCTAAAGGCGCTTTTTTGCTATCTGCGATTTGTAAGATTGATTTTTCTTCTCAAGTTCCTTGTTCTTCTACCGATATTACCTCGTACAGTGACGAGGACTGAACAATGGCCACTATCTCTTCAACTTCAATTCCTTCCATACAAACACAGAGTAGTAACATGGCATCACAAGGTAGCGATGTTGCTTCACAAATCGCGCGGATAAGTCAGCAAATCATCAAACTCACTCAACAAATTAAAGAGATTGTAGACACTAGCGGCAGTGCTGAAGACAAACAAAAACAGGCCGAATTGATTCAACAGCAAATCACCCTACTGGAAACACAACTGGCGCAGTTGCAGAGACAGCAGGCAGAAAAGGCGCAGGAAAAAGAGCAGCGTTTGTCTCTGAATGTATCCCTTCTAAATCCTGTTGAAAAAACGACTCATATCGATATCTATATCTGATACAACGGATCCCCTTCCCGCCCAGCCATTAGCGCATTGCCCTGGTCTCGTACCACGTCCCATAACGCTTCAGCGGCGGTGGAAAGTGAACGGTTCTTCCTGCGCACCAGCATCAACTGGCGTTCAACAACCGGCGTAATGCGCTTTACCACCAGCGGGCTACCTTCAGGCAATGGTAGCGCCAGTGCGGGAAGAATACTGATGCCGATGCCTGCGGCTACCATCGGGAATAGCGTCGCCGGATGTCCAATCTCCTGCACAATATTCGCCTGAATACCATTGCGCGCCAGCGCTGCGTCAATCAGCGGTCGGCTGCCTGACGCGTAATCCTGCAACACCAATTTCGCTCCCTGTAATGCCTGCCAGGGTACATAATCTTCCGCGGCCAAAGCGCTATCCCGATGGCAAAGCAGAAAGAAAGGCTCGGAAAGAATCGCTTCACATTGCAGATCGCCCACTGGGCCTGGATCGATGACGATGCCAAAGTCGACATCTCCCTGGCGAATACTTTCCATCACCCACTGCTGCGGACGATCGTGCAGGACAAACTGAATATCTGGATAGCGGCGATGGCTTTCAGCAATGCATTGCGGAATAAGATGCGCGGAAATGGTCTGGCTGGCAGCGACCCGAACTTTTCCGCTCAGTTGTTGCCCCATACGCCCGGTATCGCGCAACGTGCTGTTAAGTTCATCCAGCAGTCGCTCAAGACGCAAAGCCAACTGCTGCCCTGCATCTGTAAGCACCACTTCACGCGTGGTTCTGTCCAGCAGGCGAACACCAGTATGATTTTCCAGCTCCTTCACACTGTGACTTACTGCCGACTGGCTCAGGCCGATACGCTCTCCTGCACGACTAAAACTTTTCTCCTGCGCTACTGTGACGAAAACCTTTAATTGTTTTAAAGAATAATTCATCTGTTTTCTTCATGAATGGATGCAATAAATCAATTTTATTTCTCAAACTGGAAGAAGCACAATAGAACCATCGATCATCTGGAGTCTTTATGAAACTTTTTCGTATCCTCGATCCTTTCACCTTAACCCTGATCACGGTGGTGTTGCTGGCCTCTTTCTTTCCGGCCAGAGGCGATTTCGTCCCCTTCTTTGAAAATCTGACCACCGCAGCTATTGCCCTGCTGTTCTTTATGCACGGCGCGAAGTTGTCGCGTGAGGCGATTATTGCTGGCGGTGGTCACTGGCGACTGCATTTGTGGGTAATGTGCAGCACCTTCGTGCTGTTTCCGATTCTGGGTGTACTGTTTGCCTGGTGGAAACCGGTAAATGTCGACCCGATGCTCTACTCCGGTTTTCTCTACTTGTGCATTCTCCCGGCTACCGTGCAGTCTGCAATCGCCTTCACGTCAATGGCGGGCGGTAACGTCGCGGCGGCGGTTTGTTCTGCGTCAGCATCCAGCCTGCTGGGGATTTTCCTTTCACCATTGCTGGTTGGTCTGGTGATGAATGTTCACGGTGCAGGGGGCAGCCTTGAGCAGGTCGGTAAAATTATGCTGCAACTGCTGCTGCCGTTTGTGTTGGGGCATCTTTCCCGGCCGTGGATTGGTGACTGGGTGTCGCGCAATAAAAAATGGATTGCGAAAACTGACCAGACGTCCATTCTGTTGGTGGTTTATACAGCGTTCAGCGAAGCCGTCGTTAATGGTATCTGGCATAAAGTTGGCTGGGGATCATTGCTGTTTATCGTGGTGGTCAGCTGCGTTCTTCTGGCTATCGTGATTGTAGTTAACGTCTTTATGGCACGCCGACTGGGCTTCAATAAGGCAGATGAAATTACTATCGTCTTTTGTGGTTCGAAAAAGAGTCTGGCAAATGGCATCCCGATGGCAAACATTCTGTTCCCCACATCGGTGATCGGTATGATGGTGCTGCCCCTGATGATTTTCCATCAGATCCAATTGATGGTCTGTGCGGTGCTGGCGCGTCGATACAAACGCCAGACCGAACAGTTACAGGCGCAGCAGGAAAGCAGCACCGATAAAGCTTAAAGCGGACGCTTCAGGGGCTGGACCAGTTGCGTCAGCCCCTCGGTTTTAATCAGCAGCGTGATTTGCATTAGCTCACCGAGCTTCCCTGCCGGAAACTCATCTTTGCGGGCAAACCACAGCAGATACTCCTCCGGCAGGTCGATTAAGCGACGCCCTTTGTATTTGCCAAACGGCATTATCGTATTGGCTATTTCAATCAGCTGCTCTTTTTCCATCTCAGCTACCCAGCAAACGCAGCATTTCCGCTTCGTCGATGACTTCAATGCCCAGTTCCTGCGCCTTCGCCAGTTTAGATCCTGCAGCTTCACCCGCTATCACCAGATCGGTTTTCTTCGACACGCTGCCCGCGACTTTCGCGCCCAGTTCGACCAGTCGAGCTTTAGCGTCATCACGCGACATCTGGCTTAAGCTGCCCGTAAGCACCACGGTTTTACCAGCAAACGGGCTGTCAATCTCTTCCGCGTTGATAACGATCGGCGCAGGCCAGTGAACACCTTCCGCCAACAGCTCGCTGATGACATTGCGGTTGCTTTCTTCGGCAAAGAAGTTGTGAACGTGGGATGCAACGACAATGCCAACATCAGGCACCTTTTGCAGCTCTTCAATCGAAGCGGCTTCCAGCGCTTCCAGCGTGCCGAAATATGCCGCCAGACCTGCTGCGGTGGCCTCGCCGACTTCACGGATGCCAAGTGCATAGAGGAAGCGAGCAAAGGTGGTTTCTTTCGCTTTTTCCAGCGCGTTAACCACGTTTTGTGCCGATTTTGGCCCCATACGCTCCAGCCCGGTCAGTTTGCCTGCGGTGAGTTTGAACAGATCCGCCGGAGTGTGGACATATTCTTTTTCAACCAGCTGATCGATGATTTTGTCGCCCATTCCGTCAACATCCATCGCACGGCGGGAAACAAAGTGTTTCAGCGACTCTTTACGCTGCGCACCGCAAATCAGGCCACCGGTACAGCGGGCAACCGCTTCACCTTCCACACGCTCAACGTCAGAACCACATACCGGACAATGCGTCGGGAATACAACCTCACGGGTATCTTCCGGGCGTTCAGAAAGCACGACGTTAACCACCTGCGGGATCACGTCGCCAGCGCGGCGAATCACCACTTTATCGCCAATGCGTAAACCAAGACGTTCGATTTCATCCGCATTGTGTAAGGTTGCGTTACTCACCAGCACGCCTGCAACATGGACAGGTTCCAGACGCGCAACAGGCGTAATCGCGCCAGTACGCCCAACCTGAAACTCGACGTCACGCACAAAGGTCATCTGTTCCTGCGCCGGGAATTTAAACGCTACCGCCCAGCGCGGGGCTCGCGCGACAAAGCCAAGCTGCTCCTGCTGTTCCAGTGAGTTGACCTTAATCACCACGCCGTCGATATCAAAGCCCAGCGTCGGGCGGTCTTCTTCCACTTTGTGATAGAACGCCAGCACTTCTTCCGCCGATTCACAAAGCGTTACCCGATCGCTGACCGGCAACCCCCACTTTTTAAATTGCAGTAAACGGCCAAGATGAGTATCCGGCAGCTCGCCACCTTCCAGAACACCAACGCCATAGCAGAAAAAAGTGAGCGGTCGCTTCGCTGTAATACGCGGATCAAGCTGACGCAGTGAACCAGCTGCCGCATTACGTGGGTTAGCAAACACTTTCCCGCCCGTGCGTCGCGCATCTTCGTTAATCTTTTCGAACCCCGCCTGCGGCAGGAACACTTCACCACGCACTTCCAGACGCGCCGGGATATTCTCTCCGTGCAGCTTCAGCGGAATGGCGCGAATGGTACGCACGTTAGACGTGATATCTTCCCCGGTGGTGCCATCGCCACGGGTCGCGGCACTGACTAAAACGCCATTTTCATACAGAATACTGACAGCAAGGCCATCCAGCTTCAGCTCACAGCACCAGGTGACTTTCTCGTTGCTTTTCAGACGGTCCTGCACTCGTTTGTTGAAGGCAAGAAAGCTTTCTTCATCAAAAACGTTATCCAGCGACAGCATTGGCACTTCATGGCGAATCTGGCTGAAAGCCGCCAGCGGCGCAGCACCTACACGTTGGGTAGGCGAATCAGGCGTAATCAGTTCTGGATGTTTGGTTTCCAGCTCGCGCAGTTCGCGCATCAGCCTGTCGTATTCAGCGTCGGGAATTTCCGGCGCATCCATCACATGATAAAGATATTCATGATGGCGAAGCGTCGTTCGCAGTTCTGTCAGTTGTTGTTCGATTGATTCCATATCGCACCATCAATGCTAAAAACCCCCGACAAGCGGGGGTTCGAAGAGGAGTTAATTTGCCTTAAGTGTATCAGGCGTTGGCGTCTTTAACTTCGCGGATGATGTCCTGGTACTCGCGCAATTTCTGCGGAGTCATCATACGGCGCTGATCGTCAAGCACGACACCGCCCACTTCATCGGCAATATGCTGCGCAGATTGCAGCATCAGCTTGAAGTTCTGCAGCTCGTCACCGTAAGACGGTACCTGCATAAAGATAGTGACGCCCGGAGTAGTGAAATCCTTCATTTCAGGATCAAAGGTTCCCGGTTTCACCATATTCGCCAGGCTGAATAACGCCGGGCCGCTGCCATCCGGGCTAAGATGACGATGGTAAATATTCATATCGCCAAAAATGAAGCCCGCTTGTTGAATGCTGTTAAGAAGCAGTTCACCGTTTAGCTCGCTACCGTGATGCGCCGCGACGTTCATGATAATCACCGCTTCTTTGCGCTTCGGTTTATCCATAACTGGAGCCGGTTCCGCTACAGGCTCAGGCTGTGGTGCCGCTACGGGTTCTGCAGGCTGGAAAGCCTGTTGTGCCGGTTGCGGTGCTGAATGCACTGGCTGCGGCGCTGGCGCGACCTGTGGCGAAACTGGCTGCTGCAACGGCTGTTCAGGTTGCGGCTGATAGGCAGGCTGCTGCACGGGTTGCTGCACCGGCTGCGCTGGACGCGGAGCATGTTGCGGCGGTACCTGCGCTTCAGGCGGCTGCTGGATCGGTTGACGCGGCTGCGCAGACGCATAAGGCGGTTGGTACTGGTGTTGCGGCGACGGACGAGCAGCCTCATGCTCCTGGGCGTTAGCCGGGGCATGATTCACGCGGTGAACACGAACCTCACCAACGCCCTCATCATCTTCGACATCCTCGTCATAAGAATCGTCGTCACGTTTTGACTTCATTCGTTTTAATGGCCGATCGCGGAACATAGAAGATCGTTCTTTACGGCTGGTCCAGAAACCATGTACCAGTAAAGCGATTATGGCGATCGCGCCAACAATGATTAATATCAGACGCAAATCCTGCATCATTATATTCTCTGTTGTTCTAACACCTTGCCACCACGGCAAACATTTACTCACTAAGAGTATTTGCCGATTACCTCAAGTGCAAGTGCACTATTAACTTTCACAGCACAAAGATAGATGAAATCGTGCTTTTTGCTGTTTTTTCGAACATATCCTAACTGTCCATTGCGCAATTACCCGGTAAAATACGCACAATTTTCCTGGGATTGGTCAAAAGGAGCTCATCCTGATTATGGTTTCATCATTCACATCTGCCCCACGCAGCGGTTTTTACTATTTTGCGCAAGGCTGGAAGCTCGTCTCGCAACCTGGGATTCGGCGTTTCGTTATTTTACCGCTGCTGGTCAATATTTTGTTGATGGGGGGCGCATTCTGGTGGCTCTTTACGCAACTCGATGTCTGGATCCCGACTCTCATGAGTTATGTTCCGGACTGGTTACAATGGCTGAGCTATCTGTTGTGGCCTCTGGCTGTCATCTCTGTGCTGTTAGTGTTTGGCTATTTCTTCTCCACGATTGCTAACTGGATTGCCGCTCCGTTCAACGGTTTATTGGCTGAACAACTGGAAGCACGATTGACTGGCGCTACACCGCCAGATACCGGGATTTTCGGTATCATGAAAGATGTGCCGCGAATCATGAAACGCGAATGGCAAAAATTTGCCTGGTATCTGCCACGCGCAATTGTATTACTAATTCTTTACTTCATCCCTGGTATTGGGCAAACCGTCGCGCCGGTACTGTGGTTCCTGTTTAGCGCCTGGATGTTAGCCATCCAGTATTGCGATTACCCCTTCGATAACCACAAAGTGCCGTTTAAAGAGATGCGCACCGCCCTGCGCACACGCAAAATCACCAATATGCAGTTTGGTGCTTTAACCAGCCTGTTTACGATGATCCCGCTGCTTAATCTGTTCATCATGCCCGTTGCCGTTTGTGGCGCGACGGCGATGTGGGTCGATTGCTATCGCGATAAACACGCGATGTGGCGGTAACAATCTACCGGTTATTTTGTAAACCGTTTGTGTGAAACAGGGGTAGCTTATGCCGCCCCTTATTCCATCTTGCATGTCATTATTTCCCTTCTGTATATAGATATGCTAAATCCTTACTTCCGCATATTCTCTGAGCGGGTATGCTACCTGTTGTATCCCAATTTCATACAGTTAAGGACAGGCCATGAGTAAGATTTTTGAAGATAACTCGCTGACTATCGGTCACACGCCGCTGGTTCGCCTGAATCGCATCGGTAACGGACGCATTCTGGCGAAGGTGGAATCTCGTAACCCCAGCTTCAGCGTTAAGTGCCGTATCGGTGCCAACATGATTTGGGATGCCGAAAAGCGCGGCGTGCTGAAACCAGGCGTTGAACTGGTTGAACCGACCAGCGGTAATACCGGGATTGCACTGGCCTATGTAGCTGCCGCTCGCGGTTACAAACTCACCCTGACCATGCCAGAAACCATGAGTATTGAACGCCGCAAGCTGCTGAAAGCGTTAGGTGCAAACCTGGTGCTGACCGAAGGTGCTAAAGGCATGAAAGGCGCAATCCAAAAAGCAGAAGAAATTGTCGCCAGCAATCCAGAGAAATACCTGCTGCTGCAACAATTCAGCAATCCGGCAAACCCTGAAATTCACGAAAAAACCACCGGTCCGGAGATCTGGGAAGATACCGACGGTCAGGTTGATGTATTTATTGCTGGCGTTGGGACTGGCGGTACGCTGACTGGCGTCAGCCGCTACATTAAAGGCACCAAAGGTAAGACCGATCTTATCTCTGTCGCCGTTGAGCCAACCGATTCTCCAGTTATCGCCCAGGCGCTGGCAGGTGAAGAGATTAAACCTGGCCCGCATAAAATTCAGGGTATTGGCGCTGGTTTTATCCCGGCTAACCTCGATCTCAAGCTGGTCGATAAAGTCATTGGCATCACCAATGAAGAAGCCATTTCTACCGCCCGTCGTCTAATGGAAGAAGAAGGTATTCTTGCAGGTATCTCTTCTGGAGCAGCTGTTGCCGCGGCGTTGAAACTACAAGAAGATGAAAGCTTTACCAACAAGAATATTGTGGTTATTCTACCATCATCGGGTGAGCGTTATTTAAGCACCGCATTGTTTGCCGATCTCTTCACTGAGAAAGAATTGCAACAGTAATGCCAGCTTGTTAAAAATGCGTAAAAAAGCACCTTTTTAGGTGCTTTTTTGTGGCCTGCTTCAAACTTTCGCCCCTCCTGGCATTGATTCAGCCTGTCGGAACTGGTATTTAACCAGACTAATTATTTTGATGCGCGAAATTAATCGTTACAGGAAAAGCCAAAGCTGAATCGATTTTATGATTTGGTTCAATTCTTCCTTTAGCGGCATAATGTTTAATGACGTACGAAACGTCAGCGGTCAACACCCGCCAGCAATGGACTGTATTGCGCTCTTCGTGCGTCGCGTCTGTTAAAAACTGGCGCTAACAATACAGGCTAAAGTCGAACCGCCAGGCTAGACTTTAGTTCCACAACACTAAACCTATAAGTTGGGGAAATACAATGTTCCAGCAAGAAGTTACCATTACCGCTCCGAACGGTCTGCACACCCGCCCTGCTGCCCAGTTTGTAAAAGAAGCTAAGGGCTTCACTTCTGAAATTACTGTGACTTCCAACGGCAAAAGCGCCAGCGCGAAAAGCCTGTTTAAACTGCAGACTCTGGGCCTGACTCAAGGTACCGTTGTGACTATCTCCGCAGAAGGCGAAGACGAGCAGAAAGCGGTTGAACATCTGGTTAAACTGATGGCGGAACTCGAGTAATTTCCCGGGTTCTTTTAAAAATCAGTCACAAGTAAGGTAGGGTTATGATTTCAGGCATTTTAGCATCCCCGGGTATCGCTTTCGGTAAAGCTCTGCTTCTGAAAGAAGACGAAATTGTCATTGACCGGAAAAAAATTTCTGCCGACCAGGTTGATCAGGAAGTTGAACGTTTTCTGAGCGGTCGTGCCAAGGCATCAGCCCAGCTGGAAACGATCAAAACGAAAGCTGGTGAAACGTTCGGTGAAGAAAAAGAAGCCATCTTTGAAGGGCATATTATGCTGCTCGAAGATGAGGAGCTGGAGCAGGAAATCATAGCCCTGATTAAAGATAAACACATGACAGCTGACGCAGCTGCTCATGAAGTTATCGAAGGTCAGGCTTCTGCCCTGGAAGAGCTGGATGATGAATACCTGAAAGAACGTGCGGCTGACGTACGTGATATCGGTAAGCGCCTGCTGCGCAACATCCTGGGCCTGAAGATTATCGACCTGAGCGCCATTCAGGATGAAGTCATTCTGGTTGCCGCTGACCTGACGCCGTCCGAAACCGCACAGCTGAACCTGAAGAAGGTGCTGGGTTTCATCACCGACGCGGGTGGCCGTACTTCCCACACCTCTATCATGGCGCGTTCTCTGGAACTGCCTGCTATCGTGGGTACCGGTAGCGTCACCTCTCAGGTGAAAAATGACGACTATCTGATTCTGGATGCCGTAAATAATCAGGTTTACGTCAATCCAACCAACGAAGTTATTGATAAAATGCGCGCTGTTCAGGAGCAAGTGGCTTCTGAAAAAGCAGAGCTTGCTAAACTGAAAGATCTGCCAGCTATTACGCTGGACGGTCACCAGGTAGAAGTATGCGCTAACATTGGTACGGTTCGTGACGTTGAAGGTGCAGAGCGTAACGGCGCTGAAGGCGTTGGTCTGTATCGTACTGAGTTCCTGTTCATGGACCGCGACGCGCTGCCCACTGAAGAAGAACAGTTTGCTGCTTACAAAGCAGTGGCTGAAGCGTGTGGCTCGCAGGCGGTTATCGTTCGTACCATGGACATCGGCGGCGACAAAGAGCTGCCATACATGAACTTCCCGAAAGAAGAGAACCCGTTCCTCGGCTGGCGCGCTATCCGTATCGCGATGGATCGTAAAGAGATCCTGCGCGATCAGCTCCGCGCTATCCTGCGTGCCTCGGCTTTCGGTAAATTGCGCATTATGTTCCCGATGATCATCTCTGTTGAAGAAGTGCGTGCACTGCGCAAAGAGATCGAAATCTACAAACAGGAACTGCGCGACGAAGGTAAAGCGTTTGACGAGTCAATTGAAATCGGCGTAATGGTGGAAACACCGGCTGCCGCAACAATTGCACGTCATTTAGCCAAAGAAGTTGATTTCTTTAGTATCGGCACCAATGATTTAACGCAGTACACTCTGGCAGTTGACCGTGGTAATGATATGATTTCACACCTTTACCAGCCAATGTCACCGTCCGTGCTGAACTTGATCAAGCAAGTTATTGATGCTTCTCATGCTGAAGGCAAATGGACTGGCATGTGTGGTGAGCTTGCTGGCGATGAACGTGCTACACTTCTGTTGCTGGGGATGGGTCTGGACGAATTCTCTATGAGCGCCATTTCTATCCCGCGCATTAAGAAGATTATCCGTAACACGAACTTCGAAGATGCGAAGGTGTTAGCAGAGCAGGCTCTTGCTCAACCGACAACGGACGAGTTAATGACGCTGGTTAACAAGTTCATTGAAGAAAAAACAATCTGCTAATCCACGAGATGCGGCCCAATTTACTGCTTAGGAGAAGATCATGGGTTTGTTCGATAAACTGAAATCTCTGGTTTCCGACGACAAGAAGGATACCGGAACTATTGAGATCATTGCTCCGCTCTCTGGCGAGATCGTCAATATCGAAGACGTGCCGGATGTCGTTTTTGCGGAAAAAATCGTTGGTGATGGTATTGCTATCAAACCAACGGGTAACAAAATGGTCGCGCCTGTAGACGGCACCATTGGTAAAATCTTTGAAACCAACCACGCATTCTCTATCGAATCTGATAGCGGCGTTGAACTGTTCGTCCACTTCGGTATCGACACCGTTGAACTGAAAGGCGAAGGCTTCAAGCGTATTGCTGAAGAAGGTCAGCGCGTGAAAGTTGGCGATACTGTCATTGAATTTGATCTGCCGCTGCTGGAAGAGAAAGCCAAGTCTACCCTGACTCCGGTTGTTATCTCCAACATGGACGAAATCAAAGAACTGATCAAACTGTCCGGTAGCGTAACCGTGGGTGAAACCCCGGTTATCCGCATCAAGAAGTAATTCTTGCCGCAGTGAAAAATGGCGCCCATCGGCGCCATTTTTTTATGCTTCCGCCAGCGGCGGCAAAATCAATTCATCGCTCTCATGCTGCTGGGTGTAGCGCATCACTTCCAGTACGCGCAACCCCGCTCGGTGCACTGCATCGGTTAACGCCTTCCCTTTCAGCAAGCCACTGATGAGCTGAGCACAAAACAGGTCGCCAGTCCCTTTAAGGTCGGTTTTTACCCGTGAATGGGAAATGACATTCACGCTGTCGGCACTGACCACCACCACCTGCATCTCCTGATTTTCTTCATTACCGGAGGCGCTGGTAATCACCACCCATTTTAATGTGTCTGAAAGCAGACTTTTTGCGGCAGCAATGGCACTGTCGAGATCGCGGCAATTTTTACCGGTCAGGATTTCCAGCTCAAAGATATTGGGGGTAATTCCCTGCGCTAGTGGCAGTAAATATTGTCGATACGCCTCGGGAAGGTCAGGTTTGACATAAATTCCGCTATCAATATCGCCAATCACCGGATCGACCATGATCAATAGGTCAGGATGGTCTTTGCGTAGCGCAGTCAGCCACTCGGCAAGGATTTTGATTTGCGATGCCGTTCCCATATAGCCCGTGGTTACAGCTCGAAGTTGGCGCAGCGCATCACGCTCCTGAAGCGCACGCAAATAGCCGCTAAACCATTCGTCCGGAATCGCACCACCGTAGAAAGTGTCATAATGCGGCGTATTGCTCAGCAATACCGTCGGCACGGCAAAGACATTCAGACCGTTCTGTTTGATAGCAGGCACCGCAATGCTGTTGCCTACGCTGCCGTACACTACCTGCGACTGCACGGCGACGATATCCGCCTGCAGTGCCCTGCTCTTATCGTTAAACAACAACAAACTACTCATTTAATTTTTTCTCCTTGCCGATGATCCTCATCGTATTCCAACCGAAACTTTACCTGATTCTGGCAGTCAAATCGGCTATCACAAAACAAGGATAAGGTAATTCAATGAAGAAAATCATTTGTCTGGTCATTACACTACTAATGACACTCCCCGCTTACGCGAAGTTAACTGCCCATGAAGAAGCCCGCATCAACGCCATGCTGGAGGGATTAGCACAGAAAAAGGATTTGATATTTGTGCGCAACGGTGATGAACATACCTGCGATGAAGCGGTTTCTCATCTGCGTCTGAAGCTCGGCAATACCCGTAACCGCATTAACACTGCCGAGCAGTTTATTGATAAGGTTGCTTCGTCATCATCGATTACCGGGAAGCCGTATATCGTGAAGATGCCCGGTAAGAGCGATGAGAATGCACAGCCTTTTTTACATGCGTTAATTGCGCAGACGGATAAAACAGTGCCTGCGCAATAATCTTAAATCCCCGCCCCCTGGCTAAAATGCTCTTCCCCAAACACCCCGGTAGAAAGGTAGCGATCGCCACGATCGCAGATGATCGCCACCACCACCGCGTCAGGGTTAGCTTTTGCCACCCGCAGTGCTCCGGCAACCGCGCCGCCGGAGCTGACGCCACAGAATATTCCTTCCCGCACCGCCAGTTCGCGCATGGTGTTTTCCGCATCGCGCTGATGAATATCCAGCACCTCATCCACCAGCGAAGCGTTGAAAATCCCCGGCATATACTCCGCAGGCCAGCGGCGAATGCCGGGAATGCTGCTGCCCTCTTCCGGCTGTAGGCCGACAATCGTTACCGGTTTGGATTGTTCGCGCATAAAGCGTGAAACGCCGGTGATAGTGCCGGTCGTCCCCATGCTGGAGACAAAATGAGTGATGCGCCCGCCGGTTTGCTGCCAGATTTCCGGCCCGGTGGTGGTGTAATGCGCATAAGGGTTATCGGGATTATTGAACTGATCGAGCAGCTTTCCTTCGCCACGATTCGCCATCTCCAGCGCCAGATCGCGCGCACCTTCCATGCCCTGCTCTTTGGTGACAAGAATCAGTTCCGCACCATAAGCACGCATCGCCGCACGGCGTTCCTGGCTCATGTTGTCGGGCATCAGCAATTTCATGCGATAGCCTTTAAGCGCGGCAATCATTGCCAGCGCAATGCCGGTGTTACCACTGGTGGCTTCGATTAACACATCACCCGGTTTAATTTCCCCGCGCTTTTCCGCCTCGACGATCATCGAAAGCGCCGCACGATCTTTCACCGAACCGGCCGGGTTATTGCCTTCCAGTTTTAACCACACTTCACTGCCGTTATTCGGCCCCATTCGCTGCAACTTCACCAGAGGCGTATTGCCTATTGTTTGTTCTAATGTACTCACGATCTCTGTCCATACGTGGTGTTGCCTGATGCGACGCTTGCGCGTCTTATCAGGCCTACAGGTTACAAACCTTGCCATTAAAAAGCCCGGATCGCGGGAAGCGCCTCCGGGCGTTTAACATTCACTCAACCTATCAGGCGCTTTGTGCGAGAGCAAGTTCCTCATCTCGGGTTTCGATACGCTCGTCGCCGTTATACAGCCGCGCATGTTGCAGACCAACGAATAAACGCTCGCCACGCTGCGGGGCATCGTCGCCATGCATCACGACCGTCAGCGGTTCGTTGTACCACCCCAGCGGCTGCACCACTAATTGGGTGTAGTGACCTTTCGGGCTGGCTTCCAGTACCTGTACCGGCAGCGGCGAATCGAGACTGGTACGGCGGCTGATATCCACTTCCCACGGGCGCAGGAAGAGATCCACCGGCCCCTGATACGCAGGTGTGTAGCCCAGCGGCCAGCGATGTGCGCCAACATGGAACTGCCCGCCGCGAATGGTTCCCTGCAGGCGGTTCACTTCGCCCATAAATTCGAGTACAAAACGGGTCGCTGGTTCGCGCCATACCTGGTCCGGCGCATCAGCCTGCTCGATATTGCCCTGGCTCATCACCACTACACGATCAGCTACTTCGGTCGCTTCTTCCTGGTCATGGGTCACGAACACGCTGGTGAATTTCAGCTCTTCATGGAGTTGACGCAGCCAGCGACGCAGCTCTTTACGCACCTGCGCATCCAACGCGCCAAACGGTTCATCAAGCAGCAGAATTTGCGGTTCCACAGCCAGCGCGCGCGCCAGCGCCACACGCTGTTTCTGGCCGCCGGAAAGCTGCGCCGGATAACGATCCGCCAGATGGGCAAGCTGCACCATTTCCAGCAATTTTGTCACTTTCGCTTTGATGGCTGCGGCATTCGGGCGCTCGCGACGCGGCAGCACCGTCAGGCCAAAAGCGATATTGTCGAACACCGTCATATGGCGGAACAGCGCGTAATGCTGGAACACGAAACCGACTTTACGATCACGTGCGTGCAGGCGGCTCACGTCGGTGCCGTGGAAGCGAATATGCCCGCTGGTTTGATGCTCCAGCCCAGCGATAATGCGCAGCAGCGTGGTTTTCCCGGAACCGGACGGCCCCAGCAACGCGACCATCTGACCTGAAGGAATATCCAGTGAGATATCGTTCAGCACCTGGGTGCGACCAAACGACTTCTTAATATTGGCAATCTCAATGCTCATGATGTTCCTCCTGCTGTGCGCGTTTTTCCTGATTCTCCAGGCGCCACTGCAACATACTTTTTAAAAACAGGGTGATAATCGCCATCAGCGTTAACAGCGCCGCAGCGGTAAAGGAGCCGACGGTGTTGTAGTCCTGCTCCAGCAATTCAATCTGTAACGGCAGCGACAGGGTTTCGCCGCGAATCGAGCCGGAAACCACCGACACCGCGCCAAACTCGCCAATTGCGCGGGCGTTGGTCAACACCACGCCATAAAGCAGCGCCCAGCGAATGTTCGGCAATGTGACGCGGCGAAACATCTGCCAGCCAGACGCGCCAAGCAAAATCGCCGCTTCGTCTTCCTGGCTGCCCTGGCTTAACATCACCGGCACCAGCTCGCGCACCACAAACGGACACGTCACAAAGATGGTGACCAGCACCATTCCCGGCCAGGAGAACATAATTTGCAGATTATGTTCATCCAGCCAGCCGCCCAGCGGGCCGTTAGAGCCGTAGAACAGCAGATACACCAGACCGGCAACCACCGGCGATACGGCAAACGGAATGTCCAGTAGCGTCAGCAGTAACTGGCGTCCAGGGAAGTTAAAGCGCGTCACCAGCCAGGCCAGCAGAATGCCGAACACCAGGTTTACCGGTACGGCAATCAGCGCGATCATCACCGTCAGCCAAATCGCGTGCAGCATGTCCGGATCGGCCAGATTCTGTAAAACCGGCATCAGCCCCTTGCTGAATGCCTGCACGAAGATGTAAATCATCGGCACCAGCAGGATGAACGCCGATACCAGCATCCCGATGCCAATCAGAAACCATTTGCCCCAGTTAATCGGGCGCGCGTCATAACGCTTCAATTGGGTAACTTCCGCCATTAATGACCTACCACACGCCGACCAAAGCGACTTTGCAGAGTGTTAATTGAGAACAGCAGTATCAGGGATGCCGCGAGGATCACCGAAGCAATCGCGCTCGCCGCCGGGTAATCAAACTCCTGCAAGCGCACAAAAATCATCAGCGACGTCACTTCCGTCTTCCAGGCGATGTTCCCGGCGATAAATATCACCGCGCCAAACTCACCAAGACTACGGGTAAACGACAACGCCACGCCCGCCACCAGCGCCGGAGAAAGTTCCGGCAGCACCACTTTGCAGAAACTCTGCCAGCGCGTTGCACCAAGCGTTTCCGCCGCTTCTTCATATTCCGGGCCTAACTCTTCCAGCACCGGCTGCACGGTACGTACCACAAACGGAATGCTAGTAAAGGCCATCGCCACCGCAATCCCCAGCCATGTATAGGTGACTTTGATATCAAACTTCGCCAGCCATTCACCGTAAAAACCGTTTACAGAAAAGAGCGAGGCCAGCGTTAAACCGGCGACTGCCGTTGGCAGCGCAAAGGGTAAATCCATCAGCGCATCAAGCAGCGTGCGGCCCGGAAAGCGATAACGGGTTAAAATCCACGCCATCAGCAGGCCGAAAACGCCGTTAAAAATTGATGCCACAAACGCCGACAGCAGCGTCACTTTGTAGGCCGCGACCACCTGCGGGTTGGTGATCACTTCCCAGTACTGCGCCCAGCTCATCTCAGAAAGCTGCATCACCAGCGCGGAAAGCGGCAGCAGCAAAATCAGGCAAACAAACAGCAGACTGGTGCCGAGGCTTAAGGTAAAGCCCGGCAGCACGCGTCTTGAAGAAACTGCAAACATTAATTACGCCCCGCCGCTAACAGCTTGTCTAACTCGCCGCCGCTGGTGAAGTGGGTTTTCATCACTTCCGGCCAGGAGCCAAATTTGTCTTCCACGCGGAACAGCTCGGTCTGCGGGAATTTATCTTTCAGTTTGTCCATGACTTCCGGGTTATTCACGCGGTAGTAATAGTCGGTGATGATGGTTTGCGCCTGCGGGCTGTAGAGCCAGTTCAGGTAGGCTTTTGCTGCTTTTTCCGTACCGTTGGCCTGCACGTTTTTATCGACCCACGCCACCGGGAATTCCGCCAGAATGTTGGTTTTCGGAATCACCACTTCAAAGCCCTGCGCTTCATACTGTTTGCGGATGTTGTTCACTTCCGACTCGAAGCTGATCAGCACATCGCCCAGGCCGCGCTCGGCAAAAGTGGTGGTCGCGCCACGACCGCCAGTATCGAACACTTCAACGTTTTTCAGGAACTGGGTCATAAACTGTTCGGTTTTGGCTTTGTCGCCACCGTCAGCTTTATCCGCTGCGCCCCATGCCGCCAGATAGGTATAACGCGCGTTACCCGACGTTTTCGGGTTCGGGAAAATCAGTTTCACGTCGGAGCGCACCAGGTCGTTCCAGTCGTGGATATTCTTCGGGTTGCCCTTACGCACCAGGAAGCCCATGGTGGAGTAGAACGGCGAGCTATTATTCGGCAGGCGCGACTGCCAGTCCGCCGGGATAAGCTTGCCTTTATCGTGCAGAATTTGTACGTCGGTCACCTGGTTATAAGTGACAACGTCGGCTTTTAAGCCCTGCAAAATTGCCAGCGCCTGTTTTGATGACCCGGCATGAGATTGTTTTATCGTCAGTTTGTCGCCGCCGTTATCTTTGGCCCATTGCTGTTCAAACGGCGGGTTCAGGGCGGCAAACAGCTCGCGGGAGACGTCATAAGAACTGTTCAGCAGTTCCGTTGCCTGTACATGGCCCGCCAGCAGCAGAGAAGCGACCAGCGCGAGTGAGTTCTTTTTCAGTAAGTTAACGGCCATTGCGCACCCTTATAAATTTAATGACTTTCTAATAGCCATCATATTTATAACGGACGTGAAAGGAGTAACGGTTTTATATACCGTTTGGTGATTTGGAAGTTGAAAAGGGAATAAGACGAAATCCTCCCCACACATGCAGGGAGGAAACAGAGGTGAATCAGATACCGACGCTAACCGTCTCCGGCAGTGTGCTGCCGCCATCAATCACATTCTGTGTACCGGTTAAATAGCTGGATTCATCCGATGCGAGGAAGGCCGCCAGTTCGCCGACTTCCAGCGGATCGGCGAGGCGACGCAGCGGGATTGCTTTTGCCATTTCAGTCAGCACTGACTCTGGATCTTCCGGGTTCGACTGGCGGGCAATGCTTTCCGCCATTGGTGTGCGAACGTATCCAGGGCATATGGCGTTAACGCGAATACCAGACTGCGCATACTCCACCGCCAGCGATTTTGTCAGGCCAACAATCGCCGCTTTCGTTAAGGCGTACGCCGTTTCACCCGGATCGGCCACCATATCGCCAGTGACCGAAGACATCATCACAATGCGACCATCTTTGCGGGCAATCATCTCCGGCAGCACCGCCTTCGTGACGTTCCATACGCCTTTAATATTGATGTCAATATGGAAATCGCGATCGTCATCGCTCATATCGAGGAAACTGCCCAGACGACAAACGCCTGCGTTATTCACCAGGATATCAATGCGCCCTTCTTTTTCCTTCGCGCGTTTGATAGCTGCGGCTACCGACGCCGGGTCACGCACATCGGCGACAACCGCCGTACAGCGATGACCACGACCACACAGTTCGTCCGCCAGCTTTTCGATCTCAGGGGAGATATCCAGCAAGATTAGGTTTGCGCCATGACGCGCAAAAGTTCTGGCAATTCCTTCGCCAATTCCCTGCAATGCGCCCGTAATCAGTGCTGTCTTGCCCGTGAGTTTACCCATTTTAATGCTCTCCTTGTTAATACAGAGCGTTACACTCCATTCCCTCTGAAAATACAGGATAAACAAAATATTGCTGCGGATCAGCTCACTAATTCAGGAAAATCTCAATCCAGTCGCTGCTTTATGCATCATTTCAGGCGTTGTGTTAGCTCACTGCTGCGCTGAATCATTTTCAATGACTCCACATCATTGAGTTGCACAAGACCAACAAACAGTAAATCGGTAACAGAATTTTGCGCCGTGCGGGTAGACATCGACGAGCTACGCCATTCGGTTTCACCGGAAACGGTATCGAGCGTGAAATGCGCCAGCCGCCGCAGCGGAGAGTCAGCCAGAGAAGTAATGGCAATCACCGTTGCCCCCTGCTTTCGTGCCGCTTCTGCGCACAAGACAATCTCTTTTTTACTGCCGCTGTAAGAGATAGCGATTTGTACATCGCCTTTTTTCAACGCCTGGGAAACGGTGGCTTGTACGTGCGTGTCGGCTTCGCAGGCCACGCGATAGCCAATTTTCATCAGTTTGAACGACAGATCGCGCCCCACCAGCGCCGATCCGCCCAGGCCCGTTATCTGGATAAACGGTGCTTTACTGATGACCTCAATGATTTTTTGCAGCCGCGCGTAGTCGAACAACGTGCAGGTTTGCTCCAGCGCCAGCTCTTTTTCGCGATTCAGTTTGCGGGCAATCACTTCCAGCGAATCATCACTGGTAATCGAACTGTGCAGGTGCAGCGCAGTGGCATTCGTTTTCTCCCGGCTGGCACTGTATTCGCCTATTAACGCCATACGCAATTCAGTAAATCCTTGTGCGCCGAGCTTCTGGGCAAACTTCACAATACTCGACTGGCTGATGCCGAGCTGTTTCGCCATCTTGCGCGAAGAGACGGATTTCAGCTCACTCACGTTGGCCCGCAGAAAGTCAGCAATTTTTTGCTCGTTCTCGGTAAATTCACTTTCCGCATTGCGTATTTTCGTCAGGTACAACATCTTCCACTCTCCTGGGCTGGCAGCAAAAATTCCGCTTAAGTTCTTATGACGCTCTTCACACTCTGCGAGTGTAGACTCAATGATTCCTTTAAGTCTGTCAATTCGGGATATATGATTCCATACATCTGCAATTATTTGATCGTAAATAGTAAGGTCACCACCGATGCAACTTGAAAAGATGATTACCGAAGGCTCGAACGCCGCCTCGGCTGAAATTGACCGCGTATCAACGCTGGAAATGTGCCGGATTATCAACGATGAAGATAAAACTGTACCACTCGCCGTTGAGCGCGTACTGCCGGATATCGCCGCGGCGATCGATGTTATCCACGCCCAGGTCAGCGGCGGCGGTCGTCTGATTTATCTCGGTGCGGGAACATCCGGTCGTCTGGGGATTCTGGATGCCAGCGAATGTCCGCCCACCTATGGCGTGAAACCGGGTTTGGTGGTTGGTTTGATTGCTGGAGGCGAATATGCCATTCAGCACGCGGTGGAAGGCGCTGAAGATAGCCGGGAAGGTGGTGTTAACGACCTGAAAAACATCGGCTTAACCGCGCAGGATGTGGTGGTTGGCATTGCGGCCAGTGGTCGCACGCCGTATGTAATTGCCGGACTGGAATACGCACGCCAGCTCGGCTGCCGCACAGTGGGAATTTCCTGTAATCCGGGGAGCGCCGTTTCAACCACCGCAGAGTTTGCCATTACACCGATTGTAGGTGCCGAAGTGGTTACCGGTTCTTCGCGGATGAAAGCAGGTACAGCGCAGAAACTGGTGCTCAATATGCTCTCCACCGGGCTGATGATTAAATCTGGCAAAGTGTTCGGCAACCTGATGGTCGATGTGGTCGCCACCAACGAAAAACTGCATGTGCGCCAGGTCAATATTGTTAAAAACGCCACCGGATGTAATGCCGAACAAGCGGAAGCGGCGTTAATTGCCTGCGAGCGCAACTGTAAAACGGCCATTGTGATGGTACTGAAAAATCTCGATGCCGCAGAAGCTAAAAAACGCCTGGATCAACACGGCGGCTTTATTCGTCAGGTTTTAGACAAGGAATAACCCATGGTCAAAGAGATCAGCAGTGAACTTCTGAACACCATTCTTACCCGTGTCGGCGGACCGGGAAATATCGCCAGTTGTGGTAACTGTATGACGCGCCTGCGTCTGGGTGTACATGACAGTTCACTGGTTGATCCCGATATCAAAACGCTGGAAGGCGTGAAGGGCGTCATTTTGACCAGTGACCAGGTGCAGGTCGTTTTTGGGCCTGGTAAAGCGCATCGTGCCGCAAAAGCGATGAGCGAGCTGCTGGGAGAAGCACCGGTACAGGATGCCGCAGAAATCGCCGCCCAGAACAAACGTCAGTTAAAAGCCAAACAAACCTCCGGCGTGCAACAATTTCTCGCCAAATTCGCCACCATCTTCACGCCGCTTATCCCCGGTTTTATTGCCGCCGGTCTGCTGCTGGGAATAGCGACGTTAATTGCCACGGTGATGCACGTTCCGGCAGATGCTCAGGGCACGCTACCCGACGCGCTGAATTTTATGAAGGTGTTCAGCAAAGGTTTGTTCACCTTCCTGGTGATTCTGGTGGGCTATAACGCCGCCCAGGCATTTGGCGGCACGGGCGTCAATGGCGCAATTATTGCCGCACTCTTTTTGCTCGGTTATAACCCCGCTGCAACCACCGGTTACTACGCCGGTTTTCACGATTTCTTTGGTCTGCCCATCGATCCGCGCGGCAATATTATCGGCGTGTTGATTGCCGCGTGGGCCTGCGCCCGCATCGAAGGCATGGTGCGCCGCTTTATGCCGGACGATCTCGACATGCTGCTGACCTCGTTAATCACCCTACTGATCACCGCTACGCTGGCCTACCTGATCATTATGCCGCTGGGCGGCTGGTTATTCGAAGGTATGTCGTGGCTGTTTATGCACCTGAACAGTAATCCGCTCGGTTGTGCGGTTTTAGCCGGGCTGTTCCTGATCGCCGTGGTATTTGGCGTGCATCAGGGCTTTATTCCTGTTTACCTCGCGTTAATGGACAGCCAGGGATTCAACAGCTTATTTCCTATCCTTTCGATGGCAGGCGCGGGCCAGGTGGGCGCGGCGCTGGCGCTCTACTGGCGGGCGCAACCGCACAGTGCATTACGCAGTCAGGTGCGAGGGGCGATTATTCCCGGTCTGCTGGGCGTTGGCGAACCATTGATTTACGGCGTCACCCTGCCCCGCATGAAACCGTTTGTTACCGCTTGTTTAGGCGGCGCGGCGGGCGGTTTGTTTATCGGGCTGATAGCCTGGTGGGGTCTGCCAATGGGCTTAAACAGCGCCTTTGGGCCGTCTGGTCTGGTGGCGCTGCCGCTGATGACTTCCGCGCAAGGCATCCTTCCGGCAATGGCGGTATATGCAGGTGGGATTCTGGTGGCATGGGTTAGTGGGTTTATTTTCACCACGCTCTTTGGCTGCCGTAACGTCAATCTGGACTGATTATGAAACGGACAATGCTCTATCTTTCTCTGCTGGCTGTCAGCTGTAGCGTCAGCGCCGCAAAATACCCTGTTCTGACAGAAAGTTCGCCAGAGAAAGCAGGGTTCAACGTCGAACGGCTTAACCAGATGTCGAACTGGATAAGCCAGCAAGTTGAAGCCGGTTATCCCGGCGTAAACCTGCTGATTATTAAAGATAATCAGATTGTGTATCGCAAAGCCTGGGGAGCGGCGAAAAAATACGATGGCAGCGTATTGATGGCACAGCCTGTAAAAGCCACCACCGATACACTGTATGACCTGGCCTCAAACACAAAAATGTACGCCACTAACTTCGCCCTGCAAAAGCTAATGAGCGAAGGCAAACTGCATCCTGACGATCGGATTGCGAAATATATTCCAGGGTTTGCCGATAGCCCGAGCGATACGATTAAAGGCAAAAACACGCTGCGGATAGCCGACCTGCTGCATCACAGCGGCGGTTTCCCGGCAGATCCACAATACCCTAATAAAGCGGTCGCGGGCGCGTTATATTCCCAGGATAAAGGCCAGACGCTGGAGATGATTAAACGTACACCGCTGGAGTATCAGCCCGGCAGCAAGCATATCTACAGCGATGTCGATTACATGCTGCTTGGATTTATCGTCGAGTCGGTCACCGGTCAGCCGCTTGACCGCTATGTTGAAGAGTCGATTTATCGCCCGCTCGGCCTGACGCACACAATGTTTAATCCACTGCTGAAAGGCTTTAAACCGCAGCAAATTGCCGCGACTGAACTGAACGGCAATACCCGCGATGGCGTGATCCACTTCCCGAATATCCGCACCACCACGATTTGGGGTCAGGTACACGATGAAAAAGCCTTTTATTCGATGGGCGGCGTTTCCGGGCACGCAGGTTTGTTTTCCAATACCGGCGATATTGCGGTGTTAATGCAAACGATGCTGAACGGCGGGGGCTATGGCGATGTGCAGCTGTTCAGTGCGGAAACGGTGAAGATGTTCACCACCAGCTCTAAGGAAGATGCCACTTTTGGCCTCGGCTGGCGCGTGAATGGTAATGCCACCATGACGCCGACGTTTGGCACGCTGGCAAGCCCGCAAACCTACGGTCACACTGGCTGGACCGGAACGGTGACCGTTATCGATCCGGTGAATCATATGGCGATTGTGATGTTAAGCAACAAGCCACATTCGCCGGTTGCCGATCCGCAACAGAATCCCAATATGTTCGAAAGCGGTCAGCTGCCGATTGCAACGTATGGTTGGGTAGTTGATCAGGTGTATGCGGCGTTAAAACAAAAGTAATAAAAAGGCCAGTCAGTAATGTTACTGCCTGGCCTTTAATCAATGAATCAGAAACGCTTACAGCGCCATCAACTTGTCCAGCGACGGTGCGAAATAATAGCCGCCGGTTACCGGTTTGGTGAAACGCAACATCGCATCACGCTTACCATCGGTATCGCCAAACATGCTCAGCAGTTGCTGCTCAATGTTATGCAGACGCGCGCAGTAGGCGCAGAAGTACAGACCGTGAGTGCCACTGGCGGTGCCGTACGGCAGGCTCTGGCGAACAATCTTCAGCCCTTTGCCATCTTCTTTCAGATCAACGCGGGTGAGGTGAGAGGTTTCCGGACGTTCGTCGCCGTCGATCTCTTCGTTGGCCTCTTTGGTGCGCCCGATCATCATCTCCTGATCGTGAACGCTCATCCGGTTGAGCTGCTTCAGGTTGTGCTCCCAACGCTGCACAAACACATAGCTGCCGCCGGCATCCACGCCGTCTTTGATAACCGCCACTTCGCGACGCGTCTCTTCACCCGCCGGGTTTTCTGTACCGTCAACAAAGCCGCTCAGGTCACGCTCTTCCACCCAACGGAAGCCGTGGATCTCTTCTTTCACTTCAATGCAGTCACCAAAGGCTTCCATCGCCGCCTGGGCGACAGAGAAGTTTACGTCGTGACGCAGAGAAAGAATGTGGATCAACACATCGAACTGGGTGGTCGGCGCAAGGCCTTTACCGTAGCCCGGAAAATCTTTCAGCTCTTCTGCCCCAACGCCGCCGCTCAGAGCGCGCCAGGTGTTGTTACCAAAGGCAACCACCGCACCAAGATGCGCGTCCGGGAATTTCGCTTCAAAAGTTGCCAGTTTGTCGGCAAATGTTTTACTGGCCGCACGCAGGGCGTCAACTTCCCCTTTTACGTTGGCTTCGATCCAAATCGCCGCGCGGCAATGTTCTGGCAAAATGCCACTCTGAACCTGAGACATTGTTCCTCCTGAAAATAAGAATGCCACGCAATCCGTGGCATTGTTGGGCGCTATTTTACGTGTTTTTTCGCGGCGGCGGTTTGTTCAGACGCAAATTAACGCCGCCAGATAATTTTACTGACTTTCCAGTTTTTCAGGGTATCGTCCGAAGGCATTAACCCTTCAGGACCACTCCATTCCCCGCTGAACTGGTAGCTAATATGTTGACTGCCTTCGGCTTTACATTCGACGGCACGATTATCATCACCATCAGCTTTTTGGCAATTGCCAAATGCTTTGCTGTAAAGGTCGCTAAACGGTGTACCGATTTTAACACCGGTGTCAGCAGGAATATCGCTATCCAGCACATCAATGCGGCTGATCGTGCCTTGATCGCCGTTAATCACCATCGCCACGTTGTCGCCTTTCATCACTTCAAAAAAGCGCACCACGTTGCCGTTCGCGGTTTTCATTCCGCTGCGCAGGCGATAATCGCCATCAAGCGCATCAGCAATGGCTTGTTCTTGCAGTGGTGTGGACGCCGTTAATTCACCCACGCCCTGCTCGCTCACTTTGGTGGACGATCCAAACCAGTTCCACGGATTAGCGGCAGACCAGTTAACTGACGACATCGTGGAACAGCCGGTCAGCATCAACGGCATAGCGCATAACATTAAACGCAGCGATTTCATGTCACTTCCTTTGGTTATTCAATAACGTTGCTTGGAGTGCAAATTCACCAAAAAGTGCCGTTATTCTTTTACTTCATTAAAACAAGCGCGTAAACGTCGATTGGTCAGCAGCCAGATTAACGCCACAATATCCGCCACTACCAGCGCCAGACCGAAACCGCTAACGGATTCACCGTTCAGCCACAGCCACGGTTGCCAGCAAAGTAAAACCACCTGCGCCAACAGCAACAGAAAATAGAGTACACGCCAGGTGCGAGGAAACGTAGCCCGCCGACCGCTCAACAAAAATGCCAGCACCGCCGGAATGCCAGGAATCAGCCCCAGCCAGAAATTATCGTGATCGGGATAAAACAGATTTAGCAGCGCAGTACCCTGCTCGCGCGACGCACCGGCAATGACAAACAGCACCCAGGTTCGCGCCTGAAGCAATAGCACAAGCCAGAAGAGCAAGGGTAAACGCAGGCGACCGTGCGCATCATAATGGACAGGATGAAACTCAGTACTCTTCATCTTCAATCAAACGCTTACCCAGACTCAGCACGTCGGCGTGTTCATATCCCAGGCGTTCATACATTCCGAGCACCATGTCGTTATCTTCCGGCACGTTGATCTGAATTTTCGGGCAGCCGCGAGCAATCAGCTTTTTCTCCAGCCGGTTAAGCAACGCATTGGCAATTCCACGCCCACGAAACTCTGGATGCACGCCAAGATAATAAGCGGACCCGCGATGCCCGTCATAACCGCCCATCACCGTTCCGACCACTTCACCGTTTACCTCAGCGACCAGAAACAAACTGACGTCATGGTTCATCTTACGCTCGATGTCCATTTCCGGATCGTTCCACGGACGCAGCAAGTCGCAACGCTCCCAAAGGGTGATGACCTCTTCGAAATCTTCCTGGCGAAATACGCGTATCTCCATGGTATTCGTTACCTTTTTGCGGGTTAAAAGGCTGATTATGGCGTGAACGGTCGAATTAGCCAATATCTGACGAAAATCGGTTGAAAAAGTGGCATAATGGGGAGTTGTCAACTATTGAAATGAAAAGTAAAACAATTCTCAACAGCAAACGGTCGTAACGGATTACGCGATACGATATAACATCTGGAACTTTATTATTACAACTCAGGCCGTATGAGCACTTTTAAACCACTAAAAACACTCACTTCGCGCCGCCAGGTGCTGAAAGCCGGTTTGGCTGCCCTGACGTTGTCAGGAATGTCGCAAGCCATCGCCAAAGACGAACCTTTAAAAACCAGCAACGGACACAGCAAGCCGAAAGCCAAAAAATCTGGCGGCAAACGTGTCGTTGTTCTCGATCCAGGCCACGGCGGAATTGATACCGGAGCGATCGGACGCAACGGTTCGAAAGAAAAACATGTGGTGCTGGCGATTGCTAAAAACGTCCGTTCCATTTTGCGTAATCATGGGATTGATGCGCGTTTAACGCGTTCTGGCGATACGTTTATCCCACTTTACGATCGCGTTGAAATCGCCCATAAACATGGCGCAGATCTGTTTATGTCAATTCATGCCGATGGCTTTACCAACCCGAAAGCTGCCGGTGCTTCGGTATTTGCCCTCTCTAACCGTGGGGCAAGTAGCGCAATGGCGAAATACCTGTCTGAACGCGAAAACCGCGCCGATGAAGTTGCCGGTAAAAAGGCGACTGACAAGGATCACCTATTGCAGCAAGTGCTGTTTGATCTGGTGCAAACCGATACTATTAAAAACAGCCTGACGCTTGGCTCGCATATTCTGAAAAAGATTAAGCCGGTGCATAAACTGCACAGCCGCAACACCGAACAAGCCGCGTTTGTGGTGTTGAAATCGCCGTCGGTTCCTTCGGTGCTGGTGGAAACCTCGTTTATCACCAACCCGGAAGAAGAGCGACTGTTAGGCACGGCGGCGTTTCGTCAGAAAATCGCCACAGCGATTGCTGAAGGCGTGATCAGTTATTTCCACTGGTTCGACAACCAGAAAGCACATTCGAAAAAGCGATAAGTTATGAAACCCGACGCACACCAGGTTAAACAGTTTCTGCTCAACCTTCAGGATACGATTTGTCAGCAGCTGACCGCCGTCGATGGCACAGAATTTGTCGAAGATAGCTGGCAGCGCGAAGCTGGCGGCGGCGGACGTAGCCGGGTGTTGCGTAATGGTGGTGTTTTCGAACAGGCGGGCGTCAACTTTTCTCACGTCCACGGTGAGGCGATGCCTGCTTCCGCCACCGCTCATCGCCCGGAACTTGCCGGGCGCAGTTTCGAGGCGATGGGCGTTTCACTGGTAGTGCATCCGCATAATCCGTATGTTCCCACCAGCCACGCGAATGTGCGCTTTTTTATTGCCGAAAAACCGGGTGCAGAGCCCGTCTGGTGGTTTGGCGGCGGCTTCGATTTAACCCCTTTCTATGGTTTTGAAGAAGATGCCATTCACTGGCACCGCACCGCCCGTGACCTGTGCCTGCCATTTGGTGAAGATGTTTATCCCCGTTACAAAAAGTGGTGCGACGATTACTTCTACCTCAAACATCGCAACGAACAGCGCGGTATTGGCGGGCTGTTCTTTGATGATCTGAACACGCCAGATTTCGACCACTGTTTTGCCTTTATGCAGGCGATAGGCAAAGGCTACACCGACGCTTATTTACCAATTGTAGAGCGACGTAAAGCGATGGCCTACGGCGAGCGCGAGCGCAATTTTCAGCTCTACCGTCGCGGTCGTTATGTCGAGTTCAATCTGGTCTGGGATCGCGGCACTCTGTTTGGCCTGCAAACTGGCGGGCGCACCGAGTCGATCCTGATGTCAATGCCGCCACTGGTACGCTGGGAGTATGATTATCAGCCAAAAGATGGCAGCCCAGAAGCGGCGTTGAGTGAGTTTATTAAGGTCAGGGATTGGGTGTAACTCCCTCACCCCCATTCCCGCATCCGCTGATGCAACGTCAACGACGGCTTCTCGGCAAACAGCTGCTGGTAATCCGTGGCAAATTGCCCCAGATGCCAGAATCCCCACTGCATGGCGGCGTCTTTTACCGTTGTGCTTTGCGACCACGGGCTTATCAGTTCGCGGCGTACGGCGTTCAGGCGAATGCGTTTCAGCCACGCGTTCGGGCCAATTCCTAAAATAGCGTGAAACGCGTTTTGTAGCGTGCGGCGGCTGACATGCAGTTGATTACACAAGTCCAGCACCGTCACCGGTTCGGACATGTTTTCCAGCACATATTCACGGGCGCGGGAAAGCAACCGACGGTAACTCTGATGACTGATGCTTTCCGCCGTCACCATTGGCTGCGCTTCTTCCAGCATCGCCCCCATCGCCATTAGCAAATTATCCCCCAGCACTTTTCGCACTGCAGGCTGATGAAGATTTTCCGGGTTCTCGCAAAACGTCGCCAGCGCCTGTTGGACAAAGCCCCACAGCGCGGCTTTATGCTGCTCTTTCACTTCCAGCGCCGACTGGCTACGCAACATATGTAATACCCGATCCGGATTATGCAAAAAGTTAGCCTGCCGGGTGATGACATCTTCAGAAAGCACTACGCCCAGGATCGTGTAATCGTCCGGCGTACTTAATTCAAACTCGGTTCCACCAGGGCGCGTCGCTATTTCTGCGCTTCCCAGACATTGCGAACCGATAAATCCCTGCTCACCGCGCGTCGCCGGAATGCCAAACCAGAACGAGTTCGGCCAGACCAGACACGACTGACGCAGCGCCAGACCGGTGTATTCACGAAAAACCTGAATATCATCGAGTAGAATTTCCGTAAATTCACCATGAAACTTGCCCGGATGCAGCTGATCGTAAATCTGCTGCCAGGCGGTAATCGTCAAAGCATGTTCATAGACATCCGTTGTCTGTCGTTGATGAACATTATCCACTTCGACCTTCGGCGTGAGCTTCAGGTTTTCGGGTAAGGGTTCATGATAAAGATGGTGCAAATTGGCTGTACGGGTCTTTTTCATGATGTTAATGCCGGGTGTTGTAGGACACCCGGCACCTCCGACAGGTTAATGGGGCTTGAGACGATAACGACTACTGCGTTTACGTAACGTCCCGGCAGAAAAGAGCTGTTCGAGCGCATTTCTGGCTTTTTCCAGCGGCCAGCCAAAGTGGGCAGCCACTTCTCCTGCCGTCATTCCCTGACGTACTGATGTTAACAGCGCCAACAACTCGTCAGCAGATTCCGCGACGATAACTGGCGCGTCGGGTTCCTTTACGGGTTGCTTCGGCTGGCGGTTAAAGCCAGTAACCAGCCACTGGGTGTCATCGTCTGGCCGACCGATCTCCTTACGGCTGATGACACGCCCGGTACGCATCGCGGCAGCACAACCTGCGTCCAGCGCCGCACGACACGCCGCTAGATCGCCTTCCACCACCAGCGTTAAGCGACCAGGGTCAAGCACTTCGTGACTGAGCAGACGAACGTTAGCTGCTTTGAGCATGGCATCCGCTGCATCTATCGCAGCGACCATGCCGTCCACTTCCAGCAATCCCAGTGCATTGATCATCGGCAACCTCCATTACGCACGCTGGATTGGATTACGCGCGATTTCCAGCACTGCATCGGTAAAGGCGTTACAGGCCGCTTTACACGCTGCCTGGCTACCGGTTAAAAATGCTGCCGAGTAGTTGGTTTCAGACGGTGGCGAGACATAGGTCACCAGCTGTACGTCGGCAGATTTCAACGCTGCATCAATGCCGTAGGTCGCTTCCAGCGGCGGTGCCACCAGATACGCCATCGGATCGCCAAGCGTGATCCCGGCGGTTGATGAGAGATAAGAACCGGTACGCGAAACTACATGTGCCAGGAATGCCGTATCTTGCGCATCATTAGCCCACTGGAAAGCAGCGCCATTTTCAATATGCGCAACCATCGCATCCAGACCGGCACGCACTTCCGCCGGGTTTGGCCCACCAAGCATAATCAGCACTTCACCGGCAGTCGGTGACGGGCCGTGTGCAGCGCCCGCATACAGCGAGCGGCCATACACCACTTCCACCATCGCCTGCTTGGTCGCTTCATCAGCGGCAATGTAGGTGACGTCATCGGAATCAGCAGAAATCAGCCCGAGGCTACGAATATGCGGCGGCAATTTCAGTTCACGCGCAAATTCGGCGTTAACGGAGGCAATCACCCGCATGGCGGTTACCGACGGTCGAATCAAATCTAAAGCTGGCATGATGCCTCCTTATCGGGTCATGTTGATGCCGGATGCTTTCTGCTCCAGCATACGTTTCGCCAAATCCACAATGACGGCTGCGGCTTCAACCGGCGGCGTGCCGCCCTGGTGAATGTTAGAGATGCAGGTGCGATCGGCCTCAACGGTGGTCGCCATACGCGGCGAGTAAACGGCGTAGCAGGAGAGGCTTTCTGACTGCCCTAACCCCGGACGTTCCCCCACCAGCAGGATCACCACTTTCGCGCCGAGGATCTCACCGATCTGATCTTCAATCTTCACGCGACCATAACGAACAAAGAATGGCGTGCCGACTTTCAGCCCGGCCTGTTTCAGGCCCGCCATCAGCGGCGGCAGGATCTCTTCGTAGTTCACAGTGATGGCATCAGTTGACAGGCCATCAGAAATAACGACCTGTACGTCCGGATTAGCAACACACTGTGCTTTCAGCGCTTCAACAGCTTCTGCACACAGGCGGCGGCCCATATCCGGGCGAGTCAGGTAGAGATTTTTGTCGCTAATTTCGGAGCGTACTTCCAGCAAGCCCTGCGCTTTCACCCACTCTTCCGGCACTTCTTTAAGTACGGTATCTTTCGAACGAGAGTGATCGGCCAGGAAACGCAGCAACGCCTGGGTACGCGGACGCGGACCGGCACGACCGGTACAAACGCGGGCCACGGTGCTGCGACGCAGTTCTGTTAACACATCCGCACGATGTGGGTTTTCAACACCAATCCACGCTTTTGCTTCAGCGGAACCTAAATCCAGCGCGCAGCTTTCCGAGGTCACCGGTGCCGCACAGGTGGTAGTGGCGCACTTTGCTTCTGACGGCGCGGGGGCCGTTTGTCCCATTGACGCCATCACGCTGCGTACAATTTCTTCAATCTGTTTTTGATCCATGATGTGTTATCTCCGCGTCATCAGAAGAACAGTGACGGATCGCCCGCCCGTTTGGTCAGGCGACCGTTTGCCATAATGCCCATACTTTCCAGCCAGCGTTCAAACTCCGGTGACGGGCGCAGGTTGAGTAACTGACGCACAGTGGCGGTGTCGTGGAAGGCCGTGGTCTGGTAGTTGAGCATGATGTCATCGCCCAGCGGCATCCCCATGATGTAGTTGCAGCCTGCGGTGGCGAGCAGGATCATCAGGTTTTCGTTGAGGTTCTGGTCAGCGTCAGCGTGGTTGGTGTAGCAGCAGTCACAGCCCATAGAGATGCCGCTCAGCTTACCCATAAAGTGATCTTCTAAGCCCGCACGAATAATCTGGCGGTCATTGTAGAGATACTCCGGCCCAATAAAGCCGACCACGGTGTTGACGATAAACGGATCGTAATGACGCGCCAGCCCGTAGTTACGCGCTTCCATGGTCACCTGGTCTGCGCCGTAGTTGGCACCCGCCGACAGCGCAGAGCCTTGTCCGGTTTCGAAGTAGAGGCAGTTTTCCCCGGCGATACGGTTGAACTCTGCACCCACTGCGCGCGCTTCGTCGAGCATCGCCAGTTCCACGCCAAACTCTTTCAGCCCTTTTTCACTGCCACAGATACTCTGGAAAATCAGCCCGCCTGGTGCGCCACGACGAATCGCTTCGATCTGGGTGGTGACGTGCGCCAGTACGCAGCCCTGAGTTGGGATGTTGAATTTGTCGATCACGCCATAGATGGTGTCCAGCACGCGGCTTAAGTTTTCCACGTCGTCAGTTACCGGGTTGACGCCGATCACCGCATCGCCCACCCCGAAGGAAAGCCCTTCGTAGATTTGCGCGGCGATACTTTGCACGTCGTCACGGGTGTCATTTGGCTGCAAACGGGCGCTGAAGGTGCCCGGAATACCGATGGTGGTATTGGCCTTTTTGATTACCGGCATTTTCTTCGCGCCGTAGATCAGGTCCGCGTTGGAGCAAATCTTCGCTACCGCCGCGACCACTTCCGAGGTCAGCCCTTTGCGGGTAAAGGCAATGTCGTCCACGCTGGTTTCATCGCTCAGCACATACTCACGCAGTTCGCTGATGCTCCAGTTTTTAATCTGGTTGTAGGCCGTTTCGTTAACATCGTCCTGAATCAGCCGCGTCACGCAGTCATCTTCATAGGCAATCACCGGATTATTGCGGATGTCCGCTACGGTCATTTCCGACAACACCTGCTTTGCCGCCACGCGCTCCTGTGAGCTTGCCGCTGCGACGCCCGCCAGCACATCCCCCGAACGCAGTTCGTTGGCTTTAGCCAGCACCTCTTTTACATCCTTAAACTGATATACATTGCCGAACAATGTGGTCTTTAGTTTCATAAGTCGTTCCCTCAGGAAGGAAATGCGAGTGATTTCACCGTCACCGGCACAACCGATCCGCCAAAAAGAGGCGTACCAATGTCGATATAGTCCCCCGCGCGGACAATCACTTCGTCAATGACTGCCAACGGGAGTTGTTGTAGCTGTGGGCGCAACAACATGCCCAGAGCTTTACCAAAGTCCTGCCCGGCCACCACCAGCAGGGGATGCGGATTCGGAAAACGCGCGACGAAATCGACCAACGCGTTGATGACCGTCAGTACCGCGGCGTAACGCACAGGCAGCGAGGCGGGAAGCGCCAGCACGTACGCGTCAGTTTTGGGATCAAGATCCAGCTGAATCAGCGCCTGTTGCCAGGCACCCACCAGATCCGTTTCATCAATCGGGATCGCCACCGGCAAATTGCGCAGCGGCAGTTGTACGCCCTCAAGCCAGATTGTGCTGCCAGAGAGCGAAAGGGTATGCGCGCCCGCGCCAATCACCGTGGCGCGCACGGTTTGCGCCGGAAACTGTACGTTCATCTCACGCAGGCGCGGATGGTCATGCAGCGCCGTTGCCAGCAGCGGGCCAATATCGGCAAAACAGAACGGGTCGGCGGGCTGGTGGCGATAACATTCGCCCACGCCGCCAGAAAGCGTAATGATTTCGGGCGTAACACCTGCGGGCAGCAAACCGGTTTGCATCAATGCCTGCGCGAGCGGTGAGAGCGTTCCGTCAATCACTTCGACAATCAGTTCTGCCATCCGCCGGGTAACCTGCACCAGCTGCGCGCCGGTCAGCGAACGGACGTCAGTGCCTGCACCGAAGCACTCATCCACAATCATCTGCCCCGGTTTATGAGCGTAAACCACGCGCCCCTGGCTGTCGGTTTCCAGCAGGCGACCACCGACGTTGAGGCAGGCGGTGCCGCTGATTTTTCCGGCATCGAACAGGGCGTAGTTCGCGGTGCCACCGCCGATGTCGATATTCAGTACCCGACACAGCCGTTGTTCAGAAAGGGTTTGTGCCCCGGCTCCGTGACCGGCGATCACGGATTCGAGGTGCGGCCCGGCGCTGGCAACGACAAAATCGCCCAGCGACTGAGAGAGCGCCATCACCGCCGGGCGAGCATTGCGGGTTTTCGCGCTTTCACCGGTGATGATGATGGCACCAGAATCAACGCTTTCCGGCTCAATACCCGCAGCCTGATATTGCTCGAGTATTAAGGTTTTCAGTTCCGCTTCTTTTAAACCGCCCTGTTTATCGACAGGGGTAAAGAACACCGGACTTTGCCAGCTAATTTCGCGTTTAATGAATTCGTAGCGCGGCACCTGCGACACCGCCGCACGGTTAACCAGCTCCAGGTGGGAGAAAATCACCTGGGTGGTGGTGGTGCCGATATCGATACCGACGCTCAATAGCTGGCGAGTGTTCACGATTGCGCCTCCGCTTCGGTTTTAGCCGTGGTCGCGTCTTCTTTTGGCACCAGCATCATCGCCACGCCAATCGCCGTTACGCCGCCGATCAATTTGCCGACAATCATCGGGAAGATCATGGCGTTCATGTTGGCAGCGGCGAAGCCTAAGTGGTCGCCCAGGGCGAAAGCCGCGGAAACGGCGAAGGCGCAGTTGATCACTTTGCCGCGGGTATCCATCTGCTTCATCATGCCGAACATCGGAATGTTGTTGGCAAGCGTTGCCACCATGCCGGCTGCCGCGATGTTGTTCATATTCAGTACCTTACCGACGCTCATCAGCGGTTTTTCAAACCAGCGGGTCAGCAGCAGCACCATCGGATACGCCCCTAACAGAACGCAGGAGATAGAACCGATAACTTCAATGGCGCGCATCACCTCACCGGGTTTATCGCCAGGGGCCATAAAGATAGGATCCAGACCGGGGATCAGTTCCCAGCCAAGCAGGAATTTCACTACCGCAGCGGCAAGACCGAGGGTGATCAATGCAACGAGGAATTTGGCGAAGATCTGGAAGCCGTTGATCATTTTTTCCGGGATGAATTTCAGCCCCAGCGCCACCAGAATCGCAACAATGATCACCGGGATCATGTTCATCAGGATCAGGGCGAAAGTGAATTCCACCGGCTGGCCGTTGATCTGAACACCGGAGTACATAGCTACCAGACCACCAGCGATACAACCAATCGGAATGGTCACAATGCCCGCCAGCACGCCGAGCGCCAGATAACGACGGTCAGAAGGTTCGATAATGCCGAGCGCCACCGGAATGGAAAACACAATCGTTGGCCCCATCATCGACCCGAGAATTAACCCAGAGTATAGCCACGCTGCTACGTCGCCGCCCGCCAGCTCTTTGGCGAGGAAGAAGCCGCCCATATCGCACGCCAGCAGCGTTCCGGCGAACATTGACGGGTTTGCGCCGAGCATTTCGTAAACCGGGATAATTACCGGCCCGAGTACGTGAGCCAGTACCGGTGCCAGCGCGGTCATACCGACCATCGCCAGACCCAGAGCGCCCATTGCCATAAAGCCTTCTTCGAACTGACCGCCTGATCCTTCGATACTTTTACCGAACTTACCGAGGAAACGAGCAGAACCGCCGAACTGTGACAGGATCCTGTCTACGGCAGCTATCAGCATAAAGAACATCATGATGTACATGATGATTTCGTTAATTCCCATCGCCTTTACTCCCTGTTAGTTGTTATTTATTAGCGGATGCTGCGTGAAGCCTTATCCGCACTACATGTGCAATCCCACAGACCGGATAAGACGCGGCATTTATTGCGCCGCCGCGTACAGGCCGACAATCTGTTCCAGGCTGGCGGTACGCGGGTTGCTGCGCAGACAAATATCTTCCTGCGCGGCCTGCGCCCATGCACCGTAATGCGCAGATGTCGCGCCAACATCGCCCAGTCGTTTACCAATCCCAACTTCCGCAATCAGCTCACTTACCGCGTTAATAGCGTCACGATCGTCGGATTTTTTAGTTCGCAGTGCCCGACCAATCTGACTAAAGCGTTCGCGACATACCATCCGGTTAAACTCCATCACCGTTGGCAGCAACATAGCGTTCGCCAGACCGTGCGGAATATGCAGCGCCGCGCCCGGCTGATGCGCCATCGCGTGGCACAACCCAAGACCCGCACTGGAAAACGCCATTCCCGCCATACATGAAGCCAGCAACATGCTCTCGCGCGCGGCAAGGTCGTGACCGTAGCCCACCGCTTTCGGCAGCGATTTGCCAATCATCGCAATGGCACCAATCGCCAGACTGTCGGTAAACGGTGTAGCGTTCAGGGCGCTGTATGCTTCAATGGCATGGGTTAACGCATCAATGCCGGTCATCGCCGTGACATGCGACGGCACACCTTCGGTCAATGCGGCGTCGAGGATCGCCACATCCGGCATCAGCGAGGCATGGGCTAACACCTGCTTGCGCCCGCTCACCGCGTCGATAATCACCGTTACATTGGTGGTTTCAGAGCCGGTTCCGGCGGTAGTTGGAATGGCAATCAGCGGCAAGCGCGGTTGCAGAACGCTGGTTTCTGACATCTCTGCCAGCGTGCTATCCGGGTTCGTCACCAGCAACGCCACGGCTTTCGCCGCATCCAGCACCGAGCCGCCGCCAAATGCGATCACCCCGTCACAACCTGACTCACGCAACTGCGCCACGGCTGCACACACGTCGGTAATGCACGGTTCGCCCACCGGACATGGCCAGAGCGTCATGGCGATACCTTTAACGGCCAGGCTACGCGTCAGCCCGGCGGTCATCCCTGCCTGATGCAAAAAGCTGTCTGCCATCACGAACAGATGTTTCAGCCCACGCGTTTGCGCTTGCTGTCCGCAACTGCTCACCGAGCCCGGACCGCAAAGCGTCACCGGTGGAACGCTAAATGTTTTTACCCGTTGCAGATTCAGGGTATCGAACGCCTGAAAGAGCGCGGTCTGCAATTCATTTTGCATATAGCCCCTCCGCTTTCTCTCGCCCACTACTGGCGATCGCCAGCGGGGTCATAAACAAACTGTGCTGCGGTAAATGCACCTGTAACGCCGGGAATTGTTTGCGAAACAGTTCTGCCACGCCCGGTTGCATACAGGAGCCGCCCGCCAGCCATAAATCAGTAATGCCCTGCCCTTCAATATGCCGGGCGACAATGTCCGCCATTTTTTCGTACACCGGTTTCACCGCAGGCCAAATCTCTTCACCGTGACCGCGCTTGTACTGCTCTGCCTCTTCCAGCGGAATACGGCGATTTCCGGCGAGAGTCAGAGAGATGTGATGTCCGCCGGTGGCTTCATCCGCCGAGTACGTCACTTTGCCCTTTTTCACGATGGCAATGCCGGTAGTGCCACCGCCGATATCCACTACGCCTGCGTTATCCAGTTGCAGCAGATCCGCGACTGCGGTTGGCTCATCCAGCACATGGCTCACTTCCAGCCCGGCAGATTCCAGCACGTTGATGGAAATACGCGGGTCCGTACCTGGAGGAAATGAAGTCGCCGCATGGCTAAAACGACGACCGAATTGCTGCTCGAGCGTGTCAAGATGGCGACGAACAATGGTGACCGCGCCGAAGAAATCCCAGACGATGCCGTCGCGAACCACATCGGCCCAGTCGAGGCATACCGCCACCGGCTGACCGTCGCGGTCGACAACCATCGACACCACATCGCAGGTGCCCAGATCCACCCCCAGCCACAGCGGAGATTCCGTCGCGGCGGGCGTCTGGTTACACAGCGTTGCCGCCGTTTGCAGACGTGGGGTGAGCCATTGTTCGTCGTGCGCCATCTGTTACTCCTTAAACAATGCGAAACGCATCGACTAATACACAGCGACGCAGACGGACAAACGTCCGCGCGCTGGTTACCCCTTCACCGGTTGGCGTGGTGATGGTCATGGTGGTCCAGCCTTCCCCGCCCAGCCCCAGCCCGGCAATGCACGGTCCGTTCTTAACGAAAATGCTGGTATCAATGGCATTCGCCATCTGGTTCATGTTCTCGATATTGCGCGAGTGCATTGCCGCCGTGTGGTGGCAACCGCCTTCCAGTTTCACCGCCAGCGCAATGGCATCCGCCACGTTGGCGACGCGCACGACGGGCAACACCGGCATCATCAGTTCAGTCACGGCAAACGGATGTTCTGCGGTGGTTTCCACAAACAGCAGGCGCGTTTCTTGCGGAACTTTAAGGCCGATTGCCGCCGCGATTTTGCCTGCATCGCGACCTACCCAGTCACGGCTGACAGTACCTTTTCCGCGCTCGTCGATATTTTTCAGCAACACCGGTTGCAGCTGCTGCGCCTGTTCTGCGGTCAGTTTCACCGCGTGCTGGCCTTCCATCAGACGCATCAGTTCATCGGCTACGCTATCAACAACAATCAGTACCTTTTCGTCGGCACAAATGATGTTGTTATCGAAAGACGCGCCTTTGACGATGGACTGAGCAGCACGGGCGAGGTCAGCGGTTTCATCCACCACTACCGGCGGGTTGCCAGCGCCTGCGGCAATCAGACGTTTATTGGTGTGTTTACGCGCCGCTTCTACTACCGCTTCGCCGCCAGTCACCACCAGCAGGCCGATACCCGGAAACTTGAACAAGCGTTGCGCGGTTTCGATATCCGGATTTGCCACAGTAACCAGTAAGTTTTCCGGCCCGCCTGCGGCAACAATCGCCTGGTTGAGCAGCGTGATCGCCCGCTGGGAGACTTTTTTCGCCGCCGGATGCGGGGCAAAAATGACGCTGTTGCCCGCGGCAATCAGGCTGATGGCGTTATTAATTACGGTTGCCGCCGGGTTAGTGGAAGGCGTCACCGAAGCCACCACGCCCCAGGGTGCGTTTTCAATTAGGGTCAGGCCGTTGTCGCCAGTCAGCACTTGCGGAGAGAGGCACTCAACGCCTGGTGTACCGCGCGCCTGAGCGACGTTTTTTGCAAATTTATCTTCAACGCGCCCCATGCCGGTTTCACTGACGGCAAGTTCCGCTAAATCTCTGGCGTGTTTTTCGCCTGCTTCACGAATGGCAGCAATGGCTAACTGGCGCATTGCCACGCTCTTTAACCCTTGCTGGGCAATTTTGGCTGCCGCAACAGCGTCATCCAGGGACGCGAAAACGCCCATCTCATGAACGGCGGCGGGCGGCGTGTCACTGCTTTGCATTTTCAGCAGTACCGCTTTCACCACCTGTTCAATATCCTGTTGATTCATGATGTTCTGCCTTATTTGTGGAAAATTACCTGACCGCCAGACACCACCTCATCGACGATGCCAATCACGCACAGATCGACCGGTGACGTTTCGCTTTTATGCGCCTGGCGGGCGGAACTGCCACTCACCAGCAACACCCACTCCCCGGTTCCCGCGCCAATATTGTCGATGGCGACGGCACATTGCCCGTCAGGATTACCTTGTGGATCAATCATTTCCACCATCAGCAATTTGTCATGCGCCAGTCCGTGATGGCGTACGGTACAAACAATTTGTCCAGTGACGACTGCCAGTTTCATACCCGCCTCCGTGGCGTATTTCAGGTAAAAGCTCCCCCTACCCTCCGCGGAAGGTAAAATGAAAAATGAGAGAGCGTGACGCCCGAATCGACGTCACACAGGGTGATTACAGGTTGCTGCTATCGCCTTTCAGGCCGATCGGGAACACTTCTTCCAGGTCGCCGTGCGGACGCGGGATAACGTGTACAGATACCAGCTCGCCGATACGCTGTGCCGCTGCGGCACCTGCATCGGTCGCCGCTTTACAGGCTGCAACATCACCACGAACCATGGCAGTACACAGGCCGCCGCCAATCTGCTTAACACCAACCAGCTTGACGCGCGCAGCTTTCACCATCGCGTCAGAAGCCTCAATCAGTGCAACCAGGCCCCGGGTTTCGATCATTCCTAATGCTTCCATTGTGCTTTCCTCTTTATCAGGGTCCAGAACGGGACCGTTCATTCAACCAGTGTTTGTAAACTGCTTTCGCGGTTCATTTCTGTCTGACGCGGCACAGCTGCCACCAGCGCCAGCTCGATAATTTCCTGCACGCTACAACCACGAGAGAGATCGTGCATCGGCGCGGCAAGTCCTTGTATCAATGGCCCGACGGCACGATATCCGCCGAGTCGTTGTGCGATTTTGTAGCCAATATTTCCGGCTTCCAGCGACGGAAAAACCATCACATTGGCCTTGCCCTGTAGCGGGCTGGCAGGCGCTTTTTGCGCCGCCACTTCCGGCACGAAGGCGGCGTCAAACTGCAACTCGCCATCGACTACCAGCTGCGGCGCGCGCTCACGGACGATTTCTGTCGCCTGCTGGACGTTGGCTACGCAGGGGTGACGGGCGCTACCGTTGCTGGAAAACGACAACATCGCCACGCGCGGCTCTTCTCCGGTGATGGCGCGCCAGGTTTCAGCGCTGGCAAGTGCGATATCCGCCAGCTGCGCCGCCGTCGGCTGTGGCACCACGCTGCAATCGGCAAAACCCAACGCCGGACCGCTGTACTGTGGCAGCATCAGGAAAATGGATGAGAGCGTTTTACAGCCAGGCTGCAAGCCAATAATGCGTAATCCGGCACGCAGCACATTCGCCGTGGAAGAGAGGTTGCCCGCGATACAGACATCCGCTTTACCGGCGCTGACCATTGCGGCGGCGAACATCAGCGGTTCGGTGAGTTTTTCCAGCGCATCCGGCGGCGTTTTTTCGCCCGCACGGGCCAACCAATGCTGAGCAAATTCTTCCCGCATTGCGAGGTTGCCATGCGGATCAATCACCTGTAGCCCGTCCATCGCTACGCCATGACTGAGCGCAAACTGACGAAGTTCAAACGGATTGGCGACCAGAATGGGCGTTGCCAGACCTTGTTGATGTAAATATTGCGCCGCTTTCAGCACACGTTGATCTAACGCATCCGGAAAAACCACTCTGGCGGGCGCTCGCAACGCCAGTTCACGACAACGTTCAATAATCATTGCGTTTCCCCCAGTCGTTGTTGGATCTGCTTCACCGTTAGCGGCGGCTTCGTTACGCTCAGGATCATCATCACGTAGACCGTGCTGGAAAGGCGGTTCAGCGCCTGCAAGATATCCGGGCGTAATACTTCAAAGCTGCGAGTGATAAACACCTGCGCCGCTACGGTTTCGGTTTCCCGCACTTTGGTGCGTAGCAGATTCAGCAACGCCGCATCGCGCCCGTGGCTGGCTTCCGGCACCAGATGATCGTGACCAAGATAACGCAGCGGCTGATGAGAAAGCCGATGCAGATCTTCGTCAGAAAGCCCGACAATCGCTTGATCGCCCAGCGGTTCCCCCAGCGCATCGGCACGCATAATGTTGCCAAGACGCGAACGCATATCCGCAAGCCACGGCTGCCACGGTTCCGCCAGTTCAATTTGCAGCCACACTGCCAGCGCAATGGTGCTGTCGAGAACCGCGCGAAAACCCAGGCGCGGATCGCTTTTGGCGACCATTTTTTCCGCCGACAGGTGAGTCAGCGTATCCGGCTTTTTTGCCACCGGCTGGCGGCACAGTTCGCAGCACGCCTGCGGATGTTCATCGCTGCTGGTCAGCCCATGAACGGGCTGCGGCTGCTGCTGTTCATCGTCAACAAACAGGCGGCCCTGCTCGTCAATAAACTTGATGCGCAGATGGCGGCTTTCCAGCAACTCCCGGGCAGAGGGCGTCAGGCGACTGTCCGCAGGGAGATGGATCTCTGCGCCTTCGCTGAGCGTATGGTTCGCTCTTAGCCATGCTTCGGTGATGAAATCTTTCATAGGGATTGCCAGTTAGCCGGCCAGGCGACATACAGGAATTTCACGCTGGATGTCGTACCAAATTCGATGCTGGAGCCTTTCGGGATAAACATCACGTCGCCTGCTTTAGCGATCATGGTTTCGCCTGCGTGGCGAACATGCAGCTCCCCTTCCAGCACCATGTCGATTTCGTCGTAGTTCAGGGTCCACGGGAAGAATGCGTTCTCCCACTGCATAAAACCGGCGGCCATGCTGCTGCCGTCGTCTCCGGTCACAAGATCAGTCAAGCCCACGCAATGCGGTTGTGCGCCATCAAAGCGACCAAACTTGACGCTGCTACCATCAATAACTTTGATGCCGCCTTTGCCGGTCACCGATTTAAAGCTCGGCTGCATTGCACCCTGCTCCAGCGACTGTTTTTCCTTCATCACTTTTTCCATCAGCTGCGCGACCAGGCTTTCGGTAAACTGGCCTTCCGGCAGCTGGGCAATGATGGTTTCGCGGATGCGCTGGCTTTCGGTTTTATCGGCTGGCACGCTGGCGGGCACGGACGCCGTTACCGGGATCGATTCATCACATTCGGTGATGGTAAAACCCAGTAAATCCGCCACTTCTCGGGCTTCCGGGGTAATAATGCTGGCGCGCAGAACCACGGACATTGCCTGTTCGCCGCGCGCGTGTGCTTCACGAATATCATTCGCTGTGATGAGTTTTTTCACCTGCTTCCTCCTGTTTGGTGAGAGATGCCAGATAATCCACCAGTTGCTGCACGCTTTGCGGGTCGTGGCTGTTTAGCTCGAAAATCGGCTCTTCGAAGCCCGTCTCAAGCAATAACTTTCGCGTTGCGGCGACGTCAGCATCTGGCATGTCCGTTTTACTGATGACGGCGATTTGCCGTTTGCTGACGCCAATATCCAGCAACCCGGCAGGCAACCGACTTTCCGGGTCATTTGCGCCGTGGACATAGATCAGCATGTCCACATCCTGTAGCGTGGTAATTAAGGCGTGATACCAGCGGGGATGGCTAAAATATTCACCCGGCGTATCAATATCGCCCTTATCATTAAATTCCACGGCCTGTGTTTTTCTGGCGAAGGTATAATTCCCCTGCAACGCATTAAATAACGTTGTTTTTCCTGCCCCGACGGTACCCACAAACGCAATTCGTTTCATGAATGCCTCGTATTAACTTTTGGTCATTTCACAAAGCGTATAATTTAATAAGCGACCTAAACCACTGACGGTTTGTGATAATGCTTCTTCTACTGCACCCACCGAGCCATAAATCACCAGCGCGCCGCTAAAACGGTCGAGAAAACCGATATGCACATCGGCGGCTTTCAGTGCTAAATCACCGGCGATCATCGCCGTTTCGCCAGGAGTTAACGTCATAATGCCGATTGCGCCAGCATCCGGAACGCCGATTTTCTTCGCCAGTTCCTCGCCGGGATGCGCGATGAGATGCGCCAGTGTGACCTGTTTGCCGGGCACAAATTCCTGAATGATGCGTTCTTTATCCATGAGTCGCCGCCTGTGAAAAACTTGCGTGTATCGTGACAATTTTTCGTCAGAGTAAATAACAAAATTCGGCAAGCGCGTTTAAAAGGTGAGGTAGATCACTAAGAATGGAGAGATATTTACTGTTATGAATAAACTTTCATATGCGACGCATGAATATAAATAAAATAATATCGAGATATTTTATATTGCTTTTTTTATTATTCGTAAACTCAGTAATAAGCTTTACTAATATATTGCAGCTGGACCGCTTACCCTGAATATTCAGGGTAAGCGTGAGAGTTAAAAAAGAATTACAGCGGTTGGGTTTGCGCTTCAACCACGGCCAGCGCCACCATGTTGACGATACGACGTACCGATGCGATCGGCGTTAACACGTGAACCGGTTTCGCCACGCCCATCAGCACCGGACCGACAGTCACACCTTCCGAGCTGGAAACGCGCAGTAAGTTGTAACTAATGCGGGCAGCTTCCATGTTTGGCATTACCAGAATATTGGCGGAACCTTTCAAAGGGCTGTCCGGCATACGGTCGTTGCGAATCGCTTCCACCAGCGCTGCATCGCCGTGCATTTCACCATCAATCATCAGTTCTGGCGCACGTTCCCTGACCAGTTCCAGCGCCTGACGCATTTTGCTCGACGACGGGCAGTCAGAAGAACCAAAGTTGGAGTGCGACAACAGAGCAACGCGCGGCTCAATACCAAAACGACGGACAGTTTCTGCCGCCATCAAGGTGATCTCCGCCAGCTCTTCTGCATCCGGTTCATCATTAACATATGTATCGGCAATAAAGGTGTTACCACTCGGCAGCAGCAGCGCGTTCATTGCACCTGCGGTGTGAACGCCATCGCGATAACCAAAGACATTTTTCACCACGCTAAAATGTTCATGATAATCGCCCACCGTACCGCAGATCATTGCATCGGCTTCCCCACGCTGAACCATGATCGCGCCGATCACTGTCGGGTTACCGATCAGCGCACGCTGCGCCTGTTCCTGAGTGACGCCGCGACGCTTCATGATCTGGAAGTATTCGGTCCAGTACTCTTTAAAGCGCGGATCGGATTCGTTATTGACGATCTCAAAATCAACGCCCGCTTTGATCTGCAAGCCCAGTTTCTGAATGCGCATTTCGATCACGTTCGGACGACCGATAAGGATCGGTTTCGCCAGTCCCAGCGTTACCAGTTCCTGAGTGGCATGCAGAACGCGCGCCTCTTCCCCTTCCGGCAGAACTACGCGCTTCGGCGCTTTGCGAGCCTGGGAGAAAATCGGCTTCATAAACAGGTTGGTTTTGTAAACGAACTCAGTCAGCTTGTCGATGTAGACGTCGAAATCAGCAATCGGACGCGTCGCCACGCCCGACTCCATCGCCGCTTTCGCGACCGCAGGAGCAATCTTGACTATCAGACGCGGATCAAACGGTTTTGGAATGATGTATTCAGGGCCAAAGCTAAGATCCTGATCGCCATACGCAGAAGCCACCACTTCACTCTGTTCCGCATGGGCCAGTTCTGCAATCGCACGTACCGCCGCCAGTTTCATCTCTTCGTTGATGGCGGTTGCGCCAACGTCCAGCGCGCCACGGAAGATAAACGGGAAGCACAGGACGTTGTTCACCTGGTTCGGGTAGTCGGAACGGCCGGTACAGATGATGGCATCCGGACGCACTTCTTTCGCCAGCGGCGGCAGAATTTCCGGTTCCGGGTTCGCCAGCGCCAGGATCATTGGCGCTCGAGCCATTTTCTTCACCATTTCCTGGGTCAGCACTTTCGGGCCGGAACAGCCGAGGAAAATATCCGCGCCTTCAATCACATCATCGAGGGTTCGTTTGCCGTCATCCACCACCGCATATGCGGCTTTGGTTTCCGCCATGTTTGGCTCACGGCCCTGATAGATAACGCCTTTTGAATCGCAAACCACGATGTTATGTTTTTGCAGCCCCAGAGCCACCAGCAGGTTCATACAGGCGATTGCTGCAGCACCCGCGCCGGAAACCACCATACGCACGTCAGAGATGTTTTTCTCCACCACGCGCAAGCCGTTGAGGATGGCGGCAGTGCTGATAATTGCCGTGCCGTGCTGATCGTCGTGGAATACCGGAATATTCATCCGCTCGCGCAGTTTCTGTTCAATATAGAAACATTCTGGCGCTTTAATGTCTTCGAGGTTGATGCCGCCGAAGGTCGGTTCGAGCGCAGCGACGACTTCAATAAATTTGTCCGGGTCGAGTTCATCAACTTCAATGTCAAATACATCAATCCCGGCGAATTTCTTAAACAGAACGCCCTTGCCTTCCATCACCGGTTTGCCCGCCAGCGCGCCAATGTTGCCTAACCCCAGCACCGCCGTACCGTTAGAGATCACCGCCACCAGGTTACCGCGCGCGGTATATTTGTAGGCTTTTAACGGGTCTTTTTCGATTTCAAGACAAGGTGCGGCAACGCCTGGTGAGTAGGCCAGCGCCAGATCGCGCTGCGTTGCCAGAGGCTTGGTTGGAGAAACCTGGATTTTCCCTGGAACTGGAAATTCATGGAAATCAAGTGCACTTTGTTTTAACTGGTCATCCATTTGGTTGTTCCTTTCACGTAACGTTCACAAATAAAGTGTGTGGGCAACAGCCCCTGCCCACAACGTGGCGCACATTATTACCCTGCCGGAGTCTACAGACTTTGAGCAAGTCCAAACTCTCACCATTAATATAATGTTTTGGTAATAATCCTATAACACTGATGTTACCTGCTTAATCCAGCAATACCATGCCTGTCTGCTATGCTTTTTTGATGCGTTTAGCGAAATTTCTCAGAAGTGTGAATTAACGCACTCATCTAACACTTTACTTTTCAAGGAGTATTTCCTATGAACGAGTTAGACGGCATCAAACAGTTCACCACTGTCGTGGCAGACAGCGGCGATATTGAGTCCATTCGCCATTATCATCCCCAGGATGCCACCACCAATCCTTCGCTGTTACTCAAGGCTGCCGGATTATCACAATATGAGCATTTAATAGACGATGCTATCGCCTGGGGTAAAAAAAATGGCAAGACCCAGGAACAACAGGTGGTCGCAGCGTGTGACAAACTGGCGGTCAATTTCGGTGCTGAAATCCTCAAAATCGTACCCGGTCGCGTGTCAACAGAAGTTGATGCACGCCTCTCTTTTGATAAAGAAAAGAGTATTGAGAAGGCGCGCCATCTGGTGGACTTGTATCAGCGACAAGGCGTTGAGAAATCACGCATTCTGATCAAGCTGGCTTCGACCTGGGAAGGAATTCGCGCGGCAGAAGAGCTGGAAAAAGAAGGTATTAACTGCAACCTGACGCTGCTGTTTTCTTTTGCCCAGGCACGGGCCTGTGCAGAAGCAGGCGTTTTTCTGATTTCGCCGTTTGTCGGGCGTATTTATGACTGGTATCAGGCACGCAAGCCGATGGACCCGTATGTGGTGGAAGAAGATCCGGGCGTTAAATCGGTGCGCAATATCTACGACTACTATAAGCAACACCACTATGAAACCATTGTGATGGGCGCGAGCTTCCGTCGCACCGAACAAATCCTCGCCTTAACCGGCTGCGATCGACTGACTATCGCACCGAATTTGCTGAAGGAGCTGCAGGAAAAAGTTTCGCCAGTGGTACGTAAATTAATCCCACCTTCTCAGACGTTCCCACGCCCAGCTCCCATGAGCGAAGCGGAGTTCCGTTGGGAGCACAATCAGGATGCGATGGCGGTAGAAAAACTGTCTGAAGGCATTCGTCTGTTCGCCGTTGATCAACGCAAACTGGAAGATCTTCTTGCCGCCAAACTATAAACCAGCCACGGAGTGTTATATGTCCCGAAAAGACCTTGCCAATGCGATTCGCGCACTCAGTATGGATGCGGTACAAAAAGCCAATTCTGGTCATCCCGGCGCGCCGATGGGCATGGCTGATATTGCCGAAGTGCTGTGGAACGATTTTCTTAAACATAACCCTACCGACCCAACCTGGTATGATCGCGACCGCTTTATTCTTTCCAACGGTCACGCGTCGATGCTGCTCTACAGTTTGCTACATCTGACCGGTTACGACCTGCCGCTGGAAGAGCTGAAGAACTTTCGTCAGTTGCATTCGAAAACCCCTGGCCACCCGGAAATCGGCTATACGCCCGGTGTTGAAACCACCACCGGTCCACTTGGACAAGGTTTGGCGAACGCCGTCGGACTGGCGATAGCAGAGCGTACACTGGCGGCGCAGTTTAACCAGCCGGATCATGAAATTGTCGATCACTTCACCTATGTGTTTATGGGCGACGGCTGCCTGATGGAAGGTATTTCCCACGAAGTCTGTTCGCTGGCGGGCACGCTGGGACTGGGCAAGCTGATTGGTTTTTACGATCACAACGGTATTTCGATTGATGGAGAAACCGAAGGCTGGTTTACCGACGATACGGCAAAACGTTTTGAAGCCTATCACTGGCATGTGATCCATGAAATCGACGGTCACGATCCGCAGGCGGTGAAGGAAGCGATCCTTGAAGCGCAAAGCGTGAAAGATAAGCCGTCGCTGATTATCTGTCGTACGGTGATTGGCTTTGGATCGCCGAATAAAGCAGGTAAGGAAGAGGCGCACGGCGCACCACTGGGGGAAGAAGAAGTGGCGCTGGCACGGCAAAAACTGGGCTGGCACCATCCGCCATTTGAAATCCCTAAAGAGATTTATCACGCCTGGGATGCCCGCGAAAAAGGCGAAAAAGCGCAGCAGAGCTGGAATGAGAAGTTTGCCGCCTATAAAAAGGCTCATCCGCAACTGGCAGAAGAGTTTACCCGTCGGATGAGCGGTGGTTTACCGAAGGACTGGGAGAAAACGACTCAGAAATATATCAATGAGTTGCAGGCGAATCCGGCGAAAATCGCTACCCGTAAGGCTTCGCAAAATACGCTTAACGCTTACGGGCCAATGCTGCCTGAGTTGCTCGGCGGTTCGGCGGATCTGGCTCCCAGCAACCTGACCATCTGGAAAGGTTCTGTTTCGCTGAAGGAAGATCCGGCGGGCAACTACATTCACTACGGGGTGCGTGAATTTGGCATGACCGCTATCGCCAACGGCATCGCGCACCACGGCGGCTTTGTGCCTTATACCGCAACGTTCCTGATGTTTGTTGAATACGCCCGTAACGCCGCGCGGATGGCGGCACTGATGAAAGCGCGGCAGATTATGGTTTATACCCACGACTCAATTGGTCTGGGCGAAGATGGTCCGACGCACCAGGCTGTTGAGCAACTGGCCAGTCTGCGCTTAACGCCAAATTTCAGCACCTGGCGACCGTGCGATCAGGTGGAAGCGGCGGTGGGCTGGAAGCTGGCGGTTGAGCGCCACAACGGACCGACGGCACTGATTCTCTCCAGGCAGAATCTGGCCCAGGTGGAACGTACGCCGGATCAGGTTAAAGAGATTGCTCGTGGCGGTTATGTGCTGAAAGACAGCGGCGGTAAGCCAGATATTATTTTGATTGCCACCGGTTCAGAGATGGAAATCACCCTGCAAGCGGCAGAGAAATTAGCGGGAGAAGGTCGCAATGTTCGCGTAGTTTCCCTGCCCTCGACCGATATTTTCGACGCCCAGGATGAGGAATATCGGGAGTCGGTGTTGCCTTCTAACGTTGCGGCTCGCGTGGCGGTGGAAGCAGGTATTGCCGATTACTGGTACAAGTATGTTGGTCTGAAAGGGGCAATTGTCGGGATGACGGGTTACGGGGAATCTGCTCCGGCGGATAAGCTGTTCCCGTTCTTTGGCTTTACCGCCGAGAATATTGTGGCAAAAGCGCATAAGGTGCTGGGAGTGAAAGGTGCCTGATGGTGATTGCCGGATGCTGATTGCCGGATGCTGATTGCCGGATGCGACGCTGACGCGTCTTATCCGGCCTACATGTCCCGCCATTTTGTTTAACGGGTGATCCACAACGTGGGCCAGGCATCTGGCCCATGCCAGTTATCGCAGGTCGGTTCTGCGGCGTAACGCACCAGGCGAAAACGCTGACCGTCAAAGCGCCAGCGCGCCTGAATGCCACAATCGCTTAATCCGCGCCCTTTCGCTAAGGTCACCAGCTCACGCGATTTCTCATCAAATGTTGCGTTCATCAGTTCCAGTTCATTCGTCTCCTGACCGTTGTTGAACGGCAAACGCAACCGAACCGGACGCGAGGCTAGTGGCTTTTTACGCGACACAATCCATGCCAAATCAATGGTGTTATAGGCCCCTGCCTCACAGCTAATCATCATCAGCGCTTTATCATCAGTCAGCGCAGTGACATTCACCTCACGACGCAATGGATCAAGCGAGCAGCGCAGACCATTCATCCGCCAGTTTCCATAATCCAGCAAATCGTTGCGTTCTTCGAGTGAGAGTGGCGTCGGCGTTGGGTTAACCACCACGACCTCTTTCAGCGCAGGCGCGGGCGGTACGCTGAGCGGCGGTTCGTCCCCTTTCTTGATCCACGCGGTTTCACTGCCAACGCGCTTTTGCTGAGCATCAATAAACAACAACGCCGCTTTTAAGCCACTCAGAGAAATGGTCTGATTGCCGTCGCGTAAGGTGATCGCCTTCCCTTCCTGAATCATCTGCAAAAACTCGGTGATGGTTGCCGTATCATCGGTTACTAATAACCATGGTGAAATCCGCCACTTGTCACCACTTAACGCCAACGGCTCACCATCTAACAGCAGCCGTGGCGCTATCTCCCCTTCAGACGCATCCGGCGACTTCAACCCGCCGCGCTCAATACGTAAAACGGCATCGGTATGCGCCCCGGCGCTGCGGCTCAGGGTCATCACCAGTCCATTATGATCGCCCGTATTACGCGCCACGCAGAAGTTTTGGTTATTACAGGTGACCTGCCAGTCGGAAAACGCCCGTTGCGCTGGTGCCGCCCACACCAAAGACGTCGGCAACAAAGCGAAAAAAAAGAGAAGGAAAATGCGATAGCGCATGGACGGTACGACCCCAGAAGTTCAAACAAACAGCACAAGTCGTATCTTCGTTGCGCAGGTAGCGCGGCTCAATCGGATTTGTCGGATTGAGCCAACAATAAACAACGAAATATTATTGTTATTTTTCAGTCCATTAAATGTGACGTTTGCAAATAGTTAAGCAATAACACCGTCTTACCGTCACGTATCTCGCCGGTTTTGATCATCTCCAGCGCCTGGCTGAACGGCAGCTCGAGCACTTCAATATCTTCATCTTCGACACCGCCACCGGCGTTAGCGCGCTGATTGTCACTGTATTCGGCGATAAAAAAGTGGATTAGCTCAGTCACACCGCCTGGCGACATATACAGTTCAAATAATTTTCGCACTTCACCCACTTCATAGCCCGTCTCTTCAATCGCTTCTTTGCGAATGCACACTTCCGGTTCGTCGTTATCCAGCAGCCCGGCGCAGGTTTCAATCAGCTGCCCGCTTTCATTGCCATTAACCCAGGTAGCGACACGGAACTGACGAATCAGAACCACGGTCTTTTTCTTCGCGTTGTACAGGAGGATCGTCGCACCATTACCGCGATCGTAAACTTCACGTTTATGGCGGATAACTTCGCCATCTTTGCGCGTGAGATCGTAAGTAATGTTGTGCAGGGTGAAATAGTTATCGGAGAGAATTTTGTCTTTAATGAGGGTGATTTGTTGCGTCATACCGACTCCACAGCGCGAAATGAACAATTATCTTACGCTGTGAAGTCGGGTTTGTCTGCGCAGGCTATCAGTGAGATTTGACTGATTTTACCCCCAGCCAGTCAATAATCCCCTGTGCCGCATGACGTCCTTCTGCCATTGCGGTAACCACCAGATCCGCACCACGCACGGCGTCGCCACCGGCGAAGATTTTCGGATTGGTGGTCTGGTAACGGTACTGGCTTTCCACATCCGCGATGATGCGGCCCCATTTGTCTACCGTTACACCGTGCGACTCCAGCCACGGCATCCCGTGCGGATTGAAGCCAAACGCCATAATCACCGCGTCGGCTGGCATGACAAATTCACTGCCTTCCACCGGCACTGGACGCCTACGCCCCTGGGCATCCGGCTCGCCAAGACGCGTGCGCAGGAAACGAATCCCGCAGACGTGACCTTGTTCATTCAGCTCAAGCGCCACCGGCTGGACGTTAAATTCGAAGTTGGCCCCCTCTTCGCGGGCGTTCTTCACCTCTTTCTTCGAGCCTGGCATGTTAGCTTCATCACGACGATAAGCGCAGGTGACGTTACTCGCGCCGTGGCGCAGCGCAGTACGCACACAGTCCATCGCGGTGTCGCCGCCGCCCAGTACCACGACGTTAAGTCCGGCGGTATTGATAAACGGCTCTTCCGGTAGCTCTTCGAGCCCCATCACCTGTTTAGTGTTGGCGATGAGGAACGGCAGCGCGTCATAAACGCCCGGCGCATCTTCATTGGGTAAACCCGCTTTCATGGAACGGTAAGTGCCTACGCCAACGAAGACCGCGTCGTATTGTTCCAAAAGCGAATCCAAAGAGACATCTTTACCCACTTCACAATTGAGTTCGAAGTGAATCCCCATCGCGCTGAAGATTTCCCGACGGCGTGCCAGCAGGGATTTATCCAGTTTGAAAGAAGGAATGCCGAAAGTGAGCAAGCCACCGATTTCTGGATGGCGATCGTACACCGTCACCGCCACGCCATTGCGGGTCAGAACATCCGCACAGGCCAGCCCTGCCGGACCTGCACCGATAATCGCCACCCGCTTGTCCACTTTGGTGACATGGCTTAAGTCAGGGCGCCAACCTTTCGCCAGCGCCTGATCCGAAATGTAGCGTTCAATGTTGCCGATAGTTACCGCGCCGTGCTCATCGCGAATGGTGCAGGCACCTTCGCACAGCCGGTCTTGCGGGCAAACGCGCCCGGTAATTTCAGGCAGGGTGTTGGTCTGGTGAGAAAGCTCGACGGCGGCGTCGATATCTCCGGCTTTCACCAGTTCAATCCACTGCGGAATATGGTTATGCAGCGGGCAGGTCCATTCACAAACGCTATGCTCGCCGCACTTAAGGCAGCGCGAGGCTTCCCGTTGTGCCTGATCGGCACGGAATGGCAGATAAATTTCATCAAAACCGGTTTTTCGCGCTTCAATCGCCAGTTTATCCGGCTCGCCACGCGCGGGCGTTGCCTGCATTTGTTCGACTTTACTCATTACCGGCATTTCTTGTGCAGCGGTACTGGCATGCCACGGTTGATGTTCCTGACGTGCGGTGCGCAAGCGGCGGGATTTCGCCATGCCGGAGAGTGCGGCATCAGTGACCAGTTGCAGCGCGTCCGCCGGGCAATTCTCGACACAGGCAGGACCATTTTCGCGCCCTGCACAAAGGTCGCATTTATGCGCCGTGGCTTTAACTTTGCCCGCTGCGACGGGTGTCAGGACGATTTGCATCGTACCAAACGGACAGGCCACCACGCAGGATTTACAGCCAATACACTTTTGCTGATTGACCTGAATGCTGTCATCAACGTGGCTGATTGCGCCATTAGGGCAGCTACGGGCGCAGGGCGCATCTTCACAATGGTGACAGGTCACTGCACTACGTTGCTGCTGATGTTTGATAACCGTAATTCGGGGATGAAAATGATGTTGGCTCAGGACATGTTGCTCATCATTGTGAGCCATGACACAAGCGATTTCACAAGCATGACAACCCAGACATTGCTGACTGTTGGCCATAATAAAACGATTCATAACGACCTTCTTTTTTGGTTGTAAAAACCTTATTCTTTATATGAGTGTTGTTATTACCCGACTTACAGGGGAATCGGCAATGTTCATGTGCCCAGAATAAGTAACTATTTCGCTATAAACTGTGGCAGATCAAATAATCCCATCACTGACTAAATTGCGTTTCAGCGAACTGGAACATTAATGATTTTTTGTGGAGAAGACGCGTGTGATTGTTAAACGACCCGTCTCGGCCAGTCTGGCCCGGGCCTTTTTTTACATTGTGCTGCTGTCGATTCTTTCCACGGGTATCGCTCTGCTAACTCTGGCGAGCAGTTTGCGCGACGCTGAGGCTATCAATATTGCCGGATCGCTGCGTATGCAGAGTTACCGCCTGGGCTACGACTTGCAAAGTGGCAGTCCACAACTCAATGCACATCGCCAGTTATTTCAGCAGGCACTGCATTCACCGGTATTAACCAATCTCAACGTCTGGTATGTGCCAGAAGCAGTAAAAACTCGCTATGCGCATCTGAATGCCAACTGGCTGGAGATGAATAATCGGCTCAGCAAGGGCGATTTGCCGTGGTATCAGGCCAATATTAATAATTATGTTAATCAGATAGACCTGTTCGTGCTGGCTTTACAGCACTACGCTGAACGCAAAATGCTGCTGGTGGTGGCGATTTCCCTGGCTGGCGGCATCGGTATTTTCACGCTGGTCTTTTTTACTTTGCGCCGCATACGCCATCAGGTGGTTGCCCCGCTGAATCAGCTGGTTACCGCCAGTCAGCGTATTGAACACGGACAGTTCGACTCGCCACCGCTGGATACCAGCCTGCCGAATGAGCTTGGCCTGCTTGCAAAAACCTTTAACCAGATGTCGAGCGAGCTACATAAATTGTACCGTTCGCTGGAGGCGTCAGTAGAAGAAAAGACCCGCGATCTCCACGAGGCCAAGCGTCGTCTGGAGGTGTTGTATCAATGTTCGCAGGCGCTGAACACCAGCCAGATTGATGTGCATTGTTTCCGCCATATTTTGCAGATTGTTCGCGACAATGAAGCGGCTGAATATCTGGAGTTAAATGTCGGTGAAAACTGGCGGATTAGCGAAGGGCAACCAAACCCGGAATTGCCGATGCAGATTTTACCGGTGACAATGCAAGAGACGGTTTACGGCGAACTGCACTGGCAAAATAGTCACGTTTCATCATCAGAACCGCTGCTTAACAGCGTTTCGTCGATGCTGGGACGCGGTTTGTACTTTAATCAGGCGCAGAAGCATTTTCAGCAGTTATTGTTGATGGAAGAACGTGCAACCATCGCCCGCGAATTGCACGACTCGCTGGCTCAGGTACTTTCTTACTTACGTATCCAGTTGACGTTACTGAAGCGTTCGATACCGGAAGATAACGCCACCGCACAAAGTATCATGGCCGATTTTTCCCAGGCGTTGAATGATGCTTATCGGCAGTTACGCGAGCTGTTGACTACTTTCCGCCTGACGCTGCAGCAGGCGGATCTCCCCTCCGCGTTGAGGGAAATGCTGGATACGTTACAAAATCAAACCAGCGCCAAACTGACCCTCGACTGCCGTCTGCCAACCCTGGCACTGGATGCGCAAATGCAGGTGCATTTGTTGCAAATTATTCGCGAAGCGGTGCTGAATGCGATGAAGCACGCCAACGCCAGCGAAATCGCCGTCAGTTGCGTCACCGCGCCGGACGGCAATCACACGGTTTATATCCGTGATAACGGGATTGGTATCGGTGAACCGAAAGAACCCGAAGGTCATTATGGTCTGAATATCATGCGCGAACGCGCGGAACGGCTAGGTGGGACGCTGACTTTTTCACAACCTTCCGGCGGCGGCACGTTAGTGAGTATTAGCTTTCGCTCTGCGGAGGGTGAGGAAAGTCAGTTGATGTAATGCCTCCTACTGACCAAAGAATACTTGCACTTAAGATTCAGTATAAAAGGGCATGATAATTTACATTAACTCCTTTTTTTCTCCACGATTGGCTCGTACCTTGCCGCTACAGTGAAGCAAGTCAAGCCTACAACGATACGCAGAAACACGAGGTCCTCTTTTAATGGCGAATTTCTTTATTGATCGCCCCATTTTTGCCTGGGTGCTGGCAATCCTGTTGTGTCTGACAGGTACCCTGGCGATTTTTTCATTGCCCGTTGAACAATACCCCGATCTCGCGCCACCGAATGTGCGAGTGACCGCTAACTATCCCGGCGCATCGGCCCAGACGCTGGAAAACACCGTGACCCAGGTTATCGAGCAAAATATGACCGGCCTCGATAATCTCATGTATATGTCATCTCAGAGCAGTGGCACCGGTCAGGCATCTGTCACTTTAAGTTTTAAAGCAGGCACCGATCCGGACGAAGCCGTGCAGCAAGTACAAAACCAGCTGCAATCAGCCATGCGAAAGTTACCGCAGGCGGTGCAAAATCAGGGCGTGACGGTGCGTAAAACCGGCGATACCAACATTCTGACCATTGCCTTCGTCTCTACCGATGGTTCGATGGATAAACAGGATATTGCTGATTATGTTGCCAGTAATATTCAGGACCCGTTAAGCCGCGTGAATGGCGTCGGGGATATCGATGCCTATGGTTCGCAATATTCCATGCGTATCTGGCTGGACCCGGCGAAACTCAACAGTTTCCAGATGACGGCTAAAGATGTCACTGATGCCATTGAGTCACAGAACGCGCAGATTGCGGTTGGGCAACTTGGGGGTACACCTTCCGTCGATAAGCAGGCGCTCAACGCCACCATTAACGCCCAGTCACTGCTGCAAACACCAGAACAGTTCCGCGATATCACCTTGCGGGTGAATCAGGACGGCTCAGAGGTAAGGCTGGGCGATGTCGCCACCGTCGAAATGGGGGCGGAGAAATACGATTATCTTAGCCGCTTCAATGGTAAGCCAGCCTCCGGGCTGGGGGTAAAACTGGCCTCCGGCGCAAACGAAATGGCGACAGCGGAGCTGGTGCTCAATCGTCTCGACGAGCTGGCGCAGTACTTCCCGCACGGACTGGAATACAAGGTGGCGTATGAAACCACCTCGTTTGTTAAAGCCTCCATTGAAGACGTGGTGAAAACGCTGCTGGAAGCTATCGCCCTGGTTTTCCTCGTTATGTATCTGTTCCTGCAAAACTTCCGCGCCACGCTGATACCCACTATCGCCGTGCCGGTGGTGTTGATGGGAACCTTCTCCGTACTTTACGCCTTCGGTTACAGCGTCAACACCTTAACCATGTTCGCGATGGTGCTGGCGATCGGTCTGCTGGTGGATGACGCCATCGTGGTGGTGGAAAACGTCGAACGTATTATGAGTGAGGAAGGACTCACTCCTCGCGAAGCCACACGTAAATCGATGGGGCAGATCCAGGGGGCACTGGTCGGGATTGCGATGGTGCTTTCGGCGGTATTTGTACCAATGGCCTTCTTCGGCGGCACCACCGGTGCCATCTATCGCCAGTTCTCTATTACCATTGTTGCGGCGATGGTGCTGTCAGTACTGGTAGCGATGATCCTCACTCCGGCTCTGTGTGCCACACTACTTAAGCCACTGAAAAAAGGTGAGCATCACGGGCAAAAAGGCTTTTTTGCCTGGTTTAACCAGATGTTTAACCGCAACGCCGAACGCTACGAAAAAGGGGTGGCGAAAATTCTCCACCGTAGCCTGCGCTGGATTGTGATTTATGTCCTGCTGCTTGGCGGCATGGTGTTCCTGTTCCTGCGTTTGCCGACGTCGTTCTTACCGCTGGAAGACCGTGGCATGTTTACTACCTCGGTACAATTGCCCAGCGGTTCAACCCAACAACAGACCCTGAAAGTCGTTGAGCAAATCGAGAAATATTACTTCACCCATGAAAAAGACAACATCATGTCGGTGTTTGCCACCGTTGGCTCTGGCCCTGGGGGCAACGGGCAAAACGTGGCGCGAATGTTTATCCGCCTGAAAGACTGGAGCGAACGCGACAGTAAGACCGGCACCTCATTTGCCATTATCGAGCGTGCAACGAAGGCGTTTAACAAGATTAAAGAAGCTCGCGTTATCGCCAGCAGCCCGCCAGCAATTAGCGGTCTTGGTAGTTCTGCGGGTTTTGATATGGAGTTGCAGGACCACGCTGGAGCAGGTCACGATGCGCTGATGGCAGCACGTAACCAGTTGCTGGCGCTGGCGGCGGAAAACCCGGAGCTAACCCGTGTGCGCCATAACGGCCTCGACGACAGTCCGCAGTTGCAGATTGATATCGACCAGCGTAAAGCTCAGGCGCTGGGCGTTGCTATCGACGATATTAACGACACACTGCAAACCGCCTGGGGTTCGAGCTATGTGAATGACTTTATTGATCGCGGTCGCGTGAAGAAAGTCTATGTGCAGGCAGCTGCGCCGTATCGCATGCTGCCAGATGACATTAATCTCTGGTATGTCCGAAATAAAGATGGCGGCATGGTGCCCTTCTCTGCTTTCGCGACCTCACGCTGGGAGACAGGCTCGCCGCGTCTGGAACGCTATAACGGTTATTCTGCGGTTGAGATTGTTGGGGAAGCCGCACCGGGGGTCAGTACCGGTACGGCGATGGATATTATGGAATCGTTAGTGAAGCAGTTGCCAAACGGCTTTGGTCTGGAGTGGACGGCGATGTCGTATCAGGAGCGGCTTTCCGGCGCGCAGGCTCCGGCGCTGTACGCTATTTCCTTGCTGGTGGTATTCCTGTGTCTGGCGGCGTTGTATGAAAGCTGGTCGGTACCGTTCTCGGTAATGCTGGTCGTGCCGCTGGGGGTAATCGGCGCGCTGCTGGCAACCTGGATGCGCGGGCTGGAAAACGACGTTTACTTCCAGGTGGGCCTGTTAACGGTCATTGGTTTATCGGCGAAAAACGCCATCCTAATCGTCGAGTTTGCTAACGAGATGAACCAAAAAGGCCACGACCTGTTTGAAGCGACGCTCCACGCCTGCCGTCAGCGTTTACGCCCGATTCTAATGACCTCGCTGGCATTTATCTTCGGCGTATTGCCAATGGCAACCAGCACGGGTGCCGGTTCCGGTGGTCAGCATGCGGTGGGTACTGGCGTAATGGGCGGGATGATTTCAGCCACTATTCTGGCTATTTACTTCGTGCCGCTGTTCTTTGTGCTGGTGCGCCGCCGCTTCCCGCTGAAGCCGCGCCCGGAATAAGCAATAAAAAAGGCGACATGCTAATGTGTCGCCTTTTTCAACTTTCCGATTAAGAACCTGCTCAGCGGGTTCTTGCTGTTTGTACTTTGTCTCAGGAATTACTTACGAAGCATAACTTCGATAAAGTCTTTCCAGTTCCCCAGTTCACGTTCAATCATAACAACCTCTCTTATAATTATGGGTATTCTACGGAAACAATATACCGTGGTGAAGCTAATTTACTCGATTGCTGCGAAGACTACCTCCGGGGGACAAACCTTATGTAAATACTATGGTCCTGCGGTGATGATTTGTATGTGATACACAGCAACATTTCGAGATATTCATACGGCATCTAATACTGATTTAATTCTGGTTAAAATACAGACAGATAACAAGATGAATATTCTTAATGTTTACGTTAAAAATGTTTAATATTATTTAATAGTTGTTAATTTGAATACTTCGATAATGTTATATTTCCTGATAATCATTTGCAGGCAAAATGTTTTCACTCTTAAATGAGTATTTATTCTCATAAATCGAAAAAGGATTCATTATGGTTACACTTTACGGCATCAAAAATTGTGACACCATTAAAAAGGCTCGCCGTTGGCTGGAAGCCAATAACATCGACTATCGTTTTCATGATTACCGCGTCGATGGGCTGGACAGCGAATTATTGAACGGTTTTATCAACGAATTAGGCTGGGAAGCGTTACTCAACACCCGTGGTACAACCTGGCGTAAACTGGACGAAACCACCCGCAATAAAATCACCGATGCGGCCTCTGCGGCGGCATTAATGACTGAAATGCCTGCAATTATCAAACGTCCATTGCTCTGCGCGCCTGGTAAGCCTATGCTGCTGGGTTTCAGTGATTCCAGTTATCAGCAATTTTTCCATGAGGTGTAGTCTATGTCGTGCCCGGTTATTGAGCTGACACAACAGCTTATTCGCCGCCCTTCCCTGAGTCCTGATGACGCAGGATGCCAGGCTTTGTTGATTGAACGTTTGCAGGCGATCGGTTTTACCGTTGAACGCATGGACTTTGCCGATACGCAGAATTTTTGGGCATGGCGTGGGCAAGGTGAAACATTGGCCTTTGCCGGGCATACCGACGTGGTGCCGCCTGGCGACGCCGACCGTTGGATCAATCCGCCGTTTGAACCGACCATTCGTGACGGCATGTTATTCGGGCGCGGTGCGGCAGATATGAAAGGCTCACTGGCGGCAATGGTGGTAGCTGCAGAACGTTTTGTCGCACAACATCCCAACCATACGGGGCGACTGGCATTTCTGATCACCTCTGATGAAGAAGCCAGTGCACACAATGGTACGGTAAAAGTCGTCGAAGCGTTAATGGCACGTAATGAGCGTCTCGATTACTGCCTGGTCGGCGAACCGTCGAGTATCGAAGTGGTAGGTGATGTGGTGAAAAATGGTCGTCGCGGATCGTTAACCTGCAACCTAACCATTCATGGCGTTCAGGGGCATGTTGCCTACCCACATCTGGCTGACAATCCGGTACATCGCGCAGCACCTTTCCTTAATGAATTAGTGGCTATTGAGTGGGATCAGGGCAATGAATTCTTCCCGGCGACCAGTATGCAGATTGCCAATATTCAGGCGGGAACGGGCAGTAACAACGTTATTCCGGGTGAACTGTTTGTGCAGTTTAACTTCCGCTTCAGCACCGAACTGACTGATGAGATGATCAAAGCGCAGGTGCTTGCCCTGCTTGAAAAACATCAACTGCGCTATACGGTGGATTGGTGGCTTTCCGGGCAGCCATTTTTGACCGCGCGCGGTAAACTGGTGGATGCGGTCGTTAACGCGGTTGAGCACTATAATGAAATTAAACCGCAGCTACTGACCACAGGCGGAACGTCCGACGGGCGCTTTATTGCTCGCATGGGGGCGCAGGTGGTGGAACTCGGGCCGGTCAATGCCACTATTCATAAAATTAATGAATGTGTGAACGCTGCCGACCTGCAGCTACTTGCCCGTATGTATCAACGTATCATGGAACAGCTCGTCGCGTGATGAGTGGTTCTGCAAGAGGAAATAAGCATGGACTGGCTGGCTAAATATTGGTGGATTCTGGTGATTGTCTTTTTGGTAGGCGTCCTGCTGAACGTGATTAAAGATCTCAAGCGCGTCGACCATAAGAAATTTCTCGCCAACAAGCCGGAGCTTCCCCCGCATCGTGATTTCAACGATAAGTGGGACGATGACGACGACTGGCCGAAAAAGGATCAACCGAAGAAGTAAGCTAAGTGGCCGGATAAGGCGTTAACGCCGCATCCGGCCATGATGCCTGATACGGTCTTATCAGGCCTACCCGGCTATTATTACATCATTTCAATCACATCATCATCGCCAGGCTTACCGCCGCTTAGCGCTTCGTCGAAATAATGTTTCGGAATGGTATAACGCAAGTGATCCAGGGCAAATTGCATACTGCGATTGTCGATCGCATGGCCTAAATCCTCCACGATATCCAGCGTCACGTCACCACCGGCACTGATTAACGCTTCCTGCGCCGCAACCGCATGCGCCAGATCGATAACCGGATCTTCACCACCATGAATCAAGTGAATTGTCGTGGCTGTAGACGCGGTTTCCGGCAGGCTCGCATAGCGTCCGTTAAAGGCAATGACGCGCGAAGCAAGGCCCGGTTCGGCTTTAATGCTCTCCAGCGCCATAATCGCGCCTTGTGAGAAACCAATTAGCGCCGTGGCGTTAGCCCCTACTCCGCTCTGTTTCTGCCAGTAGCGCACCGTCTCAATAAACGTCGGCATGATGGCATCCACACGCGCCTGGCGATTATCTTCCGTAATACCCTGCACCGAAAACCACTGACGCCCCGCCGGATTACCGCTCGGCTCCGCGCCACCGACACTCACCACCAGCGCATCAGGAAATAGCGGCGCAAACCAGCTGCCTATTTCCCCCATTGCCACCGGGTTATCCCCGACACCGTGGAAAAGCAGTAACAACTGTTGCGCAGGTTTATCCGGGCTTTGAACAACAAAATGGTCATGTTTCATGGCGAACTCCTTAACTGATGTCATTAATTTTACGCCGCTGACTCACAATGACCATGGGAGAAAATTGAAGGAGTCAGTGAAAAAATTGCCATTGCGTTATGCGATCGCGCAGACGCTCAGTGCGAACATCATTAAGTGCGAACAGCGCCTGTGCGGCCTCTTCCCGCTGACGGACCAGTAACATCTTGCGGCCTGAAAGTTTAAGTGTGGTACATAACTGCGCGTCGCTGACGTTTTTCTGTAAACGCCCACGCAGCGCCGGTAATGCCAGTTCACTGGTTTGTAGCAGACGCAATAAGCAACCTAACGATGTTAATAGCGGACGATGAGCGAAAGCAAAACCGGCCAGTTCAAGCCAGTCGTCGTCAGAAAGGACGGCATTGTTTAGTGGATCAACAGGGAGTGTTTCGCCATTCCACTGCGCGAGAGCTTGCGCATCGCGACGTAAACGGTAATGCTCACGTTCAGCCAGCTGTTTACCCGCATCACTCATCGGTAACAGCGCCATCGCCGTATAGCAACCGCTGCTGGCTTCACGATGATTACCCATTCGCACCAGCACAAAACCGCAGCGTTGCCAGAAACGCCATAACTCCCCGGTGTAACCAAAACTCACCGAAAGATAGTCGAGGCCAGGCCTATATTGCAAAGCGCTGGCAATGAGCTGTTGCCCAACGCCTTCGCGCTGACGCGCCGGATGAACTGCTATCCGGCTGACCCGCCGTCCACGCAATGTCGCCGCCAGTGGATTGCTGCCGTGCGCCGCCAGCGACTGGGCCACCAGATTACCCCGCGGGCGACGAAAACCTGCCCATACCGCCTGACTGAGTTCTTGAGATAATCCACCCTCATCCACCAGCCACAGCGCTCCGGCAATCTCGTTTTCGCCAGCCGCCTGTAAAAAATGTTGCCCTGGTGCATCCATCATGCGGCGTAAATCCAGTGGCGAAGTCCGGTAGTGCGCACCAGACAATAACTGATAAACCTTTAACGGCGTTTCTGGCTCGATTCGCCATAACGTCTGTTCAAATGCGGAAATGACAATATTGCCTTGTGGTGTATGGGTGAAGTTTTCATCGTCAAAAACCAGTGCATTACTAACCATTTTTTCCAGCGGGCATCCCTGTGCCCAGCGGATCGGCTGTTGCAGTTCAAAACGGTGTAAATGCGGAAAGCGAGCGCAAAATTTCAGCAAAAAACCACGTCCGGTGCCTTCGTAGCCCTGCACCGTAGTGGTTAACAACGTTCGAGGAAAACGCGATACCAGTTGATGCAACAACGGCGCAGGTATGGCTGCGGCTTCATCGACCACCAGCCAGTCGGCTTGCTCATCGCTGGCTAACAAGGCATCCGGCGCAATAAAGCGAAACTTCTCGCCCGCAAATTGTGCCAGTACATCCGTTGCCGCTTTTGCGGGCGCGGTGACAATCGCACTGCCCGCAATACGAGAAATGAGTTGCCCTGCCAGCGCCGATTTACCGCGCCCACGCGCAGCAGTTACCGCTGCCACGCCCGACGGCATGGTCAGTAGCTGCTGTAAGATTTGCTGTTGTTCTGGTTGTGGTGCGCCGGTCGCGGGGTGCCAGTCAGTACGGGGAGTAAAATGCGCCAACGAGAACGGCTGGTTTTGCCGCCAGAAGATAGCGTCGTTATCCGCCGTAAGTACGCGTTTGAAATGCTGGACAAAATGCGGCGTCGCAATAGGGTCAGGGCAATCACTCCAGCGCAGCGAGTCGGCATCAGGTTGGTTTTCCCACTCTTCCCATACAGGGAGTAACAAAACCAGCCAGCTTCCCGCTTTCAACGTTCCGCTAAGTGCGGCAAAGGCAGCGGCATCAAAGCCGTGGCGGGCGTCGAATACCGCATGCCGGAACTCGCGCCCAAGTAAAGTTTGTAGCGCCGAGGGAGAACAGTGGTTTTCAGCATCTGGCTGCGGCGAAATCCACAGCCAGTCGCCAGGTAAGGCATCACGTAACTTAAGCGCATGATCAAAACACCAACCCTCTTCCCCGCTCAACACCAGCAAGCGGCGGATCCCTTCACGTTTCATTTGCGCTGTTAATGTGTGAAGCGCAGTCAGTTCAGCCATCCCTGCCCCGGAAGTTAAATGCTTTTACCAAAAGTATTGCATTGTGCCGGATCGCCGCTGTCGAAACCACGTTTAAACCAGCTGTAGCGTTGCTGAGAAGTGCCATGAGTGAAACTGTCTGGTACTACTCGCCCCTGACTTTGCTGTTGTAAACGGTCATCGCCGATGGCCTGCGCCGCGTTCAGCGCCTCTTCCAGATCGCCGGTTTCCAGAACGCCTTGCTGCTGCATACTATGCCCCCAGACACCGGCAAAACAGTCGGCCTGGAGTTCCATACGCACAGATAAGCGGTTCACTTCCGCCTGCGTCGCGTTTTGTTGCAGTTGACGAACTTTCGGCTCGATGCCTAACAGTTTCTGCACATGATGACCGACTTCATGGGCGATAACGTACCCCTGGGCAAAATCGCCATCCGCGCCAAGTTTGTCTTTCATGTCATCATAGAAGGAGAGATCGATATAAACCGTGCCATCCGCCGGGCAATAGAACGGCCCCATTATGGACTGGCCCGCCCCGCATCCGGTACGCGTCATTCCACGGTACATGACCAGCTTCGGTTGCTGATAGGTCTTACCCATCTTCTCGAACTGTTGTCCCCAGGTGTCTTCCGTGGTTGCCAGAATCACCGAGGTGAATTTTGCGGCTTCGTCTTCATTTGGGCTAATTGACCGCGTTGATTGCTGTTGAGAAACCGGCTGCCCGGTCACCAACCCGGTTAAATCAACGCCATAGTAGCCTGCAACCAGCACGACTATCAGTAAAATCAGCCCGCCTTTACCGCTCGGCAGACGGAAACCGGGACCGCCCATTGACGGACCGCCGGAGCTATTGCGCCTGTCTTCAACATTGTCACTTTCACGTCGCCCTTGCCAACGCATAGATACCTCAACAATATATTCATTATAGAAATGATCGTAGGTGGTTCAGAGGAAGATTACCACAGGAAAGCGGGATGAAATGGCGGAGGAATGAGCGTTCAATGCACATCTTACGAGAATGGTTGTCTTGCCGTGCCAGCAGCACGGCAAGATGATGAACAGAAAAATCAGTCCAGCTGTACACCCAGGCGGCGGGCGACGGCTTCATAGGCCTCGATCAGGCCACCGAGGCTCTGGCGGAAACGGTCTTTGTCCATTTTCTCCAGCGTTTCTTTGTCCCACAGGCGGCTACCGTCCGGGGAGAACTCATCACCCAGTACCACTTCGCCTTTGTACAGACCAAATTCCAGCTTGAAGTCGACCAGAATCAGACCAGCATCATCGAACAGTTTTTTCAGCACGTCGTTCGCTTTGTAGGTCAGCTCTTTCATACGCGCCAGGTTCTCTTTGCTCACCCAGCCAAAGGTTTCGCAGTAAGATTCGTTGACCATCGGATCGTGCATGGCGTCGTTTTTCAGGAACAGATCAAACAGCGGCGGGTTCAGCTCAATACCTTCTTCGATTCCAAGACGTTTCACCAGAGAGCCAGCAGCACGGTTACGCACGACACACTCAACCGGCACCATATCCAGCTTTTTCACCAGACATTCGGTATCGGAGAGCAGACGCTCCATTTGAGTCGGGATACCCGCTTCAGCCAGTTTGCTCATAATGAAGTAGTTGAACTTGTTGTTCACCATACCTTTGCGATCAAACTGCTCAATGCGCGCGCCATCCCCTGCTGACGTATCATTGCGGAATTCGAGCACCAACAGGTCCGGGTTTTCCGTGCTGTATACGGTTTTCGCTTTACCACGATACAACTCAGCTTGCTTTTGCATCTTTATCACTCCTGGGTGTGAATTAACGTTTTAAAATCTTTTGCTGTCTGGTGTGCCGGATGTTTTGTCGGATGCGGCGTGAACGCCTTATCCGAACTACGTCCGACAAACAAATTTCGTGCGAATTACCGCTAAAATCGCGTTTTCCTGCCGACGCACACGTTTGCGTATCATATCAGAAAAAAGGGCCGGATGATTCCAGCCCTGTATTTTTACTTGCTAAACGCAGCCTGGAAGACAGCTACCAGCGCGTCGTTCTGACTCTGAGTCAGAGTATGACCTTTCGGATCGATGAACTGTAGGCTGCTACGGTTATCTAAATCGCCAACCTGCAGTTTATAGTCACCGGATGCCAGGCCTGGATCGCTCGCGCCCAGTTCCTGCCAGTCGCTGTCAGACAGCGGCTTATAAGTTACGGCCATGTTGCCCTGCGAACGGGTGCTGTCGGTCACTTTCATGCCCACTTTTTCCAGCGCCGCTGGCAGACGTTGCCAAACCACATTGAACGGCCCGCGTACGACCAGCATTGGTAAACCGGTGTCATCAGCTGCACTTTGTACGTCCATAGTGGTGGAGGCACGATTTTGCGCAGCGTTCGCGGCGTCAGTGGCAGATTTATCCAGACCAGCGGAAATAACGTTCATCATCTCCGTGCTGTAACGCTGCATGGAAGCCACGTCTGCAACCGGTTTGCCCGCCTGTTCCAGGTTCAGCAGTTTAACCGTAACCGCCTGCTGATAACCCTGCGGCTTAACAGAGATTTGATAACGACCACGATACTGCTCGTCTTCGTCCAGACGGTTCCATTGTACCCAATCGGTGGTCAGTGTCTGACCAGCATCATCACGTTGGGTGATGGTGTAGTTTTTCGCCTGCAGCACGCTAACCACCTGCGGCCACAGAGTATTGCCACGACCATTTTCCACCAGCAATGAAGCGGTATCGCCCGTGAACTGGGTACGCGCGCCAGAAACCAGTGCCAGCGGCTGGGCTGGTGGACGAATGTCCAGCGCCTTACCGACAGCACCACTACCGTTGGTCACCGGGATTGCATAATCACCGGAGGTCACCGGCAAAATCATTCCAGCCGGGGCATGAAGCTCCGCAAGCGGTGCCGCTTCCAGGTAGGCTTCATCACCACTGACCTGACGCTTATAGCGTGAGTCAGAACTACAGGCAGCGAGTAATAAAACAAGCGAAACACCCGCAACCTTTGCCAGGCGCGACTTTTGAACAGAGTAAGCCATCAAATCTCCCTAAACTTTACAGCAAACCGGCATGCTTAAGCGCCGCTCTGACCGTCTCACGACCACTGTCGGTGATTGGTGTCATTGGCAGGCGCAGCGTATCGGTCGCCACAAGACCCAGTTCCTTACATGCCCATTTCACCGGGATTGGATTGGGTTCGACAAATAGTTTGTTGTGTAATGGCATCAGACGCTGATTAATAACGCGTGCCTCGGCAAAATGCCCTTCTGCTGCCAGTTTGCACATCTGGGCCATATCACGCGCTGCGACGTTAGCCGTAACGGAAATAACCCCATGACCGCCTAATTGCATGAAGTCCAGCGCGCTCGCATCATCGCCGCTCAGCAGAACAAAATCATCTGAAACCAGCTCTTTGATCTGGTTTACACGCGTTAAGTTCCCTGTTGCCTCTTTGATTCCGATAATATTTTTTACTTTCGCCAGACGGCCCACCGTTTCCGGGAGCAGATCGCAGCCAGTACGGGACGGCACATTATACAGAATTTGCGGCAGGTCAGTATGCTCAGCGATGGCTTTGAAATGCTGATACAAACCTTCTTGCGACGGACGATTGTAGTAAGGGGTTACCGTCAGGCAGCCGACGATACCACTGTCATTGAAGCGCTGCGTCAGGCTAATGGCTTCCGCAGTAGCGTTAGCACCGGTCCCGGCAATCACCGGAATGCGCCCGTCAGCCAGCTCCAGCGTCATCATCACCACATCAGCATGTTCGTCATGATTTAAGGTAGCGGACTCGCCAGTGGTGCCAACAGAAACGATCGCCGAAGTACCGCTGGCGACATGATAATCAATCAGTTTTTTCAAGCTAGCCCGACAGACATTACCTTTTTCATCCATCGGAGTAACAATCGCGACAATACTTCCCGTGAACATGGGCCATCCTCTGTGCAAACAAGTGTCTCAATGGTACGTTTGGTATGGCATTAAAAGCAAGCAGACAGAACCGTTCTGATTGTTGTATGCATGTTTTTTTTATGCTTTCCTTAAGAACAACTCACCCCTTAAAGGAATAACCAGTTTGACACTGTCATCGCAACATTATCTGGTGATCACTGCGTTGGGTGCCGATCGCCCTGGAATTGTGAACACCATCACCCGTCATGTCAGTAGTTGCGGCTGTAATATTGAAGACAGTCGCCTGGCGATGCTGGGAGAAGAGTTCACGTTTATCATGCTGCTTTCCGGTTCATGGAATGCCATTACTCTGATTGAATCAACGTTACCGTTGAAAGGTGCCGAACTGGATCTTTTAATCGTGATGAAGCGCACGACGGCGCGTCCGCGTCCGCCAATGCCAGCATCTGTCTGGGTTCAGGTCGATGTTGCAGACTCCCCGCATTTAATTGAACGCTTCACAGCACTTTTCGACGCGCATCATATGAACATTGCGGAGCTGGTGTCGCGCACACAACCTGCTGAAAATGAACGGGCTGCGCAGTTGCATATTCAGATTACTGCCCACAGCCCCGCATCTGCGGACGCAGCAAATATTGAGCAAGCGTTCAAAGCCCTATGTACAGAACTCAATGCACAAGGCAGTATTAACGTCGTCAATTATTCCCAACATGATGAACAGGATGGAGTTAAGTAATGAATCCACTGAAAGCCGGTGATATCGCACCGAAATTTAGCTTGCCGGATCAAGACGGAGAACAAGTTAATTTGACCGACTTCCAGGGACAGCGTGTTCTGGTTTATTTCTACCCGAAAGCCATGACCCCCGGCTGTACCGTACAGGCCTGCGGCTTACGCGATAACATGGATGAGTTGAAAAAAGCGGGCGTTGATGTGCTGGGTATCAGCACCGATAAACCCGAAAAACTCTCCCGTTTTGCGGAAAAAGAGCTGCTTAACTTTACGCTCCTGTCTGATGAGGACCACCAGGTGTGCGAGCAATTCGGCGTCTGGGGGGAAAAGTCCTTCATGGGCAAAACCTACGATGGTATTCATCGCATCAGCTTCCTGATTGACGCTGATGGCAAAATCGAACATGTCTTTGACGATTTCAAAACCAGCAATCACCACGACGTTGTGCTGAACTGGCTGAAAGAACACGCCTGATTACTTTGCTCCATTCCGTGCTGGCTGCGCTTGCGGTCAGCACACCTCACTTATCGTGATCAAGATCACATTCTCGCTTTCCCCTGCGACACGGGTGTCGAATCCATTTTTTGCTGAACGTTAATGACCATCATTTTTGTACCGTTCAGAATCCAGTTAATTCATAACTTATTGAATATATTAAATTAATCAGACTGGCATCCTTTATGCAATATGAAATGCAATGTTTCATATCATTTTCAAGGAGCCGACATGAACCGCTTTGTGGTGGCCGAACCACTGTGGTGTACAGGATGTAATACCTGTCTCGCTGCCTGTTCGGACGTGCATAAAACGCAAGGTTTACAGCAACACCCGCGCCTGGCCCTGGCGAAGACGTCAACACTCACTGCCCCTGTCGTGTGTCATCACTGTGAGGAAGCCCCTTGCCTGCAGGTCTGCCCGGTCAATGCCATCTCCCAGAGGGATGATGCGATCCAACTCAACGAAAGCCTCTGTATTGGCTGCAAGCTTTGCGCCGTGGTCTGCCCATTTGGCGCAATCAGCGCTTCAGGAAGCCGTCCGGTGAATGCCCCTGCGCAATATGTTTTTCAGGCTGAAGGCTCACTCAAAGACGGCGAAGAAAACGCGCCAACCCAACATGCTTTGCTGCGCTGGGAACCGGGTGTCCAGACCGTCGCGGTGAAATGCGACCTGTGTGATTTCTTGCCACAAGGTCCGGCCTGCGTTCGCGCTTGCCCGAATCAGGCGTTACGGCTGATCACCGACGATAGCCTGCAACGTCAGATGAAAGAAAAACAGCGCCTTGCCGCAAGCTGGTTTGCCAATGGCGGGGAGGATCCCCTTTCCCTCACTCAGGAGCAACGCTAATGGATGCCCTGCAATTATTAACCTGGTCGCTGATCCTCTATCTGTTTGCCAGTCTGGCTTCGCTGTTTTTACTCGGTCTGGACAGACTGGCTATTAAGCTTTCCGGCATCACATCGCTGGTGGGCGGCGTGATTGGCATCATCAGCGGAATTACGCAATTACATGCAGGCGTAACTTTAGTCGCCCGTTTTGCCACCCCTTTTGACTTTGCCGATTTAACCCTGCGAATGGATAGCCTCTCGGCATTTATGGTGCTGGTTATCTCCTTGCTGGTGGTGGTTTGTTCGCTCTATTCATTGACTTATATGCGCGAATACGAGGGCAAAGGCGCGGCGGCGATGGGCTTCTTTATGAATATTTTCATCGCATCGATGGTTGCCCTGCTGGTGATGGACAACGCTTTTTGGTTCATCGTGCTGTTTGAAATGATGTCGCTGTCTTCCTGGTTTCTGGTCATTGCCAGGCAGGATAAAACGTCGATCAACGCTGGCATGCTCTACTTTTTTATCGCCCACGCCGGATCGGTGCTGATTATGATCGCCTTCTTGCTGATGGGGCGCGAAAGCGGCAGCCTCGATTTTGCCAGTTTCCGCACGCTTTCACTTTCTCCGGGGCTGGCGTCGGCGGTGTTCCTGCTGGCCTTTTTCGGTTTTGGCGCGAAAGCCGGGATGATGCCGTTGCACAGCTGGTTGCCGCGCGCTCACCCTGCCGCACCATCGCACGCTTCGGCGTTGATGTCTGGCGTAATGGTCAAAATCGGTATTTTCGGCATCCTGAAAGTAGCGATGGATCTGCTGGCGCAAACGGGTTTGCCTCTGTGGTGGGGCATTCTGGTGATGGCGATCGGCGCAATCTCCGCGCTCCTGGGCGTGCTATATGCGCTGGCGGAACAGGATATCAAACGGCTGCTGGCCTGGAGTACCGTCGAAAACGTCGGCATTATTTTGCTGGCAGTCGGTGTGGCGATGGTCGGTCTGTCACTGCACGACCCGCTGCTCACCGTGGTTGGACTGCTCGGCGCACTGTTTCATCTGCTCAACCATGCGCTGTTCAAAGGGCTGCTATTTCTCGGCGCGGGCGCGATTATTTCGCGTTTGCATACCCACGACATGGAAAAAATGGGGGCACTGGCGAAACGGATGCCGTGGACAGCCGCAGCATGCCTGATTGGTTGCCTCGCGATATCAGCCCTTCCTCCGCTGAATGGTTTTATCAGCGAATGGTACACCTGGCAGTCGCTGTTCTCACTAAGTCGTGTGGAAGCCGTAGCGCTACAACTTGCGGGTCCTATTGCTATGGTAATGCTGGCAGTCACTGGTGGGCTGGCAGTAATGTGCTTCGTAAAAATGTACGGTATTACTTTCTGTGGTGCGCCGCGCAGTACACACGCTGAAGAGGCACAGGAAGTGCCAAATACGATGATCGTCGCCATGCTACTGCTCGCGGCACTCTGCGTATTAATTGCGCTTAGTGCCAGTTGGCTGGCACCGAAGATAATGCATATTGCCCATGCGTTTACCGATACCCCTCCCGTCACTGTCGCCAGCGGAATAGCACTTGTACCCGGCACGTTTCATACACAGGTCACCCCCTCATTACTGTTGCTGTTACTACTGGCGATGCCTTTGCTGCCTGGCCTTTACTGGCTGTGGTGTCGTTCGCGCCGCGCAGCGTTTCGTCGCACAGGAGATGCCTGGGCATGCGGCTACGGCTGGGAAAATGCGATGGCCCCGTCAGGCAATGGCGTGATGCAGCCGCTGCGTGTGGTCTTTTCTGCGCTATTTCGTCTACGACAACAGCTCGACCCTACGCTGAGGCTAAATAAAGGTCTTGCGCACGTCACCGCCAGGGCCCAGAGCACAGAACCCTTCTGGGATGAGCGGGTGATCCGCCCCATCGTGAGCGCCACCCAACAGCTGGCCAAAGAAATACAGCATCTGCAAAGCGGCGACTTTCGTCTCTATTGCCTGTATGTGGTCGCCGCACTGGTTGTGCTGCTAATCGCTATTGTCGTCTAAGGAAATAACCATGAGACAAACTCTTTGCGACGGATATTTGGTCATTTTTGCGTTAGCACAGGCCGTGATTCTGCTGATGCTAACCCCACTTTTTACGGGTATTTCCCGGCAGATACGCGCGCGAATGCACTCCCGCCGCGGACCGGGGATCTGGCAGGATTATCGCGATATCCACAAACTGTTTAAACGGCAGGAAGTTGCGCCGACATCTTCAGGTCTGATGTTCCGCCTGATGCCGTGGGTATTAATCAGCAGCATGCTGGTGCTGGCGATGGCCCTACCACTATTTATTACCGTTTCCCCTTTTGCGGGCGGCGGCGATCTGATCACCCTTATCTATCTTCTTGCCCTGTTTCGTTTTTTCTTTGCTCTTTCAGGGCTGGATACCGGAAGCCCGTTTGCGGGAGTCGGTGCCAGTCGCGAGTTGACGCTCGGCATTCTGGTCGAACCCATGCTCATTCTCTCACTGCTGGTATTGGCGCTGATAGCAGGTTCCACGCATATCGAGATGATCAGCAATACGCTGGCAACGGGCTGGAACTCGCCGCTAACCACCGTACTGGCGTTACTGGCCTGTGGTTTTGCCTGCTTCATTGAGATGGGAAAAATTCCCTTTGATGTTGCTGAAGCAGAACAGGAATTACAGGAAGGCCCGCTGACCGAATATTCCGGTGCCGGGCTGGCGCTAGCGAAATGGGGGCTGGGGCTGAAACAGGTCGTGATGGCAGCACTGTTTGTGGCCCTGTTTCTGCCCTTTGGGCGCGCGCAAGAGCTTTCTCTCGCCTGCCTGCTGACTTCACTTGTCGTTACGCTGCTCAAGGTTTTGCTGATTTTTGTTCTGGCCTCTATCGCAGAAAACACGCTGGCACGCGGGCGTTTTTTACTCATTCACCATGTGACCTGGCTTGGCTTCAGCCTTGCTGCGCTTGCATGGGTCTTCTGGTTAACCGGTCTGTAAGGAGCACTGACGGAATATGGAAAATCTTGCTCTGACGACGTTATTGCTGCCTTTTATCGGCGCACTGGTCGTTTCGTTTTCGCCACAACGTCGGGCCGCCGAATGGGGGGTTTTGTTCGCCGCGCTGACCACGCTGTGCATGTTGTCGCTGATCTCCGCGTTTTATCAGGCCGATAAAGTTGCCGTCACGTTGACGTTGGTCAACGTGGGGGATGTGGCATTGTTTGGCCTGGTCATTGATCGCGTGAGTACGCTGATTCTGTTTGTGGTGGTGTTTCTCGGTTTGCTGGTCACGATCTACTCCACGGGTTATCTGTCGGATAAAAATCGCGAACACCCGCATAACGGCACGAATCGTTATTACGCATTTTTGCTGGTGTTTATCGGCGCGATGGCGGGACTGGTACTCTCCTTGACGCTGCTCGGTCAGTTGTTGTTTTTTGAAATTACGGGCGGCTGCTCCTGGGCGTTGATCAGTTATTACCAGAGCGATAAAGCGCAGCGTTCAGCACTAAAAGCGTTGCTTATCACCCATATCGGTTCGTTGGGGTTGTATCTTGCCGCCGCCACGCTGTTTTTGCAGACCGGAACGTTTGCGCTTAGCGCGATGAGCGAGTTACACGGCGACGCACGTTATCTGGTTTATGGCGGCATCCTGTTTGCCGCGTGGGGGAAATCGGCCCAGCTACCGATGCAAGCGTGGCTACCGGACGCAATGGAAGCGCCAACACCGATCAGCGCCTATCTCCACGCCGCATCGATGGTGAAAGTGGGCGTTTACATTTTTGCCCGCGCCATTATCGACGGCGGCAATATCCCGCATGTGATTGGCGGCGTTGGCATGGTCATGGCGCTGGTCACCATTCTTTATGGATTTCTGATGTATTTGCCACAGCAGGATATGAAGCGGTTGCTGGCCTGGTCGACCATCACTCAACTTGGCTGGATGTTCTTCGGCTTGTCGCTCTCCATCTTCGGCTCGCGGCTGGCGCTGGAGGGTAGCATCGCCTACATCGTCAACCACGCGTTCGCTAAAAGCCTGTTTTTCCTTGTAGCAGGTGCGCTGAGTTACAGCTGCGGCACGCGCTTGTTGCCGCGTCTGCGTGGCGTATTGCACACCCTGCCGTTGCCAGGCGTGGGTTTCTGCGTGGCAGCGCTGGCGATTACCGGCGTACCGCCGTTCAACGGCTTCTTCAGTAAATTCCCGCTTTTTGCCGCCGGTTTTGCGTTGTCAGTGGAGTACTGGATCCTGCTGCCCGCCATGATTCTGCTGATGATTGAATCGGTCGCCAGTTTCGCCTGGTTTATTCGCTGGTTTGGTCGCGTCGTCCCCGGCAAACCGAGCGAGGCCGTCGCCGATGCCGCACCGCTGCCAGGGTCAATGCGCCTGGTGCTGATTGTACTGATTGTGATGTCGCTGATTTCCAGCGTAATCGCCGCGACCTGGTTGCAGTAAGGAGATGATGAATGGCCGGTTCTATGATCGTAAATAATCTAGCGGGACTGATGATGCTGACATCGCTGTTTGTGATTAGCGTCAAAAGCTATCGCCTGTCATGCGGATTTTACGCCTGCCAGTCGCTGGTGCTGGTGTCTATTTTCGCCACCCTCTCGTGCCTGTTCGCCGCAGAGCAACTGCTGATCTGGTCCGCCAGCGCCTTTATCACCAAAGTGCTGCTGGTACCGTTAATCATGACTTACGCTGCACGAAATATTCCCCAGAACATCCCGGAAAAAGCCTTATTCGGTCCGGCAATGATGGCACTGCTCGCGGCGTTAATTGTCCTGCTTTGCGCATTTGTCGTTCAGCCCGTGAAGCTACCGATGGCTACCGGGCTGAAACCGGCGCTGGCGGTGGCGTTAGGTCATTTTCTGCTTGGCCTGCTGTGCATTGTTAGCCAGCGCAATATCCTGCGGCAAATTTTTGGTTACTGCCTGATGGAAAACGGCTCCCATCTGGTGCTGGCGCTTCTAGCCTGGCGTGCACCGGAACTGGTGGAAATTGGTATCGCTACCGACGCCATCTTCGCCGTCATTGTGATGGTGTTACTGGCAAGAAAAATATGGCGTACCCACGGCACGCTGGACGTGAACAACTTGACCGCGCTGAAGGGATAATGAGATGAGTTATTCTGTGATGTTCGCTTTACTCCTGCTCACGCCGCTGCTTTTTTCGCTGCTCTGTTTTGCCTGCCGGAAACGGGGGCACTCTGCGACTCGCACGGTGACAGTATTACATTGCTTAGGGATCACACTGCTGCTGATTCTGGCACTCTGGGTGGTCCAAACTGCCGCTGATGCAGGAGAAATATTCGCTGCGGGACTGTGGCTTCATATTGATGGTCTGGGCGGTTTGTTCCTCGCCATTCTTGGTGTGATTGGCTTTCTCACCGGTGTTTACTCGATTGGCTACATGCGTCATGAAGTGGCACACGGCGAGCTTTCACCCGTTACGCTGTGCGATTACTACGGTTTCTTCCATCTGTTTTTGTTCACCATGCTGCTGGTTGTTACCAGCAATAACCTGATTGTGATGTGGGCGGCGATCGAAGCCACCACCTTAAGCTCGGCGTTTCTGGTAGGCATTTACGGTCAGCGTTCATCGCTGGAAGCAGCATGGAAGTACATCATTATTTGTACTGTTGGTGTCGCTTTTGGTCTGTTCGGTACCGTGCTGGTATACGCCAACGCCGCCAGCGTTATGCCGCAGGCAGAAATGGCGATATTCTGGAGCGAGGTTCTTAAGCAATCGTCCTTGCTTGACCCAACATTAATGCTGTTGGCCTTTGTGTTTGTGCTAATTGGCTTTGGCACTAAAACCGGGCTATTCCCCATGCACGCCTGGCTGCCAGATGCTCACAGTGAAGCGCCGAGTCCGGTCAGCGCCCTGCTCTCCGCCGTATTGCTGAACTGCGCGCTGTTGGTGCTTATTCGCTATTACATCATTATTTGCCAGGCCATCGGCAGCGATTTCCCCAACCGGTTATTGCTCATCTTCGGCATGTTGTCGGTTGCCGTGGCGGCATTTTTCATTCTGGTACAGCGGGACATTAAGCGTCTGCTGGCGTACTCCAGCGTGGAGAACATGGGACTGGTCGCGGTGGCGTTAGGCATTGGCGGGCCGCTGGGAATTTTTGCCGCGCTGCTGCACACCTTAAACCACAGTCTGGTAAAAACGCTGCTGTTCTGCGGTTCCGGCAATGTACTGCTCAAGTACGGCACACGCGATCTCAACGTCGTCTGTGGGATGCTCAAAATCATGCCATTTACCGCCGTGCTGTTTGGCGGCGGTGCGCTGGCGCTGGCAGGGATGCCGCCCTTCAACATTTTTCTTAGCGAATTTATGACCGTTACCGCCGGACTGGCACGTAATCATCTGCTGATTATCGTCCTGCTGTTATTGCTGTTAACGCTGGTGCTGGCGGGCCTGGTACGGATGGCTGCGCGGGTGTTAATGGCGAAACCGCCGCAGGCCGTTAACCGGGGTGATCTCGGCTGGTTGACCACCTCGCCAATGGTGATTCTGCTGGTCATGATGCTGGCGATGGGAACGCATATTCCACAACCTGTCATCAGGATCCTGGCGGGCGCTTCCACTATAGTCCTCTCAGGGACGCACGACCTGCCTGCACAACGTAGCACCTGGCATGATTTTTTGCCTTCAGGCACCGCATCTGTTTCGGAGAAACACAGTGAACGTTAATTCATCGTCAAATCGTGGCGAAGCGATTCTCGCCGCCCTGAAAACGCAGTTCCCCGGCGCGGTGCTGGATGAAGAGCGACAAACGCCTGAACAGGTCACCATTACGGTGAAAATCAATCTGCTGCCTGACGTTGTACAGTATCTTTATTATCAACATGATGGCTGGCTTCCGGTCCTGTTTGGCAACGACGAGCGGACACTTAACGGTCATTACGCGGTTTATTATGCCCTTTCTATGGAAGGGGCCGAAAAATGCTGGATCGTGGTGAAGGCACTGGTCGATGCCGACAGTCGGGAGTTTCCGTCAGTCACACCGCGCGTCCCTGCCGCGGTCTGGGGCGAGCGAGAAATTCGCGATATGTACGGGCTGATTCCGGTTGGCCTGCCGGATCAGCGTCGCCTGGTGTTGCCCGATGACTGGCCGGAAGATATGCATCCGCTGCGCAAAGATGCGATGGATTATCGACTGCGCCCTGAACCGACGACTGATTCCGAAACGTATCCGTTTATCAATAAGGGCAACAGCGATGCGCGGGTGATCCCTGTCGGCCCGCTGCATATCACCTCCGATGAACCGGGTCACTTCCGCTTGTTTGTGGATGGCGAGCAAATTGTCGATGCTGATTACCGCCTGTTTTATGTCCATCGCGGCATGGAGAAACTGGCAGAAACGCGGATGGGCTACAACGAAGTGACCTTCTTATCGGACCGCGTGTGTGGGATTTGCGGTTTTGCCCACAGTGTGGCCTATACCAACTCGGTTGAAAATGCACTGAGGATTGAGGTGCCGCAACGAGCGCATACCATTCGCTCGATTCTGCTGGAAGTCGAACGGTTACACAGTCATTTGCTCAACCTTGGCCTCTCCTGCCATTTTGTTGGTTTTGATACCGGCTTTATGCAATTTTTCCGCGTGCGGGAAAAGTCGATGACAATGGCGGAATTGCTGACCGGGTCGCGTAAAACCTACGGTCTGAATCTGATTGGTGGTGTTCGCCGCGATATTCTCAAAGAGCAACGTCTGCAAACGCTGAAACTGGTGCGCGAGATGCGCGCCGACGTGTCGGAGCTGGTAGAAATGCTGCTTGCCACGCCGAATATGGAACAACGCACTCAGGGCATTGGCATTCTAGACCGACAAATCGCCCGTGATTATAGCCCTGTAGGGCCGCTGATCCGCGGCAGTGGTTTTGCCCGTGATTTGCGCTTTGATCACCCCTACGCCGACTACGGCAATATTCCAAAAACACTGTTTACCTTCACCGGCGGCGATGTTTTCTCCCGCGTGATGGTCCGTGTCAAAGAGACGTTTGATTCGCTGGCAATGCTGGAATTTGCTCTCGACAACATGCCGGATACCCCACTGCTGACCGAAGGCTTTAGCTATAAACCTCACGCATTCGCGCTCGGCTTTGTTGAAGCGCCACGCGGTGAAGACGTGCACTGGAGCATGCTCGGTGATAACCAAAAATTGTTCCGCTGGCGCTGTCGTGCCGCCACCTACGCCAACTGGCCGGTGCTGCGTTACATGCTACGCGGCAATACCGTTTCTGACGCACCGCTGATTATCGGTAGCCTTGATCCCTGCTACTCCTGTACCGACCGTGTGACGCTGGTTGATGTGCGCAAGCGCCAGTCAAAAACCGTGCCGTATAAAGAGATCGAACGCTACGGCATTGATCGTAACCGTTCGCCGCTGAAGTAAGGACAGAAGATGCTGAAGTTACTGAAAACTATTATGCGCGCCGGAACCGCGACGGTGAAATATCCCTTCGCGCCACTGAAGGTCAGCCCAGGCTTTCGCGGGAAACCGGACCTGATGCCCAGCCAATGTATTGCCTGTGGTGCCTGCGCCTGTGCTTGTCCGGCAAATGCGCTGACTATCCAGACCGACGACCAGCAAAATTCGCGCACCTGGCAGCTCTATCTGGGGCGTTGTATTTACTGCGGACGTTGTGAAGAAGTGTGCCCGACCAGAGCCATCCAGCTTACCAATAACTTTGAACTGACCGTCACCAATAAAGCCGATCTCTATACCCGCGCGACGTTCCATCTACAACGTTGCAGCCGTTGCGAACGCCCGTTTGCCCCGCAAAAAACCGTCGCACTGGCTGCTGAATTGTTGGCACAGCAACAAAATGCGCCACAAAACCACGAAATGTTGCGGGCGCAAGCGAGCGTCTGCCCGGAGTGCAAACAACGCGCGGCGCTGATCAACGACGATACAGATGTACCGCTGGTGGCTAAGGAGCAGCTATGAGTCCAGTGCTTACACAACATGTCAGCCAGCCCATCACGCTGGACGAGCAAACGCAAAAGATGAAGCGGCATTTGCTACAGGATATCCGTCGCTCAGCCTACGTTTATCGCGTCGATTGCGGCGGCTGCAACGCCTGTGAAATCGAAATTTTTGCCGCCATCACACCAGTATTCGACGCAGAACGTTTTGGCATTAAGGTTGTTTCATCACCGCGTCACGCCGATATTTTGTTATTTACTGGCGCAGTCACCCGGGCGATGCGTATGCCTGCACTTCGGGCGTATGAGTCTGCCCCCGATCATAAAATCTGTGTTTCCTACGGCGCGTGCGGTGTCGGCGGCGGTATTTTCCACGATCTCTACAGCGTCTGGGGCGGCAGCGACACCATTGTCCCCATTGATGTTTGGATCCCCGGCTGCCCGCCAACACCGGCCGCCACCATTCACGGTTTCGCCGTGGCGCTCGGTTTGCTGCAACAGAAGATTCACGCGGTGGATTATCGCGATCCCACCGGGGTGACTATGCAACCGTTGTGGCCGCAGATCCCGCCATCACAGCGTATCGCCATTGAGCGAGAAGCGCGGCGGCTGGCGGGCTATCGTCAGGGGCGAGAAATTTGCGATCGGCTCCTGCGCCATTTAAGCGACGATCCTACAGGAAATCGGGTTAACACCTGGTTGCGCGATGCCGACGATCCACGTCTCAATAGTATCGTTCAGCAACTCTTTCGCGTACTCCGGGGGTTACATGACTGAAGAGTGCGGGGAAATTGTTTTCTGGACGCTGCGAAAAAAATTTATCGCCAGTAGCGACGAGATGCCGGAACACAGCTCCCAGGTAATGTATTACTCGTTGGCTATCGGTCATCACGTTGGCGTGATTGATTGTCTGAATGTCGCCTTCCGCTGCCCACTGACGGAATACGAAGATTGGCTTGCACTGGTCGAAGAGGAGCAAGCCCGACGTAAGATGCTGGGGGTGATGACTTTTGGTGAGATTGTTATTGACACCAGCCACACCGCCCTGTTGACCCGGGCATTCGCGCCACTGGCGGATGACGCGACGTCTGTGTGGCAGGCGCGTAGCATTCAATTCATTCATCTGTTGGATGAAATTGTGCAGGAACCGGCCATCTATCTGATGGCCAGAAAAATTGCGTGAGAAGGATTTCTCATTAATAAGGACTGTTGATGGCTATGTCAGACGAGGCGATGTTTGCCCCGCCGCAAGGAATAACAATTGAAGCGGTAAACGGAATGCTCGCGGAGCGGTTAGCGCAGAAACACGGCAAGGCGTCTTTATTACGCGCCTTCATCCCGCTGCCGCCGCCGTTCAGCCCGGTACAACTTATTGAACTGCATGTTCTCAAAAGCAACTTCTATTACCGCTACCATGATGATGGCAGCGATGTGACGGCAACAGTAGAGTATCAGGGCGAGATGGTCGATTATTCGCGTCACGCCGTCCTTCTCGGCAGTAGTGGAATGGCGGAGCTACGCTTTATTCGCACCCACGGCAGTCGTTTTACTCCCCAGGATTGCACACTGTTTAACTGGCTGGCACGCATTATCACCCCGGTTCTGCAATCATGGCTCAATGATGAAGAACAGCAGGTGGCGCTGCGTTTGCTGAAGAAAGATTGCGATCATCATCGGGTACTGGTTGATATTACTAATGCAGTGCTGTCACATCTTGATCTCGACGATCTGATCGCTGACGTCGCCCGTGAGATCCATCATTTTTTCGGTCTGGCTTCAGTCAGTATGGTACTGGGCGATCATCGAAAGAACGAGAAGTTCAGCCTGTGGTGCAGCGATCTTTCTGCCTCACATTGTGCGTGTCTGCCACGCAATATGCCTGGCGACAGTGTATTGCTGATACAAACGCTACAAACCCGACAACCGACCTTGACGCACCGTGCAGATGATCTGTTTCTCTGGCAACGCGACCCGTTATTACACTTACTTGCATCTAACGGCTGCGAATCTGCGCTCCTTATACCGCTTACCTTTGGCAACCATACACCGGGTGCATTGTTGCTGGCGCATACCTCTTCCACTCTCTTTAGTGAGGAAAACTGCCAGCTACTACAACACATAGCCGATCGCATCGCTATTGCCGTTGGCAATGCCGATGCCTGGCGTAGCATGACCGATTTGCAGGAAAGTTTGCAGCAAGAAAACCACCAGCTTAGCGAGCAGCTCCTTTCGAATCTGGGCGTCGGTGACATTATCTATCAAAGCCAGGCAATGGAAGACCTGCTCCAGCAGGTAGATATTGTGGCGAAGAGCGACAGTACGGTGTTGATTTGCGGTGAAACCGGAACTGGCAAAGAGGTAATCGCCAGAGCGATCCATCAACTTAGCCCGCGACGCGACAAGCCGCTGGTCAAAATCAACTGCGCTGCCATCCCCGCCAGTCTTCTGGAAAGTGAGTTATTCGGTCATGACAAAGGGGCGTTTACTGGTGCGATTAATACCCATCGTGGTCGTTTTGAAATTGCCGATGGCGGCACGTTGTTTCTCGATGAAATTGGCGATCTGCCGTTAGAACTTCAGCCTAAACTGCTGCGCGTATTGCAGGAGCGGGAGATTGAGCGTCTCGGCGGGAGTAGAACGATCCCGGTGAATGTCAGAGTCATTGCCGCCACCAACCGTGATTTGTGGCAAATGGTTGAAGATCGCCAGTTTCGCAGCGATCTCTTTTATCGCCTGAATGTCTTCCCACTGGAATTGCCGCCGCTACGCGACCGTCCGGAAGATATCCCTCTTTTAGCAAAACATTTCACGCAAAAAATGGCGCGCCATATGAATCGCGCAATTGACGCCATCCCGACCGAGGCGCTACGCCAGTTGATGTCGTGGGATTGGCCGGGCAACGTGCGCGAGCTGGAAAACGTGATTGAGCGGGCGGTACTGTTGACTCGTGGTAACAGTCTGAATTTACATCTTAATGTCCGACAAAGCCGTTTACTGCCGACGCTAAATGAAGATTCAGCGCTTCGCAGTTCAATGGCGCAGTTGCTGCACCCGACGACGCCAGAGAATGACGAAGAAGAACGTCAGCGCATTGTTCAGGTATTGCGAGAAACCAATGGCATTGTTGCCGGGCCCCGTGGCGCGGCGACACGATTAGGGATGAAGCGCACCACGCTGCTGTCACGAATGCAGCGTCTGGGGATCTCGGTTCGCGAGGTGTTGTAATCTGCTTTTGCAGGAGTATGCATGAGAAACAAACTCTCTTTCGACTTGCAGTTGAGCGCCAGAAAAGCGGCAATCGCTGAACGGATTGCCGCCCATAAAATTGCCCGCAGTAAAGTGTCGGTCTTTTTAATGGCGATGTCCGCTGGCGTGTTTATGGCGATCGGATTTACTTTTTACCTTTCCGTTATCGCCGATGCCCCGTCTTCACAGGCATTAACCCATCTGGTGGGCGGCCTTTGCTTTACACTCGGCTTTATTTTGCTGGCGGTTTGCGGCACCAGCCTGTTCACCTCGTCGGTAATGACGGTGATGGCAAAAAGTCGGGGCGTTATTAGTTGGCGAACTTGGCTGATTAACGCACTTCTGGTGGCCTGCGGTAATCTGGCAGGTATTGCCTGTTTCAGTTTGTTAATCTGGTTTTCCGGGCTGGTGATGAGTGAAAACGCGATGTGGGGAGTCGCGGTTTTACACTGCGCCGAGGGCAAAATGCATCATACATTTACTGAATCTGTCAGCCTCGGCATTATGTGCAATCTGATGGTTTGCCTGGCGCTGTGGATGAGTTATTGCGGGCGTTCGTTATGCGACAAAATCGTCGCCATGATTTTGCCCATCACCCTGTTTGTCGCCAGTGGCTTTGAGCACTGTATCGCCAATTTGTTTGTGATTCCGTTCGCCATTGCCATTCGCCATTTCGCCCCTACCTCCTTCTGGCAACTGGCGCACAGTAGCGCAGACAATTTTCCGGCACTGACGGTAAGCCATTTTATTACCGCCAATCTGCTCCCGGTGATGCTGGGTAATATTATCGGCGGTGCAGTGCTGGTGAGTATGTGTTATCGGGCTATTTATTTACGTCAGGAATCCTGAAAAATCAGCCCGGCGAAACAGTTCGTCGGGCTGAAGATTATTCTTGCGCTATTTGCCCATCGGGCCAGGCGTGGATCACGGCTTTGATCAGCGTCGCCAATGGAATGGCGAAGAATACGCCCCAGAATCCCCACAAACCACCGAAGATCACCACCGATAAAATAATCACCAGCGGATGCAGGTTAACCGCTTCGGAGAACAACACCGGTACTAACAGGTTGCCGTCCAGCGCCTGAATAATCAGATACACTGCGAAGCAGCTCCAGAATTCCGTGCCTGCACCAAACTGGAATAGCGCCACGCCAACCACCGGAATGGTCACCACAAATGCGCCAATGTACGGAATAAGTACCGAGAAGCCGACCAGCACCGCCAGCAGCAGCGAATAGTTCAGCCCAAAGAGCAAGAACCCCAGCCAGGTGGCGATCCCCACCACGATCATCTCCAGCACTTTGCCGCGGATATAGTTGGTGATTTGTTGATTCATCTCCTTCCACACCTGTCCTGCCAGTCCACGGTTGCGCGGCAGCACCCGACGAACGGCGTTCAGCATCTGCTCTTTGTCTTTCAGCAGGAAGAAGACCATCAATGGCACCAGCACCAGATAGACGGCAATGGTCAGCAAACCGACCAGCGAGGCGAGGGAAATTTTCACCACCGAATCGCCCATGGTCAGCATCCGACTGCGCATATTTTCGGCCATTGCATCAATAATGCCCGCGTCCATTAACGCCGGATAGCGGCGCGGCAACGTGGCGGCAAAGTCAGAAAGCTTATTGAGCATCCCCGGCATATCGCGGATTAAGTAGATGCCCTGTTGCCAGGCGATAGGCAGTACCACGAACGCCATCAGTAGCAATATACCGACGAAAACCACCAATACAATCGACGTCGCCCAGCGGCGGGAGCAGCCAATAGATTGCAGGCGCACGGTTGGCCATTCCAGCAAATAGGCCAGCACAATAGCCACCAGCAACGGAGCAAGCAGGCCACTAAAGAAAAAGATAATGCCAAATCCGGCAACTAAAATAACCAGCAAGGCAATCGCTTCCGGGTCGCTAAAACGGCGGCGATACCATTGCATCAACATTTCGAGCATAAAGACCTTCCCTGAACCTCAAGAGCGGGATTGCGATCCGCAATTGTATCGAAATGTCACAAAAAAGACTTCGCTTTTTATGACGGATTCAGGAAACTGAAAAGTCATTTGAGTGGGCTAATCTTCGCCGTTACACTCAAAGGCGGCGCGGTGGGAACGATATTTCACAGTATCGGTCAAATGACTATCTTCAGAAATACAGGATAGAGGTTATGTTCAGGCAGTTGAAAAAAAACCTGGTTGCAACCCTCATTGCTGCTATGACCATTGGTCAGGTAGCCCCGGCGTTTGCCGACAGCGCAGACACCTTGCCGGATATGGGAACCTCCGCAGGAAGCACGCTTTCCATTGGTCAGGAAATGCAGATGGGCGACTATTATGTCCGCCAGCTACGCGGCAGCGCGCCGTTAATTAATGACCCGCTGTTAACGCAATATATTAATTCGCTGGGGATGCGTCTGGTTTCGCATGCCAATTCGGTTAAGACACCGTTTCATTTTTTTCTGATCAACAACGACGAAATTAACGCCTTTGCTTTCTTTGGCGGCAACGTGGTGCTGCACTCTGCCCTGTTCCGTTATTCCGATAACGAAAGTCAACTGGCTTCAGTTATGGCGCACGAAATCTCCCACGTCACCCAACGTCACCTGGCGCGAGCGATGGAAGATCAGCAGCGCAGCGCGCCGCTGACCTGGGTCGGCGCGTTAGGTTCTATTTTACTGGCGATGGCCAGTCCGCAGGCGGGGATGGCGGCGCTGACCGGTACACTGGCGGGAACGCGTCAGGGGATGATCAGTTTCACCCAGCAAAATGAACAGGAAGCGGACCGCATTGGTATTCAGGTGCTGCAACGCTCAGGATTCGATCCGCAGGCGATGCCGACCTTCCTCGAAAAATTACTCGATCAGGCGCGTTACTCCTCGCGTCCGCCGGAAATTTTATTGACTCACCCGTTGCCGGAAAGTCGTCTGGCAGATGCCCGCAACCGTGCTAATCAGATGCGCCCGATGGTGGTGCAGTCGTCGGAAGATTTCTATCTGGCGAAAGCGCGCACACTGGGGATGTATAATTCCGGACGTAACCAGCTCACCAGTGATTTGCTGGATGAATGGGCGAAAGGAAACGTTCGTCAGCAACGAGCAGCACAATATGGTCGTGCTTTACAGGCGATGGAAGCCAATAAATACGACGAGGCGCGAAAAACGCTGCAACCGTTACTGGCGGCAGAACCTGGCAACGCATGGTATCTCGATCTGGCTACCGATATCGATCTTGGGCAAAACAAAGCCAATGAGGCGATCAATCGTCTGAAAAATGCCCGCGATTTGCGCACCAATCCTGTGTTGCAGCTCAACCTGGCGAACGCTTATCTACAAGGCGGTCAACCACAAGAAGCGGCCAATATTCTTAATCGCTACACCTTTAATAATAAAGATGACAGCAACGGCTGGGATTTGCTGGCACAGGCGGAAGCCGCGCTAAATAACCGCGATCAGGAGCTGGCTGCGCGAGCAGAAGGTTATGCGCTCGCCGGACGACTCGATCAGGCCATTTCGCTGTTGAGTAGCGCCAGTTCGCAGGTGAAATTAGGCAGCCTGCAACAAGCGCGTTACGATGCGCGCATCGACCAGTTGCGCCAGCTGCAGGAACGCTTTAAGCCTTATACCAAGATGTAATTCGCATTAAAGGAAGAACAATGACCAAACAGGTAAAAATCTACCATAACCCACGCTGTTCAAAGAGCCGGGAAACGCTGAACCTGCTGAAAGAAAACGGCGTGGAGCCAGAAGTGGTGCTCTACCTTGAGACACCCGCCGATGCGGCAACGCTGCGCGATTTGCTGAAAATGCTGGGGATGAATAGCGCCCGTGAATTGATGCGCCAGAAAGAGGATCTTTATAAAGAACTGAACCTGGCTGACAGTTCGCTTAGCGAAGAGGCGCTGATTCAGGCAATGGTGGATAATCCGAAGCTGATGGAGCGCCCGATTGTGGTCGCGAATGGCAAAGCGCGGATTGGTCGTCCACCGGAGCAGGTACTGGAAATCGTGGGTTAAGATGTGCTCCATCGCTAGTTGAAGCACATTGCCGGATGCGACGCTTGCCACGTCTTATCCGGCCTACGAATATTATGGATTAACTTCGCGTAGTTCGGATAAGGCGTTCGCGCCGCATCCGACAATAAACACCTTATCTACAACTTCAGAATTTCTTTCACAAACGGAATGGTCAATTTACGTTGCGCGGTAATCGACGCACGATCCAACTGATCCAACGTCATAAATAGCGTGCGCATTTCTCTGTCGAGCCGCTTCAGCAAGAAACGCCCCACATCTTCCGGCAGTTCAAAACCACGCAAACGCGCGCGTAACTGTAGCGCCTGCAACTTATCTTCATCAGAAAGTGGCTGCAATTTGTAGATCTGCCCCCAGTCGAGTCGCGACGCGAGATCCGGTAATCCCAGATTCAACTGCCGCGGTGGACGATCGCCGGTGATCAACAACCGTGTTTTGCCCGATTCCAGAATTCGATTGTAGAGATCGAAAATCGCCATCTCCCACAACTCATCGCCTGCAATACACTCAATGTTGTCGATACAGACCAGCGACAAATGCTCCATACCGTCGAGCACTTCCGGAACAAACCAGGTGCGTTTATCCAGCGGGACATAGCCCACCGCATCGCCACGCTGCGACAATTCCGCGCAAGCCGCGTGCAGCAGATGGCTGCGCCCCGCGCCTTCGCGTGCCCAGAGATAGATGTAACCGCTATGTTCCTGACGCAGCACGTTTTGCAGCGCGGCCAGTAAAGAGGAGTTATCCCCCGGCCAGAAACTTGCAAAGGTTTCGTCGTCAGGAAGATAAAGTGGCAAAGAGAGCTGTGCCGGTGTGTTCAGAGATACCTCAACCAGGATTTCACAAAATCGCGAGAAGTTTACCACAGAATCCCATGATGTTTGAACCGGGCAGCAACACTGCCCGGTCGGTACATTATTTGTCTGTTATATCCGCGTCTTCTGCGTCCAGCACCACTTCTTCAGGGCGCAGCACACTGATCAGTTTGAAAATCAAACTTAAGCCGATACCGACGATGGTCGCCAGCGCCATACCTTTCAACTCCGCCGCGCCGATGTTTACCTTCGCGCCACTGACGCCGATGATCAAAATCACGGAAGTCAGGATCAGGTTCTGTGCTTTGTTGTAATCCACTTTCGATTCGATCAAAACACGAATACCGGAAGCACCGATGACACCATAAAGCAGCAGCGAAACGCCGCCCATCACCGGCAATGGGATCATCTGGATAGCGGCAGCCAGTTTACCGACGCAGGAAAGCAGGATAGCGAAAATCGCCGCCCCGCCGATAACCCAGGTACTGTAAACACGGGTGATCGCCATCACGCCAATGTTTTCTCCGTAAGTGGTATTTGGCGTAGAGCCAAAGAAGCCGGAGATCACGGTCGACAGGCCGTTAGCAAACATCGAACGGTGCAGACCTGGATCGCGCAGCAGATCTTTTTTGACGATATTAGCCGTTACTACCAGGTGCCCTACGTGTTCGGCAATAACCACTAACGCCGCTGGCAGAATAGTCAGAATGGCAAACCACTCGAAGCGCGGCGTATAGAGGGTTGGCAGCGCAAACCAGTGAGCATTAATAATCGGCGTGGTATCGACAATTCCCATTGCGAAAGAGAGCGCGTACCCCACCAGCACGCCAATTAAAATCGGGATAATTGCCAGGAAACCACGGAACAGCACGGAACCTAAAACCGTGACCGCCAGGGTGGTAATAGAGATGATGATGGTTTTGGAGTCTGGCGTTTGCCCTTCAGCCGGGAGTAAACCCGCCATACCGGCAGCTACGCCCGCCAGCTCCAGACCGATGACGGCAACGATTGCGCCCATTGCCGCAGGTGGAAACAGCACGTCCAGCCAGCCGGTCCCCGCTTTCTTCACGATAAAAGAAACCAGGCAGAACAGCACGCCGCACATAATAAAGCCGCCCAGCGCGACTTCATACCCTAACGGCAACAGTAACAATACCGGTGAAATAAAGGCAAAGCTGGAACCAAGATAAGCCGGAATTTTCCCTTTACAGATGAAGAGATACAGCAGCGTTCCAATACCGTTAAATAACAGTACAGTCGCCGGGTTAATATGAAATAAGACGGGCACCAGGACGGTTGCACCAAACATGGCGAACAAATGTTGCAAACTAAGCGGGATTGTCTGTAAAAGTGGCGGTCTTTCACTCACCCCGATAGCACGGCGCGTCATAGTATTATCCTCTGTATTATGTGTTATAGGCGCTTTACTCAAAAAAAAGCCGACTCATAAAGTCGGCTTTAATTATTTTTATTCTTTATTTCGTACCAAAGATTTTGTCACCGGCATCGCCGAGGCCCGGAATAATGTATCCGTGTTCGTTCAGTCCCTGATCAATCGATGCGGTATACAGTTCAACGTCCGGGTGCGCTTTTTCCAGCGCAGCGATACCTTCTGGCGCAGCTACCAGCACCAGAACTTTGATGCTGCTGCAGCCTGCTTTTTTCAGCAGGTCGATGGTCGCGATAACGGAACCACCGGTTGCCAGCATTGGGTCAACGATCAGCGCCATACGCTCATCGATGTTAGAAACCAGTTTCTGGAAGTACGGTACCGGCTCCAGCGTTTCTTCATTACGGTACATACCGACAACGCTGATGCGCGCGCTCGGAACGTTTTCCAGCACACCGTCCATCATACCAAGACCCGCACGCAGAATTGGCACAACGGTAATTTTCTTACCTTTGATCTGGTCGATTTCTACCGGGCCGTTCCAGCCTTCGATAGTTACTTTTTCCGTTTCGAGGTCGGCGGTCGCTTCGTAAGTCAGCAGGCTACCCACTTCGGAAGCGAGTTCGCGAAAGCGCTTGGTGCTGATATCTTGCTCACGCATCAGTCCCAGCTTGTGTTTGACGAGTGGGTGTTTGACTTCCACGATCTTCATACTCTTTCTCCTTTGAGGGGCAGCCACAAAAAAAATCGACGGATTATACCTCCTTTCTTCAAGGCGGCAATATTATTTTCGTTGACTTTAGTCAAAATGATAACGGTTTGAGATAAAGTTATTTTATATTCAAATGGTTATGAAAGAAGATTATTCCATCCGAAAACTAACCTTTGCCCTGGCACAAGTCTTCTTTCGCCGCGCGCTTGGGGAAAAGACGTGCAAAAAGGTTGTGTAAAGCAGTCTCGCAAACGTTTGCTTTCCCTGTTAGAATTGCGCCGAATTTTATTTTTCTACCGCAAGTAACGCGTGGGGACCCAAGCAGTGACCGATAAAACCTCTCTTAGCTACAAAGATGCCGGTGTTGATATTGACGCGGGTAATGCTCTGGTTGGAAGAATCAAAGGCGTAGTGAAGAAAACGCGTCGTCCGGAAGTGATGGGCGGTCTGGGCGGCTTCGGTGCGCTGTGTGCATTGCCGCAAAAATATCGTGAACCCGTGCTGGTTTCCGGCACTGACGGCGTAGGTACCAAGCTGCGTCTGGCAATGGACTTAAAACGTCACGACACCATTGGTATTGATCTGGTCGCCATGTGCGTTAATGACCTGGTGGTGCAAGGTGCGGAACCGCTGTTTTTCCTCGACTATTACGCAACCGGAAAACTGGATGTTGATACCGCTTCAGCGGTGATCAGCGGCATTGCGGAAGGTTGTCTGCAATCGGGCTGTTCTCTGGTGGGTGGCGAAACGGCAGAAATGCCGGGGATGTATCACGGTGAGGATTACGATGTCGCGGGTTTCTGCGTGGGCGTGGTAGAAAAATCAGAAATCATCGACGGCTCTAAAGTCAGCGACGGCGATGTGCTGATTGCACTCGGTTCCAGCGGTCCGCACTCGAACGGCTATTCGCTGGTGCGCAAAATTCTTGAAGTCAGCGGTTGTGATCCGCAAACCACCGAACTTGATGGTAAGCCATTAGCCGATCATCTGCTGGCACCGACCCGCATTTACGTGAAGTCAGTGCTGGAGTTGATTGAAAAGGTCGATGTGCATGCCATTGCGCACCTGACCGGCGGCGGCTTCTGGGAAAACATTCCGCGCGTATTGCCAGATAATACCCAGGCAGTGATTGATGAATCTTCCTGGCAGTGGCCGGAAGTGTTCAACTGGCTGCAAACGGCAGGTAACGTTGAGCGCCATGAAATGTATCGCACCTTCAACTGCGGCGTCGGGATGATTATCGCCCTGCCTGCTCCGGAAGTGGACAAAGCCCTCGCCCTGCTCAATGCCAACGGTGAAAACGCGTGGAAAATCGGTATCATCAAAGCCTCTGATTCCGAACAACGCGTGGTTATCGAATAATGAATATTGTGGTGCTTATTTCCGGCAACGGAAGTAATTTACAGGCAATTATTGACGCCTGTAAAACCAACAAAATTAAAGGCACCGTACGGGCAGTTTTCAGCAATAAGGCCGACGCGTTCGGCCTTGAACGCGCCCGCCAGGCAGGTATTGCAACGCATACGCTCATCGCCAGCGCGTTTGACAGTCGTGAAGCCTATGACCGGGAGTTGATTCATGAAATCGACATGTACGCACCCGATGTGGTCGTGCTGGCTGGTTTTATGCGCATTCTCAGCCCGGCGTTTGTCTCCCACTATGCCGGGCGTTTGCTGAACATTCACCCTTCTCTGCTGCCGAAATATCCCGGATTACACACCCATCGTCAGGCGCTGGAAAATGGCGATGAAGAGCACGGTACATCGGTGCATTTCGTCACCGATGAACTGGACGGTGGCCCGGTTATTTTACAGGCGAAAGTCCCGGTATTTGCTGGTGATACGGAAGATGACGTCACCGCCCGCGTGCAAACCCAGGAACACGCCATTTATCCACTGGTGATTAGCTGGTTTGCCGATGGTCGTCTGAAAATGCACGAAAACGCCGCGTGGCTGGATGGTCAACGTCTGCCGCCGCAGGGCTACGCTGCCGACGAGTAATGCCCCCGTAGTTAAAGCGCCAGCTCTGCCGCTGGCGTTTTTCAATTCACCTGTAAATCGCAAGCTCCAGCAGTTTTTTTCCCCCTTTTCTGGCATAGTTGGACATCTGCCAATATTGCTCGCCATAATATCCAGGCAGTGTCCCGTGAATAAAACGGAGTAAAAGTGGTAATGGGTCAGGAAAAGCTATACATCGAAAAAGAGCTCAGTTGGTTATCGTTCAATGAACGCGTGCTTCAGGAAGCGGCGGACAAATCTAACCCGCTGATTGAAAGGATGCGTTTCCTGGGGATCTATTCCAATAACCTTGATGAGTTCTATAAAGTCCGCTTCGCTGAACTGAAGCGACGCATCATTATTAGCGAAGAACAAGGCTCCAACTCTCATTCCCGCCATTTACTGGGCAAAATTCAGTCCCGGGTGCTGAAAGCCGATCAGGAATTCGACGGCCTCTACAACGAGCTATTGCTGGAGATGGCGCGCAACCAGATCTTCCTGATTAATGAACGCCAGCTCTCCGTCAATCAACAAAACTGGCTTCGTCATTATTTTAAGCAGTATCTGCGTCAGCACATTACGCCGATTTTAATCAATCCTGACACTGACTTAGTGCAGTTCCTGAAAGATGATTACACCTATCTGGCGGTGGAAATTATCCGTGGCGATACCATCCGTTACGCGCTTCTGGAGATCCCATCAGATAAAGTGCCGCGCTTTGTGAATTTACCGCCAGAAGCGCCGCGTCGACGCAAGCCGATGATTCTTCTGGATAACATTCTGCGTTACTGCCTTGATGATATTTTCAAAGGCTTCTTTGATTATGACGCGCTGAATGCCTATTCAATGAAGATGACCCGCGATGCCGAATACGATTTAGTGCATGAGATGGAAGCCAGCCTGATGGAGTTGATGTCTTCCAGTCTCAAGCAGCGTTTAACTGCTGAGCCGGTGCGTTTTGTTTATCAGCGCGATATGCCCAATGCGCTGGTTGAAGTGTTACGCGAAAAACTGACTATTTCCCGCTACGACTCCATCGTCCCCGGCGGTCGTTATCATAATTTTAAAGACTTTATTAATTTCCCCAATGTCGGCAAAGCCAATCTGGTGAACAAACCACTGCCGCGTTTACGCCACATTTGGTTTGATAAAGCCCAGTTCCGCAATGGTTTTGATGCCATTCGCGAACGCGATGTGTTGCTCTATTATCCTTATCACACCTTTGAGCATGTGCTGGAACTGCTGCGTCAGGCTTCGTTCGACCCGAGCGTACTGGCGATTAAAATTAACATTTACCGCGTGGCGAAAGATTCACGCATCATCGACTCGATGATCCACGCCGCACACAACGGTAAGAAAGTCACCGTGGTGGTTGAGCTACAGGCACGTTTTGACGAAGAAGCCAACATTCACTGGGCGAAGCGCCTGACCGAAGCAGGCGTGCACGTTATCTTCTCTGCGCCGGGACTGAAAATTCACGCCAAACTGTTTCTGATTTCACGTAAAGAAAACGGTGAAGTGGTGCGTTATGCACACATCGGGACCGGGAACTTTAACGAAAAAACCGCGCGTCTTTATACTGACTATTCGTTGCTGACCGCCGATGCGCGCATCACCAACGAAGTACGGCGGGTATTTAACTTTATTGAAAACCCATACCGTCCGGTGACATTTGATTATTTAATGGTGTCGCCGCAAAACTCCCGCCGCCTGTTGTATGAAATGGTGGACCGCGAGATCGCCAACGCGCAGCAAGGGCTGCCCAGTGGTATCACCCTGAAGCTAAATAACCTTGTCGATAAAGGCCTGGTTGATCGTCTGTATGCGGCCTCCAGCTCCGGCGTACCGGTTAATCTGCTGGTTCGCGGAATGTGTTCGCTGATCCCCAATCTGGAAGGCATTAGCGACAACATTCGTGCCATCAGTATTGTTGACCGTTACCTTGAACATGACCGGGTTTATATTTTTGAAAATGGCGGCGATAAAAAGGTCTACCTTTCTTCTGCCGACTGGATGACGCGCAATATTGATTATCGTATTGAAGTGGCGACGCCGCTGCTCGATCCGCGCCTGAAGCAGCGGGTGCTGGACATCATCGACATATTGTTCAGCGATACGGTCAAAGCACGTTATATCGATAAAGAACTCAGTAATCGCTACGTTCCCCGCGGCAATCGCCGCAAAGTACGGGCGCAGTTGGCGATTTATGACTACATCAAATCACTCGAACAACCTGAATAACCCTATGCCAATACACGATAAATCCCCTCGTCCGCAGGAGTTTGCTGCGGTCGATCTTGGTTCAAACAGTTTTCACATGGTCATAGCCCGTGTGGTAGATGGTGCCATGCAGATTATTGGCCGCCTGAAACAGCGGGTGCATCTGGCGGACGGCCTGGGGCCAGATAATATGTTGAGTGAAGAGGCAATGACGCGCGGTTTAAACTGTCTGTCGCTGTTTGCCGAACGGCTACAAGGGTTTTCTCCTGCCAGCGTCTGTATAGTTGGTACCCATACGCTGCGTCAGGCGCTGAACGCCACTGACTTTCTGAAACGTGCAGAAAAGGTCATTCCCTACCCGATTGAAATTATTTCCGGTAATGAAGAAGCCCGTCTGATTTTTATGGGCGTGGAACATACCCAACCGGAAAAAGGTCGCAAACTGGTTATTGATATTGGCGGCGGTTCTACAGAACTGGTGATTGGTGAAAATTTCGAACCGATTCTCGTTGAAAGCCGCCGGATGGGGTGTGTCAGCTTTGCCCAGCTTTATTTCCCTGGCGGAGTCATCAATAAAGAGAATTTTCAGCGTGCTCGCATGGCGGCAGCACAAAAACTGGAAACTTTAACCTGGCAATTTCGTATTCAGGGCTGGAACGTGGCAATGGGCGCTTCCGGTACCATAAAAGCCGCCCATGAAGTGTTAATGGAAATGGGCGAGAAAGACGGGATAATTACCCCGGAACGTCTGGAAAAACTGGTAAAAGAAGTTTTACGGCACCGTAATTTCGCATCGCTGAGTTTACCAGGTCTTTCCGAAGAGCGGAAAACAGTCTTCGTTCCTGGACTAGCGATTTTATGCGGTGTGTTTGATGCTTTAGCCATCCGTGAACTGCGCCTTTCTGACGGGGCGTTACGCGAAGGCGTACTGTATGAAATGGAAGGACGTTTCCGTCATCAGGATGTGCGTAGTCGCACCGCCAGCAGCCTCGCCAACCAGTATCACATCGACAGCGAACAGGCCCGACGGGTGCTGGATACCACTATGCAAATGTACGAACAGTGGCGGGAACAGCAACCGAAGCTGGCGCATCCGCAACTGGAGGCGCTACTGCGATGGGCCGCCATGCTGCATGAGGTCGGGTTGAATATCAACCACAGCGGTTTGCATCGTCACTCCGCTTATATTCTACAAAACAGCGACTTGCCGGGTTTTAATCAGGAACAGCAGCTGATGATGGCGACACTGGTGCGCTATCACCGTAAAGCGATTAAACTCGACGATCTGCCGCGCTTTACCTTGTTTAAGAAGAAACAGTTCCTGCCACTGATTCAGCTATTGCGCCTTGGCGTATTACTCAACAATCAACGTCAGGCAACCACCACACCGCCAACATTGACACTGATTACTGATGACAGTCACTGGACACTGCGTTTCCCGCATGACTGGTTTAGTCAGAATGCGTTGGTACTGCTTGATCTGGAAAAGGAGCAAGAATACTGGGAAGGCGTGGCTGGCTGGCGGTTGAAAATTGAAGAAGAAAGTACACCTGAAATCGCCGCTTAATGCTTTGCGGGCCGACGAGAAATGTCGGCCCGCATTATTCAGGCACTTTCGCGAATGGGTTCGATTTCATTCAACGTATCAATTAACGGCTGCGGCTTACCAATAAGATAACCCTGCATATAATCGATCCCCAAAGAGAGCACCGCCTCGCGGATCTCTTCGTTTTCAACGTACTCTGCCACTACCCGCATTTTCTTCATTCGCGCCAGGTGGCAAATCGATGCCACTATCTGATAATCCAGACTATTTGACACAATATTGCGGATAAAACTGCCGTCAATTTTAAGCAGATCGGCATTCACATTTTTAAGCCGCGCATAGCTGGCGTAGCCGGTGCCGAAATCATCAATCGCAATCTGGCAGCCTAATTCCTGAAGATGCTGCAAGGTGATTTGCGCCTGCTTAACATTGGTCAGAGCATTACTTTCGGTGACTTCAAAAATAAGTTGCCACGCTTCAATCTGATATTTATCCAGCAACTGACTGACTTCAACAGGAAAACGAGCCTGACATACCGAGGTTGGAGACAGATTAATAGCAAAACGGTGAGCGGGCATCTTCGCTCTGTTTTCAGCCATAAATTGCAGCGTATGCTCAATGACCCACATGTCGATACTCGACGATAAACCAAATTCGTGCGCGACCGGCAAGAAGCTATCGGGGCCGATCAGTTCATCATTCTCACCTTTCATGCGCAGAAGAATTTCATGGTAAACATCACCACGCATACCGGTAATCGGCTGGGCCATCAGGAAAAAATGGTTGTGTTCCAGCGCCTGCTGTAGTCGATTCATCATCGCGACTTTATCTTTCAATTCGCGTTGCAAATACATTGCCCCGCGACGCTGCATATTTTCCGGGGCGTTGGTCACGATGGAAAGTTCGGCGACCGTATTTAGCTCTCCCAGCAGCAGGTAGATATGATTCACTGGCGAGCGCACATAGCAGTAACTGACGCCAATCTGCGGTTGCATCGGCATGCCATCCCAAAAGAAACGAAATTGCTTGAGATGGCTATCCAGTGCGGTAATGCGCTCCTGGTGCGATTCTGTATTCAGTCGCAGCGCGAGATCGTTACCCGAAAGCTGATAAACATCTTCACCCGGTTCCAGCAAGGGTGACAACCAGTGAGAAAGTTTTTGCTTGTATTGAATCCGCAGCATGATGCCATAGTTTTTAACCAGCATTTCCATGCCAGGGATGCGTAAATAACAAAGCGCAGACCAGGGGGCATCACGCAACGCGCGATTCAGGGCGCGAACATTTGGCAGATGAACCACCGGGTCCACATACGCAAGCCGCTGAATGCGTCTGACTACCGTTCTCTGACGGGTTGCCAGTACAGCCATATAATTGACAATAAAAGAGAATACCAGATAACTGGAGGAGGTTATGGTCAGCTGCGTGGTATAGCCAGGATAAATGGGAATGTAATTTTGATAGCTGTGGATGCTGATCATCAACACGACCGCCCAGAGCAGCGAAATCAGCTTATAACCATAGCGCATCGCTCCCCACATCATCAGGGGCAGCAATAATGACAAGGTATAATTGGTGCTAAAAATTGTGCTTTTTTCATTTAACGGCATGCATAACAGCAACAGTAAAGCACCTAATGCCAGTAGCCAGAGTGCGAACTCTTTTTTGGTGACTTTGACATCAACCTGCTGTTTTAATTGCGAATAATAGCTACGTAAATAAAATGGATTTCGCACTACCCGAATGATGAAGTAGCACAGCGGGACACCGATCAGATTACCCACCAGTAAGGCCTGATAATTGATTAAGGTCCCGAGGTTAAAAGGCATGACGCCGACCAGATTTTCTCTGCTCGCCAGTAATCCTACAAACGCAGCAAACTGGAAAAGTATCAGAAACAGCGTTGCAGGAAACACAATCTGCCAGAATATACGCTGGGAAATTAAACGGGTATCACCATGTGAAACGTTGTTACGGCGGGGAGTAAAGACCCTGTAACCGCCCCAACAGAGAATGATAATGATAATAAAATTAGCCGTTAATGAGAGCGTTTCGTAAAAACCAAGCTCTGCATATTTGCGGACAAAAATCCCTAAGGCGATCCCTGGCAATGCCGCCCAGCTGAAAAACATCATCATGCTGATCATCAGTGCCAAAGGCAGATAAAAGAGAAAAACCTCACCGGAAGAAATATGCGCGAAAGTATTAATGTGGGCGAAAATGGGCAAGATTAAAGAAGGCAGGAACAGCGGAAGCCCCCACCATTTATCACGTATTTTTATATAAGTTGCATTCAGTTTCATAGATGCTCAGCAGAATCCCCCACATCCTGAAGGAGGTGTATTCAGACAGGCATCCCACCTGACTTCGAATGATGATTATTCATCACTATAGAGAGCATTGATTCTAAGTGTCATATGAAAGTTCCAATTGATATATATCAAACAAAATAACCCTGATTAATGAATTATTACGTTTATCATGTTAATTCATCATTATTACATCATCATTGTAAATAATTAAATTAACTTCCATAACATTAAAATATGTATCCACTGACGCTTTTTTACATAACGAAGAATTGACCATTTTGTCCTGTTGTGCCTTAATGTAAGTACCGTCCACAGCGTGGGACATACTTCAAGGAACCTTTTGTGAGTCAGGCAACCAGTATGCGAAAACGACACCGATTTAACAGTCGCATGACCCGTATCGTACTGCTCATCAGCTTTATCTTCTTCTTTGGCCGTTTTATCTACTCGTCCGTCGGTGCCTGGCAGCACCATCAGAGCAAAAAAGAAGCTCAGCAATCCACACTCTCCGTCGAATCACCGGTACAACGTTAGCGGTTACCTTCTCCACTTTCACAGAACATAACGGCACTTCGCTGTCGGATGCTTTTGCTCTTTGGGATTATCAAAGCGGCAGATATTCTTTCATCTTAAATTTTACGTCTTTGTCCTGACTGATGTTTATCCTGTTTGGCTGCGAAATAAATATAAAATTAATATATATGTTGTAATGATATATTTTTATAAATTATTCCCTGCGTGAATTTTAATAAATTTAATCTATCCCTTTATACGCAATACATTTACTTTCCTCTTTTGATGATCTTAAATGTCTTATTTTTCGTAATGTGTATAACAAGGAATAGTGATGAAATTTAAAAAATGTCTTCTGCCTGTGACAATGTTAGCGTCATTCACTCTGGCAGGATGCCAGTCAAATGCTGACGATCATGCCGCCGATGTTTATCAAACCGATCAACTGAATACCAAACAAGAAACTAAAACCGTTAATATTATTTCCATTCTTCCCGCAAAAGTTGCCGTAGACAACTCCCAAAATAAACGGAACGCACAAGCCTTCGGCGCGCTTATTGGCGCAGTCGCTGGCGGTGTTATCGGCCACAACGTCGGGTCTGGCAGCAATTCCGGAACGACGGCAGGTGCAGTTGGCGGCGGAGCTGTAGGCGCGGCAGCGGGTTCTATGGTGAATGATAAAACCTTAGTGGAAGGTGTTTCTTTAACGTATAAGGAAGGCACCAAAGTGTATACCTCTACTCAGGTGGGTAAAGAGTGCCAGTTTACGACAGGTTTAGCCGTTGTTATTACCACGACGTATAACGAAACGCGTATTCAGCCAAATACCAAATGTCCTGAAAAGAGCTAATAATCAGGAGGAGTCATGAAGAAAGTTTTTCTTTGCGCCATCTTAGCCTCCTTAAGCTATCCGGCTATCGCCTCATCATTGCAGGATCAACTCTCTGCTGTCGCAGAAGCGGAACAGCAAGGTAAAAATGAAGAGCAAAGGCAGCATGACGAATGGGTCGCGGAGCGCAACAGGGAAATCCAGCAAGAGAAGCAACGTCGCGCAAATGCCCAGGCCGCCGCTAACAAAAGAGCGGCAACGGCAGCGGCAAATAAGAAAGCTCGTCAGGATAAACTGGACGCCGAAGCCACTGCGGACAAAAAACGCGATCAAAGTTATGAAGATGAGCTACGCAGCTTAGAGATTCAGAAACAAAAACTGGCGCTGGCGAAAGAAGAAGCCCGCGTTAAGCGCGAAAACGAATTTATCGATCAGGAACTGAAGCACAAAGCTGCGCAAACCGATGTGGTGCAATCTGAAGCTGACGCCAACAGAAATATGACTGAAGGCGGTCGCGATCTGATGAAAAGCGTGGGCAAAGCAGAAGAGAACAAATCGGACAGCTGGTTTAATTAATCGATGTTACTAACTTCAAGCCTATGATTCTTGAAGATAAAAAACCCTCTGTAGTAACAGAGGGTTTTGTTCATTCATAGTGCAGGGTCAAATCATTCCCACTCAATGGTAGCTGGCGGCTTGCCGCTGATGTCATACACCACGCGGGAAATACCGTTCACTTCATTGATAATGCGGTTGGAAACGCGACCGAGGAAATCGTACGGCAGATGCGCCCAGTGTGCGGTCATAAAGTCGATGGTTTCGACAGCACGCAGAGAGACAACCCAGTCATACTTACGACCATCGCCCATTACGCCAACGGAACGTACTGGCAGGAAGACGGTGAACGCCTGGCTGACTTTGTCGTACAGATCCGCTTTACGCAGTTCTTCAATGAAGATGGCGTCAGCACGGCGCAGCAGGTCACAGTACTCTTTCTTCACTTCACCCAGAACACGAACGCCAAGGCCTGGTCCCGGGAACGGGTGACGGTACAGCATGTCGTACGGTAGACCCAGCTCCAGACCAATCTTACGCACTTCGTCTTTGAACAGCTCTTTCAGCGGTTCAACCAGGCCCATCTTCATCTCTTTCGGCAGGCCGCCCACGTTGTGGTGAGATTTGATGACGTGTGCTTTACCGGTTGCAGACGCCGCAGATTCGATAACGTCAGGGTAGATGGTGCCCTGTGCCAGCCACTTCACGTCTTCCAGTTTCAGCGCTTCTTCATCGAATACTTCAACGAAAACGCGACCGATGATTTTACGTTTTGCTTCCGGATCGTTTTCGCCAGCCAGCGCTGACAGGAAGCGATCTTCTGCCGGTACGTGAACAATGTTAAGACCAAAGTGATCGCCAAACATATCCAGAACCTGCTCTGCTTCGTTGAGACGCAGCAGGCCGTTGTCGACGAATACGCAAGTCAGGTTTTTACCGATAGCGCGGTGCAGCAGCATTGCGGTTACGGAGGAATCCACACCACCAGAGAGGCCGAGGATGACTTTATCGTCGCCTACCTGCTCGCGGATGCGAGCTACAGCATCGTCGATAATTTTCGCTGGCGTCCACAGGGCTTCACACTGGCAGATATCACGCACAAAACGCTCCAGCATGCGCATACCCTGGCGGGTGTGAGTCACTTCCGGGTGGAACTGTACGCCATAGAAGCGTTTTTCTTCGTTAGCCATAATGGCAAACGGGCAGCTTTCGGTGCTGGCTACGGTGACGAAGTCGGACGGGATAGCGGTAACTTTATCGCCGTGGCTCATCCAGACATCGAGCAGCGGTTTACCGTCTGCGGTCAGCGCATCTTCGATACCGCGAACCAGTGCGCTGTCGTTTACGACTTCAACCTGCGCGTAGCCAAATTCACGTTCGTTAGAGGCTTCAACGTGACCGCCCAACTGCATTGCCATGGTCTGCATGCCATAGCAAACGCCGAATACCGGTACGCCTGCTTCAAAGACATACTGCGGCGCACGCGGACTGTTTTCTTCAGTAGTACTTTCCGGGCCGCCGGAAAGAATAATGCCGCTTGGATTGAAGTCACGAATTTGTGCTTCTGTCACATCCCACGCCCACAGTTCGCAGTAAACACCCAGCTCACGCACGCGGCGCGCAACCAGTTGAGTGTACTGAGAACCGAAGTCCAGAATGAGGATGCGATGCTTATGAATGTTTTCCGTCATTGACGCTTATTCCGAGGCAAGTGAAACAGATAATATAAATCGCCCGACATGAAGTCGGGCGAAGAGAATCAGGAGCCCAGACGGTAGTTCGGGGACTCTTTAGTAATGGTCACGTCGTGAACGTGGCTTTCCTGAATGCCCGCACCGCTGATACGTACAAACTCCGCTTTAGTACGCAGTTCGTCGATAGTACCACAGCCGGTCAGACCCATACAGGAGCGCAGGCCGCCCATCTGCTGGTGAATGATCTCTTTCAGGCGACCTTTATAAGCTACGCGACCTTCGATACCTTCCGGCACCAGTTTGTCGGCAGCGTTATCGCTCTGGAAATAACGGTCAGAGGAACCTTTGGACATCGCGCCCAGGGAACCCATACCACGGTAAGATTTGTAAGAACGGCCCTGGTAGAGTTCGATTTCACCCGGAGATTCTTCAGTACCCGCCAGCATGGAACCTACCATCACCGCGCTTGCGCCAGCGGCGATAGCTTTGGCGATGTCGCCGGAGAAGCGAATACCACCATCTGCGATAACCGGAATACCGGTGCCTTCCAGGGCTTCAACTGCGTCAGCAACGGCAGTGATCTGCGGAACACCTACGCCAGTCACGATACGAGTCGTACAGATAGAGCCAGGGCCGATACCGACTTTAACCGCGCTGCAACCAGCTTCTGCCAGAGCGCGTGCACCTGCAGCTGTTGCCACGTTGCCGCCGATGATTTGCAGATCCGGATATTTAGCACGGGTTTCACGGATACGCTGCAAAACGCCTTCTGAGTGACCGTGGGAGGAGTCGATCAGCAGAACGTCAACGCCAGCGGCAACCAGCGCGTCAACACGCTCTTCGTTACCCGCACCTGCGCCAACTGCAGCACCAACACGCAGACGGCCTTGCTCGTCTTTACAGGCGTTCGGTTTACGTTCCGCTTTCTGGAAATCTTTCACGGTGATCATGCCGATCAGGTGGAATTCGTCATCAACCACCAGCGCTTTTTCAACGCGTTTTTCGTGCATTTTTGCCAGCACCACTTCACGGGCTTCACCTTCACGCACGGTGACCAGACGCTCTTTCGGCGTCATGTAAACGCTAACCGGCTGGTTCAGGTCGGTAACAAAACGCACGTCACGACCGGTGATAATACCCACCAGTTCGTTTTCTTCGGTAACGACCGGATAGCCCGCAAAACCGTTACGCTCGGTCAGTTCTTTCACTTCGCGCAGCGTCGTGGTTGGCAGAACAGTCTGCGGATCAGTCACCACACCAGATTCGTGTTTTTTCACACGGCGAACTTCTTCTGCCTGGCGTTCAATGGACATGTTTTTGTGGATAAAGCCGATACCGCCTTCCTGAGCCAGAGCAATAGCCAGGCGCGCTTCCGTTACGGTATCCATTGCTGCGGAAAGCATAGGGATATTCAGACGAATAGTTTTCGTCAGCTGGGTGCTGAGGTCAGCAGTATTCGGCAGAACGGTAGAATGAGCAGGAACGAGGAGAACGTCGTCAAACGTCAGAGCTTCTTTAGCGATACGTAGCATGGGCAATATCTCGACCAGAGTGGTTAATAAATATTGCCGCGGCATTATACAGAGCGTAACCGATTGCATCTACCCCTTTTTGCAAAAAATGCTTGCTATCCCCGAAGGGCGGGTTACTATCGACTGAATAACCTGCTGATTTAGAATTTGATCTCGCTCACATGTTACCTTCTCAATCCCCTGCAATTTTTACCGTTAGTCGCCTGAATCAAACGGTTCGTCTGCTGCTTGAGCATGAGATGGGACAGGTTTGGATCAGCGGCGAAATCTCTAATTTCACACAACCGGCTTCCGGTCACTGGTACTTTACACTCAAAGACGACACCGCCCAGGTACGCTGCGCGATGTTCCGCAACAGCAACCGCCGGGTGACCTTCCGCCCACAGCATGGGCAACAAGTTTTAGTTCGCGCCAATATTACGCTCTACGAGCCGCGCGGCGACTACCAGATAATCGTTGAGAGTATGCAGCCGGCCGGTGAAGGGCTGCTGCAACAGAAGTACGAACAGCTCAAAGCGAAGTTGCAGGCTGAAGGATTGTTCGATCTGCAATACAAAAAACCACTTCCCTCCCCTGCGCATTGCGTTGGTGTGATCACCTCAAAAACCGGTGCTGCGCTACATGATATTTTGCATGTGTTAAAACGTCGCGATCCTTCTCTGCCGGTGATCATCTACCCCACCGCCGTTCAGGGCGATGACGCGCCGGGGCAAATTGTTCGCGCCATTGAACTGGCGAATCAGCGCAATGAGTGCGACGTGTTGATCGTTGGGCGCGGCGGCGGTTCGCTGGAAGATTTATGGAGTTTTAACGACGAACGCGTAGCGCGGGCGATTTTTGCCAGCCGCATTCCGGTCGTCAGCGCCGTCGGGCATGAGACGGATGTGACCATTGCCGATTTTGTTGCCGATCTGCGTGCACCAACACCGTCGGCTGCCGCCGAAGTGGTGAGCCGTAATCAGCAAGAGTTACTGCGCCAGGTGCAATCGACCCGTCAACGGCTGGAGATGGCGATGGATTATTATCTCGCCAACCGCACACGTCGCTTTACGCAAATTCATCACCGATTACAGCAACAGCATCCGCAGCTCCGGCTGGCACGCCAGCAAACCATGCTTGAACGCCTGCAAAAACGGATGAGCTTTGCGCTGGAAAATCAACTTAAGCGTGCCGGGCAACAGCAGCAGCGATTAACACAGCGGCTGAATCAGCAAAATCCACAGCCGAAGATTCATCGCGCGCAAACGCGCATTCAGCAACTGGAATATCGTTTAGCAGAAACCCTGCGCGCACAGCTTAGCGCCACGCGTGAACGTTTCGGTAATGCAGTAACGCACCTCGAAGCCGTAAGCCCACTGTCAACGCTGGCGCGTGGATACAGCGTTACTACTGCTACTGACGGCAATGTACTGAAAAAAGTGAAGCAAGTTAAAGCGGGTGAAATGCTAACCACACGTCTGGAAGACGGCTGGATAGAAAGTGAAGTAAAAAACATCCAGCCGGTAAAAAAATCGCGTAAAAAGGTTCATTAAGCCAGCACGAATTCAACGCGTTTTTTCGATATCAAGCCATGCCCGTGCTGACAGAAGTAATCTACTGCACCGCAGGCTTTTAACACCTGCAACGGTTGATGGCAGTCCGGGCAAAGAGCTTTCATTTCAATAAATTCCCCGCAGGATGGGCAACGCGCATGGCCGTTATCCTGATCAAGCACATGCTGACATTGTGGACAATGCAGTTCCATATGAATTCCTCCGGTAGCCACCCCTCTACATTCATAGAGGGAATGGCAGATAAAATACTTACGGATAATTATTTATTTTTCTTGATGTGCTTCATCAGACGCTTACGTTTACGCATCTGGGTTGGCGTCAGGGTGTTACGCTTGTTCGCATACGGGTTTTCCCCTTCTTTGAACTGAATACGAATCGGCGATCCCATTACGTCCAGCGATTTGCGGAAGTAGTTCATCAAGTAACGCTTGTAGGAATCAGGCAGGTCTTTCACCTGATTACCGTGAATCACCACAATCGGCGGGTTATAACCACCGGCGTGGGCATATTTCAGCTTCACACGACGACCGCGTACAAGCGGCGGTTGGTGATCTTCAACAGCCATCGTCATGATGCGCGTCAGCATAGAGGTCCCCACACGACGGGTGGAGCTGTCATACGCTTCACGTACTGATTCAAACAAGTTACCAACACCACTGCCGTGCAAGGCAGAGATAAAGTGCACACGAGCAAAATCGATAAAGCCCAGACGGAAGTCCAGCGTTTCTTTCACCTGCTCTTTCACTTCCTGACTCAGGCCATCCCACTTATTCACCACAATGACAAGTGAGCGCCCACTATTGAGAATAAAGCCCAGCAGCGAGAGATCCTGATCGGAAATACCTTCGCGCGCATCAATCACTAACATCACCACGTTGGCGTCTTCAATGGCCTGCAACGTTTTGATTACGGAGAATTTCTCTACAGCATCGGTGATTTTGCCGCGTTTACGTACGCCAGCGGTGTCAATGAGCACATACTCACGTCCATCGCGTTCCATTGGAATGTAGATACTGTCACGCGTCGTACCAGGCATGTCATAAACAACAACGCGCTCTTCACCAAGAATACGGTTAGTGAGTGTAGACTTACCTACGTTCGGACGACCCACAATCGCCAGTTTGATCGGCAGACTTTGCGGGTCGAAGTCGTCTTCCTCTTCTTCTTCGCCGTTCTCTTCCGCTTCAAATTGCGCCCAGTATTCAGCGTCTTCGTCGACTTCCTCTTGCGGTGCGAGATCTTCCATCCACGGCAGTAGCACATGCTCCAGCAGACTTAATACGCCACGACCGTGAGACGCGGCGATCGGGTAGATTTCACCTAAACCAAGCGAGTAGAAATCAACCACTGCCTGATCGGGATCCAGACCGTCAGTTTTGTTTGCCACCAGGAAGGTCGGTTTTTCACGGGAGCGCAGATGTTTGGCAATCGCTTCATCTGCCGGCATCAGGCCCGCGCGCGCATCCACCATAAACAGTACGACGTCCGCTTCTTCAATCGCCAGCAGCGACTGTTCCGCCATGCGGGTTTCTACACCGTCTTCTGTGCCATCAATCCCGCCGGTATCAATACAGATAAACTCACGGCCTTCAATTTCCGCACGACCGTACTTACGGTCACGAGTCAGACCCGGGAAATCCGCAACCAGCGCATCTCGGGTGCGAGTTAGACGGTTAAATAACGTGGATTTTCCTACGTTAGGGCGCCCGACAAGCGCGACCACAGGTACCATGTTTAAAGCCTCATTTTTATAAATCATCAGACAACGCACGCTATATTCGCGTCGTTGTTAAAAACAGGAAAACGGCCCCTGTCCAGGAGCCGTTTTCAAAGTGAACGACAGAGACGATTAACGTGTAATAGAGTACACGGTTCCGTCTTTTGCCTGGATCAGCAGTTTGCCGTCAGCGGCAACCGGTTCAGTCTGGAAACCGGAACTATCAACTTTTTGCTGGGCAACGAAACGACCATCTTCGACGTTAATCCAGTGCAAATAACCTTCACTGTCACCGACCACCAGGTTGCCATTATACAGCACCGGAGAAGTCAGCAGGCGATGCAGCAGATCGCTTTGTGTCCACAGCGTAACGCCGCCATCAATGGTCAACGCCATCACCCGGTCATTTTGATCGACCAGATAGATGCGATTGCCGTCGACGATGAAATCATTCACCGAACCCAGTTCGCGTTTCCACATAATCTGACCACTGCGCAGATCAAGCGCCGTCAGGTTACCATTATAGGCCAGCGCGAAAACAACGCCGTTAACAACGACGGGAGTCGTGTCAACATCGCTCAGACGGTCAATTTCGGTAGAACCGGTCGCCTGGGAAATACGCTGCTGCCAAATCATCTGGCCCTGTTCCATCAGCACTGCGCTGACGCGACCATTATCGCCCCCCACGACGGCCGCACCAAAAGCCGTTGCCGGCGCAGACTCGCCACGCAAAGAGAGCGAAGGCATATCGAGGTTAACTGTCCATTTGACAGCGCCGTCAGCTTCGTTCAGCGCTTGTAACTGACCGTTACTGGTGTGGATTAACACCAGACCGTCGCTGACCACCGGGCGCGAAAGTGCTTCACCCGCGACTTTAGTTTGCCATGCCACAGTACCATCGCTGGTATTCAGCGCGTAAACCTGCGCCTTTTCGCTGCCAATGTAGACATGTCCACCAGACACGGTCACACCGCCAGAAAGTAATGCAGGCTCTTTAGAGAACCAGCCATCTTTCTCGGCCAGGCTGACAGACCAGATTTCTTTGCCATCATCCGCATTCAGCGCTTTTACTAAACCAGCGCGGTCCGCTGCATAGACAACGTTGTCCGCCAGTGCCGGATGAAGATTGGAATAGAAGTTGCCAATGCCGCTACCAACGGAAGTGCTCCACGCCGTGGTCGGCGTAAACTGGTTTTCAACGGTTGGCAATGGGGACATCTTTACCACATCTTCTTCGCTGTTAAACAGCGAACAGCCGCTTAAAAGGGTAACGGAAAGCAGTCCTGGCAGCAGTAATTTACGCAATTGCATCGGGTCCCTCTCAGATGGACAAATTATTAATTTTCATCTGCATCATTTCGCTCAGTGCCGGAGTAACATCGCTTTTCACGCCTGCTTCCCATGCACTACGCGCACCTTGCTTATCACCTTTGCTCAGCAATGCTTCACCACGCAGGTCGGCAACAATGGCAGCCCACCCTTCACCTTTGATGGTATCAAGGGTTTTCAGCGCGGCATCAGCCTGCTTGAGCTGTACCTGAACGCGAGCAAGACGCAGATTTATCACGGCTTTGAGATTTTCATCGCTCGTGTCTGCCAGCCCCTGTTGTAACTGGGCGGCAGCTTTCTCTAGTTCATTTTTGTCAACAAATTGCTGCGCAAGTTCCAAAGAAGCCAGCGCACCATAAGTATTTTTATTTTCAGCAGCAAATTTTTCCGCCGCCGGGATGCTATCCGGTTTGCCTTCGCTCACTGCGGTAACCGCATTTTGATAGGCAAGAGAAGCGGAGCGTGCAGAATCAACCTGATGGCTGTTCCAGTAGCGCCAGCCAATCAGTGCGCCAACGCCCAAAATCACCCCAACAGCCAGTGCTTTGCCATTTTCAGCAAAAAAGCGTTTAACCGCTTCTACCTGGTCGTTTTCGTTCTCGTAAATTTCCACGCTGTCCTTCTCCTTCCTTAACCCAGTAACGTGCGCAAATGCGCGGCTACGCTATCCTGCGCAACTGCCGTTTGCTCACCAGAGCGCAAATCCTTCACTACTGCTGTGCCGTTAGCCACTTCAGACTCACCCAGCACCACAGCAACGCGGGCACCCCATTTATCAGCACGGGCAAACTGTTTCTTAAAGTTGCCGCCGCCGTGGTTGGTCATCAATTTCACGCCCGGTAATTCATCACGCAGACGCTCAGCTAATGCCATAGCCGCAGATTGTGTATCAGCACCTGAAGCCACCAGGTATATATCGACAACAGGATCGGCTTTAAATTCCGGATTAACGGCCTGTACTAACAATACAAGACGTTCGAGGCCCATCGCAAAACCGACAGCCGGTGTTGCACGACCGCCCAGTTGTTCCACAAGACCGTCATAACGACCGCCTGCACACACGGTGCCCTGGGAGCCGAGACTGTTAGTCACCCACTCGAAAACGGTACGGTTATAGTAATCCAGACCACGCACCAGACGCTGGTTTACGGTGTAAGCGATCCCCGCGCTCTCCAGCAGTTTGCACAGACCGGCAAAATGCTCACGAGATTCCTCGTCCAGATAATCACCTAATGCCGGAGCGTCGTTGAGAAGCGCCTGCACTTCCGGATTTTTTGAATCCAGCACGCGCAGCGGGTTAGTGTACATGCGGCGTTTGCAGTCTTCGTCCAGCTTTTCTTTATGCTGCTCAAGGAATGCCACCAGCGCATCGCGGTAATTGGCGCGTGCTTCCAGCGAACCGATAGAATTCAGCTCAAGAGTTACGTGTTCGGAAATACCCAGCGCGCGCCACCAGCGGGCGGTGAGCATAATCAGTTCAGCGTCGATATCCGGACCTTGCAGACCGAAAACTTCGCAGCCCAACTGATGGAACTGACGATAACGCCCTTTCTGCGGACGCTCGTGACGGAACATCGGCCCGATATACCACAGACGCTGTTCCTGATTGTACAGAAGACCATGCTCGATGCCGGCGCGTACACAGCCCGCCGTCCCTTCAGGGCGCAGAGTCAGGCTGTCGCCATTGCGATCCTCAAAGGTGTACATCTCTTTTTCAACCACGTCGGTGACTTCACCAATCGCACGTTTGAATAGCGGGGTCTGCTCTACAATCGGCAAGCGGATTTCACTGTAACCGTAGCTGCCGAGCACGTTTTTCAGTGTGCCTTCAATGCGCTGCCAGATGGCCGTTTCGCCAGGCAGGTAATCGTTCATGCCGCGAATGGCTTGAATGTTTTTTGCCACGTTTATTCTCTTTCTGAATATAAAAATGAACCCTCAACGCTTCCCTCAATGTTTGGGGAGCCATGCGGGTTCAATCATACACGGGAAGCGAGGCGCTTCCCATCACGTTATTATTTTTCGACCTGCTGAACGTCAATTCGACGCGCTTCGTCCAGCTGACTGGCTTTCGCACGAATGCGTGCTTCCAGCTGGTCGATCATATCGTTGTTGTCCAGACGGTCTTTGCGCACGCCATCTTCATAGAGGCCGCTTTTCTTGTTGCCGCCGGTGACGCCGAGTGTAGAAACCAGCGCCTCACCTGGGCCATTCACCACGCAGCCGATAATCGAAACGTCCATCGGAGTGATGATATCTTCCAGGCGTTGCTCCAGCGCGTTAACCGTACCGATAACATCAAACTCCTGACGCGAACAGGTCGGACAGGCGATGAAGTTGATACCTCGCGAACGGATACGCAGCGATTTCAAAATATCGAAACCGACTTTGATCTCTTCGACCGGATCGGCCGCCAGTGATACGCGCAGCGTGTCGCCGATGCCTTCAGACAGCAGCAGACCTAAGCCAATGGCGGATTTTACTGCCCCGCTGCGCGCGCCACCCGCTTCGGTGATCCCCAGATGCAGCGGCTGATCGATTTGTTTTGCCAGCAAACGATAAGACTCAACAGCGAGGAAGACGTCAGACGCTTTCACGCTGACTTTGAACTGATCGAAGTTCAGGCGATCGAGATGATCAACATGGCGCATGGCGGATTCCAGCAACGCCTGCGGCGTCGGTTCGCCATACTTTTCTTGCAGATCTTTTTCCAGCGATCCGGCGTTAACGCCAATACGGATCGGAATGTTTTTATCGCGCGCACAGTCAACCACCATGCGAATACGCTCTTCATTACCGATATTGCCAGGGTTAATACGCAGACAATCGACGCCGTATTCCGCTACTTTCAGCGCAATGCGATAGTCGAAGTGGATGTCAGCCACCAGCGGCACGTTAACCTGCTGTTTGATGAGTTTGAACGCTTCTGCCGCGTCCATCGTCGGTACGGAGACACGGACGATATCAGCGCCAACGCGTTCCAGCGCCTTGATTTGATTGACCGTTGCTTCGACATCTGTCGTACGCGTATTGGTCATGGACTGTACGGCGATGGGAGCACCATCGCCAATCGGCACATTCCCAACGTAAATACGTGTTGATTTTCTACGTTGAATTGGAGCCTGGTTATGCATGAAAAATCTCCCGCGTTACCCGTCTGTTACTGCGCCGGTGATTGTTCGGCATTGAGGGTCAGACGCGCAACCTGGTTAGTTCTGATAAAACGACTCAGATCGACAGGTTTCCCTTGATACTGGATCTGTACTGCGGCTGGCGCACCAATTTTCAGTTTGTATGGTGCCTGGCCGGTTAAGTTCAAATTACCGTCTTTACGCTGCATACCGCTAAACAATTTTTTACCGGTAGCATCAGTGACCTCCAGCCAGCAATCGGCAGTAAAGTTCATCACCAGCGCATTCGGATCAGCCACCGGCGTGGTCACGCCAGCCTGATCGGTTGGCAACGGCGCAGCACCATCTGGCGTTGTTGCTGCCGTTGATGCCGGGGTCGCGGCGGTATCAACATTTGCCTGCGAAGGCGAAACAACCGCATTCTGTTGCGGATCAACAGCTGGTGCTGGCGCAGTTACGGCAGGTGTTTGCGTGTTGGTTGCGGTAGTATCCACAGACGCTGGCGGCGTGGACGTTGTAGCCGGGTCTGTAGTTGTCGACGTATTTAACGGAACACTCTGCCCCTGCTCGCTATTACTGCTCAGTTCCGCCGAAGATTGATCGGCCATAGTGGTGATCTCTTCCTGCTGAGCTTTGTGGTCTTGCCACCACCAGGCACCGCTCAGGCCGATAACCACAAACAACACCAGCCAGGTGAAGGTCATCAGCCAGCCGTCGCGTTTTTTGCGGCGTTTACCGAGGGAAAAACTCTGCATCGGCGCAACTTTTGCAGCCCGTAGTGGAGCCTGCTTTTCCAGCCCTGGCAGCAGTTCTTCTTCTGGAATATGTACCAGACGCGCATAAGAGCGGATATATCCGCGCAGGAATGTTGAAGCAAGATCGGCGGGTGCCTTATCTTCTTCAATGTCGCGTACCGTGGAAACCTTCAGGCAAAGTCGCTCGGCAACGGCCTGCTGACTAAGTCCTAGTTGTTCGCGAGCATTACGCAGGCGAGCGCCGGTAGTAAGTGCTTCATTTTGGTCGTGCGTGGCTTCAGTATTCATTCGCTGCAGGTACGTTTAAATGAGAATTGAGATGCCGGTGAACCATCATGCTCACCCACACCGCGAAACATCCGTTAAGTTAACCGTTATCATACAGTATAAGACCGTCTGTGTGCTCGTGACAAAGTCCACATTCACTAAGGCTAACTTACTGTTGCATCGTTACATACTGCCTTAAAGTCAGCAAAAACGCACCGTTAATATTGACCAGACAATTGCAACTTAATACTTCATTCATAAAACATTACGCCACGGTACATAAAGTAACCGTGGCGTAATGGCTATCAGACCGCTTTAATGTCGATGGCTTCACCCTGCATCCGTTTACGCAGGGTACGTTTCGTACGGTCGATAACATCGCCCGCCAACTGACCACAGGCAGCATCGATATCATCACCACGCGTTTTACGCACAATAGTGGTGAAACCGTAGCTCATCAGCACTTTTGAGAAACGGTCGATACGGCTGTTCGAGCTGCGTCCATACGGTGCGCCCGGGAACGGGTTCCACGGGATCAGGTTGATCTTACACGGCGTATCTTTCAGCAGTTCCGCCAGTTGGTGCGCGTGTTCAGTGCCGTCGTTAACGTGGTCAAGCATCACGTATTCAATAGTGACTCGGCCTTGATTGGCGTTGGATTTCTCCAGATAACGGCGCACCGCAGCAAGGAACGTTTCGATATTGTACTTTTTGTTGATCGGCACAATTTCGTCACGAATTTCGTCGTTCGGCGCGTGCAGGGAAATTGCCAGCGCAACGTCGATCATATCGCCCAGTTTATCCAGCGCTGGAACTACACCGGAAGTGGAAAGCGTCACGCGACGTTTAGACAGGCCAAAACCGAAATCATCAAGCATGATTTCCATCGCCGGAACGACGTTGTTCAGGTTGAGCAGCGGCTCGCCCATGCCCATCATCACTACGTTAGTGATTGGGCGCTGACCGGTGACTTTTGCTGCGCCGACGATTTTCGCCGCACGCCAAACCTGGCCGATAATTTCCGATACCCGCAGGTTGCGGTTAAAGCCCTGCTGGGCGGTGGAACAGAATTTACACTCCAGCGCACACCCCACCTGCGAAGAGACGCAGAGCGTGGCACGGTCGTCTTCCGGGATATACACCGTTTCGATGCGCTGATCGCCTACGGCGATCGCCCATTTAATGGTGCCGTCAGATGAACGCTGTTCTTCAACCACTTCCGGTGCGCGGATCTCCGCCACCTCTTTCAGTTTGCCGCGCAACACTTTGTTGATGTCGGTCATCTCATCAAAGTTGTCGCAGCAATAGTGATACATCCACTTCATCACCTGATCGGCGCGGAAGGGTTTTTCACCTAAATCTTTAAAAAACTCCCGCATCTGCTGACGGTTGAGATCCAGCAGGTTGATTTTTCCATCTTTCGTGGTGACGTTTTCAGGTGTGACTAATTGTTCAGACATATGCTATTCCGGCCTCGTTATTACACGTTATGGCCCCTGGAGGGTTGAAAAAAGAAACGCCCCGGTGAGCGGCTGCTCGTCCGGGGGCGCTGCATTGTACAAATTCTGGCGCACGGATGCCACGTTTGCACGCGGCATTTACGAAATTATTAACGGGTGCGCGGGCACACTTCGCCTTCGCCGAAGAAATAAGCGATTTCGCGAGCGGCAGATTCGACGGAGTCAGAACCGTGGGTACCATTTTCGGTCAGGCTGTCAGCGTAATCAGCGCGCAGAGTACCGGCCAGTGCGTTTGCCGGATTGGTCGCGCCCAGCAGATCGCGGTGACGCTGAACGGCGTTTTCACCTTCCAGCACGGAAACCACGATCGGGCCAGAGGTCATGAATTCAACCAGACCATCAAAGAACGGTTTTCCATCGTGTTCAGCATAAAAGCCACGAGCCTGTTCAACGGTCAGGTGCAGCATTTTGGTGCCGACAATTTTGAACCCTGCAGCTTCAAAGCGCGCAAAGATATTACCAATGACGTTTTTTGCTACCGCGTTCGGTTTGATAATGGAAAAAGTACGTTCAATAGCCATTTTTACCTCTGTAAATTGTTCTGTTGTTGTCTGTACCAGCGTACGAGATGGCGCGGATTATAATGAGCAACAGAGCCGTTGACTATTGATGAAGGTAACATTTTTTTAAAATAAAATGAGTTTTAGCAACAACTCGACTTTTATGGTGTTCTCATCCCATAACGATGACGTTGGCAATAAAGACAATTTTGCGCATTTTGCTGAAAAGTAAGAAAGGATTTTTGACAGGTTTTACAGACTTTGCGATTAGCATGAAGATTCACAATTTTTGCCGGTAGAATCGTCAATTCAACGGTCATTGCCTGATGAAAACAAACAGCAATACAATTTTGGCATCCGTTACACAAGGCATCATTGATTTGTAAATGGCCTTCGTTAAGCGAAAAGACCTGTTGCTCGCAGGCCCGCCAGCATGCACCGCAAAGCTGACACTTTTGAGGATCCATCATCGGGCGAGCATCACTAATCTGGGGCCATAAATAATGTAACCGACGTAATCCTGGTTGTATTTGTGTCATCTGAACATCCGCACGCTGCACATGGAACAAACGACGCCGGGAAACATTCACCTCACTGGTATGTGGAGATACCACAGACCAGCCTTCCTCGCCATATTGCCGTAAGCGTTCGTTTAACAGCAATAATGCGCGCTCCCATGCCTTCGCCTGACTCAGATCAATCGCGATCGCTGTGATCCCCTGCTCTTTATGCCATAGCAAAAGTTCTTCCAGCGTCGGCGCAATAGTGGTGAAAGGTGCGACCAGGGTGTGATTGCGAAAATAACGTAAAGGGGAATTAACGCCACGAATAGCCTCTTGCGGACAAATAAACTGGCAAACCGCACACTCAATACATTGTTCCGCGTCGACCGCTATGCCCTCTTCTGTCAGCGTTAGCGCCTGTGCCGGGCAAGCCTCGACACAGGCATGACATGTTGCAAAACGAAAGCGTTGGCGCGCGCATTCCGCGCCAATCGTTATGTTATGACTTAACATTAGCCGATACTAAAAAAGACAAAACGCAGCATAACTTCACTCCCCACTAGCATTACGCTACCGAATAACGCCGCCGGGATATTCTTTTTACAACCACCGACAGCAAAGAACATCATCCCAATGACGGAAATTCCCCAGCTTAGTGTCAGTATGGGTTTTAACTGTCCCAGCATCGCTAATGGCGCATGTGGCAATGTGGCTATCTGCATCGCATTTGCCGTTAAATCCCCTATCCACAACGGCTGAACCAACAAACGCAGCAGAACCAGGAGAGCGATCACCAACACGCATCCATTACGCAGGGCATCAATCTGCGGCAAAATTCCGCTAATACGAAACACTGCTACCAGCGCTGAACCGAGAATTCCCACTGTACCTAAGAACATAATCAGCGTGTTGTAATGCTGCCAGGTGATAATCGACGTATGGATGTAAACTTGCGCCATGCAGAAAACATCAACAATCCCGACCACTGCCGCTAGAATAAGCAGGAGTTGCCAGCCGCCTTTGCGTAACATGACCAGTAATGTGGATAAACCCAATAGCGCCAGATACAGCGCACCAAAGATAATTTCCCGACTCAGCCATGAACTGGAAAAGTGGCTTAGCGCATGCATCGCATTAAGTGGATAACCCAGATGTAAGGTAGAAATCAGTAACCCTACGGCACCTGCCAAAAAAGCCAACAGTAATGGCGGCCGCATAACCGGGCGGGCGCTGGAGGTGATTAAAATATGACGATGAAGAAACGCCAGCCACAACGTCATACCGACCGATGCCTGTAACAACAGCGTAAAAGCCATTAACGGTAATTCATGCATGATGTGACGCCTCCTTTTCTGCGCCCTGATGCGGTTTAATCACCAGATTTGGCTGCGTAATCAACGAATCAGGTAAACCTTTCACATCACTGACATCGCCATACTTTTCACGCAACTCATCAATAGGGCCGAACTTAATCGCCCCCAACGGGCACGTTGCCACGCAAATGGGTTGTTCTCCTTTAGCTTGCAGATCAATACAGAAATCGCATTTCGACATCTGCCCGGTCTGCTCATTCATTTGTGGTGCGCCGTAAGGACAGGACCAGGCGCAGTAACCGCAACCGACGCACTTATCAGTATTCACGCGCACAATACCGTCTCCGGGACGCTTATGCATCGCCATCGTCGGGCAATTTTTGGTACAGATCGGATCCGCGCAATGGTTACAGGAAACAGAAAGGGTATAAGCAAAGACATTATGACTCACACCGCCCTCTCCAGTGGCGATGAAGCCACCTCCGTTCACTTCATACACGCGGCGAAAACGTCGCCCAACCTCAAGGTTGTTTTTGTCTTTACAGGCCACCTGACACGCTTTACAGCCCGAACAACGCGAAGAGTCAATAAAGAACCCTAATTGTTTGTCGCTGACAGATGCAAATTCTTTAAATTGGCTCATGCTTTCTCAACCTCCACCAGCATTGTTTGATGCGAATTCCCTTTCGCCAGCGCCGTAATGCGGGTCGAACTCAGTACATTGGCACAGCCTCCGCGATCGATACCTTGTGCATCCGGTTGCCACCATGCCCCCGCCTGCATAGCAACTACGCCAGGGATGATACGGGGGGTTATTTCCACCGGGATAATGCTCACACCACGATCGTTATAAATTTTTACGCTATCTCCTTCGACAATCCCGCGCTGTTTTGCATCTTGCGGATTCAGCCAGAGTTTTTGCGTCTGAACTTCTTGCAGCCACGGGTTAGCATACTGGGTGGAATTAGCACGGTTTTTCCCTTTCCAGGTGATGAGCTGCAGCGGGTATTTCGCCGTCAGTTTATCTTCTGGCCCTTCAAAGGCAGGGACATAGTGCGAAAGCGCGGGAATTTCTGGATCTTGCATATCAAAAAGACGCTTAGAGAAGATCTCAATTTTGCCGGAAGGCGTCGGGAAAGGATTATTCTGCGGATCGCGAATATTTGCTTCGAAAGCGATGTGCGGCGCACTTTTAAAAAGATGTCGACGTGTTTTTTGCAGGGTCGCGAAGTCCGGCAAATTTTCATCCGGCATCGCCAGACGAGTTTGCTCCCAGATATGCTCGATCCATTGCTTCTCATCACGTCCTTGACTGAACTCGGCTTCGACACCCAGTTTTTTCGCCACGTCACGCAACCAGTCATAATCGGTGCGACGTTCAAAATCCGGCTCAATCAGTTTTTCTGACAGAATAAGATAGCTCGCCGTTCCCCATGTTTCGCCGATATTCCAGCGTTCCATAAAGCTGGTTTCCGGCAGCAACACATCGGCATATTTCGCGCTCGGAGTCATGAACAGATCGCTGAGTACGATGAATTCTATTTTAGATTCGTCTTCAAGGAGCTTCGCGGCCTGGTGGACGTCCGGGTTCTGGTTCGCCAGATAATTACCTGCCAGTGAGAACAGCAGGCGGATATTACTGTCGAGTTTATCGACACCTTTAAGCCCATCTTGCGGCGTAACTTTAGAAGCATCATCCGCCGCCTGCATCCAGTTCATAATCGAGATTTTCGCTTGTACCGGATTTTCTGGCATATCTGGTCCAACGCAGAATTTACGATTAGAACTACCGCCGTAACCTGCCGCCCAGCCACCTTTGATGCCGACGTTACCGGTAATCGAGGCCAGTAAAGTTGAACCTCGGGCGGTGCGTTCGCCGCAAATATGTCGCTGTGGCCCCCATCCCTGAATCAACGCTGCGGGTTTTATAGTGGCGTAATCGCGTGCCAGTTGACGAATGGATTGTGCTGGAACGTGGGTAATTTTTTCTGCCCATTCCGGCGTTTTGTGTATCCCATCTTTTGCGCCAAAAAGGTAGGCAACCAACGATTCGTTGGCTGGTACGCCTTCTGGCATAGAGTTTTCATCAAAACCGAGAGTATATGTGTCGATAAATGTCTTATCGTGGAGATTCTCGCTGATAATGACGTACATCATCGCGTCCATCAACGCATTGTCCGTGGTCGGCAGCAGCGGGATCCACTGATCGGCAAGCGAAGATACAGTGTCGGAATAACGCGGATCTACCACGATAAAACGCGTACCGTTTTGCTTCATTTTTTGAAAAAAGTAATTGGTGTGACCGAAGATGGTTTCCGTTGGGTTATGCCCCCAGAGGATCACCAGTTTGGTATCCAGAAGAGTATCCATCGAGTTACCGCTGGCCGCCACGCCATACGTGTAAGGCGTTGCCGCCGCAGTATTACCCAGACTAACTGAGTGATAATATTCAAGATAACCACCGGTTAAATTTAACAGCCGACGCGCCATCGCATCGCCAGAAAATGTTCCACCAGAAACAGCCGTCCCGACATGGACATAACGTGAAGCCGGGCCATATTGTTGCGTGATCCTTTTCAGGTTATCGGCAATTAAGGTCGTCGCCTCATCCCATGAAATACGCTCAAATTTACCCTCGCCTCGTTTACCTACCCGCTTCATCGGATATTTCAAACGGTCTGGATGATAAACAAATTTACGATAGCCGCGACCACGAACACAGGCGCGCATAATCGGCATTTGTGGATCCAGTTCGTTATCGGGAAGCGTGGTAATTTGCGTCACCACACCGTCGCGCATATGCGCCCGAATATCGCACTTACCACCGCATTCAAATGTGCTACAGGTGGGCACGACTTTATCAGCCACCGGAGCTGTAACTTCTGGCGACGCATCTGGGGATTGCGCCTTTGCGGTAGAAGAAATAAAAGGCAAAGTGATAAGCGCGGAAGTCGCTTGTAAAAAACTACGTCGTGATACTTGCGGAAATGTAATGCGTTCCTTTTCGTCTGGCGTATCCATCTTGCGTTCCCGAAAATGAAAAAATAAATATTCACGTATTTATTCGAGAACAATGCTGATAACAATCAAATAATTAGTCGTTTAAAAAAACGTGAGATTATTAAATTATTAATGCATTCCAAATATAAATACCATAATTAGATTAATAAATATTTTGTATATTTCACTGAAATGAAAAATGTACTGACGCGATTTGCCCTACGTCATCCATCACCAGCAATTGATAATCACCTTTATCCGTCAAATGCAGGGTCACGTTGCGCCCGCGTTCAGTTAACGGTTCGCCATTCAGAAACCACCAGCGTTCACCTGCCCCTCCACTTGATTGCAACGGCAAAGTCGCTTCCGCTGCGCCCGGTAAACGTTTAATAATCTCGCCATCGCGAACGCCTGTCAGCTGCAGCGGGAGCTGGGCATCGTGACCGTATGGCGGGCAAATTGTCGAGGCCGGTGGTAAGCGCACAGCGCGACGTTCTGATGCGGGCAACCAGGGTTCCAGCGGTAGCGGCCAGACATTTATCATTTCTTGTTGCGCCTGAGGGCAATCAGCGGCAACACGTTTGCCATTTTCATCCAGCCAGATGGGGAAACGAATGCCATTAATGCCTTCCTGCTCCGGCAGTAATAGAGTTGGCGGCTGACTCCCGTCCAGCAGCCAGGTTGCCAGGCGGCGGCGACAGTTACCGTCACCTTCCGGCAAAGACTGTCCGCCCGGCCAGCAAATAACGCCACGAGTGACTGAGTTCGGGCGCGGGTCTTCCGGCAGATTAGCACTGCGCGACAGTAAGATATTATTGACCTGATTCAACAATGGTACGGCACTGGCAAAGCCAAACTGACCAACAACGGGCGTGCCGTCCGGTCTGCCAGTCCAGATCCCAATGACATAGCGAGCGTTAACCCCAATCGCCCAGGCGTCACGATAGCCATAGCTGGTGCCCGTTTTCCATGCCAGTGGGGCGACGCGCGGCAAGGCACCATCCGGCAAGGGTTGCGCTTCATCAGCCATAATCCGGCGAATGATCCACGCAGCCCCCGACGACATTAAAGGCCGTTCAAGCAGCGGATCGTCAGGCTGTAAGCGCAATTTGCCTGCCTTGCCCTGGCGAGCAAACGCGGTATACGCTGCCGCCATATCTTCCAGTTTTGCACCAGCGCCGCCGAGAATGAGCGAAAGATTCGGCGCCGCACCGTTGGGCAAATATAACGGCAATCCAACATTGCGTAACTTTGCCGCAAACCGTTTCGGTCCATAGGCTTCCAGTACCTGCACAGCAGGTAAATTCAGCGAGCGCACCAGCGCCTCGCTCATGCTGATCGGGCCATGAAAACCGCTATCAAAGTTACCTGGTCGATAATCACCGGTGCGCCGGGGGACGTCTTGCAACAGCGATGCCGGATGGATCAAGCCTTCATCCAGCGCCAGACCGTAAACAAACGGTTTGAGCACCGACCCTGGCGATCGGATCGCATTGACCATATCAACATGACCAAAGCGTGAATCATCGTTGAGATCAACCGAACCCACCCAGCCGCGAACACGCATATCGGTATGATCAACCACGATCATCGCCAGTGAGCTGCGCGGTGGTAATCGTCCTTTCCAGTTTTGCGCCAGTTCTTCCAGACGTCGTTGAAGACCGGCATCCAGCGTAGTAACGATTTTGTCGCTTTTGCTTTTACCGAGCATCATGCGCGAAAACAGCGGTGCCAGTTGCGGCATTTGTCGGGGTGCCAGCCAGATGGGTTCTTCCCTTGACTCTTTTACCTGCTCACGGGACCACACACCTTGCACGGCCATCCGTTCGAGCACTTTATTACGCGCGACTTCGGCACGCTCCGGCCAACGATCCGGGCGAAGACGGCTGGGCGCTTGCGGCAAAACCGCCAGCATTGCCGCCTCGGAATAGCTTAAATTCGCAGGCGACTTTCCGAGATAAGCCCAACTTGCCGCACCGATCCCCTGCAACGTACCGCCAAACGGAGCGCGGTTAAGATACAAGGTCAGAATTTCACGCTTAGACAGATGCCATTCCAGTTGCAACGCGCGCCAGAGCTGGCGAATTTTGCCGCCAAATGTTTTGGGGTGAGGATCAAGCAGACGAGCAACCTGCATAGTGAGCGTGCTGCCACCGGAAATAACCCGTCCCGAAGTGAGATCTTGCCATGCTGCGCGCGCCACCGAGAATGGATTCACCCCCGGATGCTTCCAGAACCAGCGATCTTCATAATTGATCAGCGCTTCAAGGTAACGTGGAGAAACATCTTCGATTGTTACCGGATAACGCCAGATGCCGTCAGCATCGGCGAAGCGCCAGAGCGGCGTACCATCCTGCGCCACGACCACTCGTGCGGGATTGACTTCATGCAGCGGTAGAGGCCAGAGTTTATCTGCTCCCCACGCTGCAAGAAAAAGGAGAAAGGGCGCAGCTGCCAGCGTTATCCAGCAGCCGCGTTTGGTTAACAAGCGAGGCATTTACGGTCTGACAATCAGCAAATCTTCAGCCGCGCCGGTCGCCCGCCATTGGGGAACATACATTGATTCCACCATCGGTTGCGGTACCTGATACGTTCCCGGCGTCACCGCCCGCGCCAGATACACCAGCGTTACCGGTTGGTATTCATCAACGGCAACCGCCGCCACAAAGCGATCGTCACGGAACTCAATGTGCTTAATACTCGCCTGCTGCATCTGGTTCAGTAAGTTCTGCACTTCGCCACCACTTTGCTCCAGGCTGGCGCTACCGTTCGCCAGATTCTGGTTTTCCAGTTCCAGACCCGCAGGCAGCAGATCCACGACTAACGCATCCGGCACGCTGTTACTGGCTTTTACCTGCAACCAGACCAGCACCAGATCGCCGCTACGTAACGAGTCCAGCGATTTGCTCTTACCATCAGTACCAAGAATATGACGCTCGATTTGCAGCACATTGTTCGCCGGTAAAGGTGCGGATTGCGGATAACCGCTGGCATCCACACGCAGCCATAACGGCTGATCGCCACTGTTGGTCACCTGCAAGGTAGCAAGTTGATCGCTATTCAGATTGCTGTTTTGCGCTTTCTCGCCTGTCAGCGGCTCAGCTGAGAAAGAGGTTTGCGCCTGCCATTTACCCGGTAAATCCTGAATCGTACGGGCAGCCAGGAACAACGCGTTACTTTCCTGCGTCGATAGCCAGCGTTCACCAAACGCCTGCTGCGAAAGTGTGTTCAGCAAAGTGTACTGCTCATCGGGTAGCAGTTTATTTTCTTCCAGCAAGGAGAGCATCAACGCGTTGTCGCGCAGTGGACTACCGTAATCACCCAGCCATATCCGCTCATCACTATTTCTCGGCGTTTTCAGCGCCAGCGCAATCGCTTCTTCACCACGCGTCGCATCACCCATGGTTTTCAGCGCAACGCCAAGTTGCAGCAGCGGTAATCCATACGCAGCATCTGCACGATGCTCCCAGATTTCACGCAGCGCACCCAGTGGTGCTTTTTGCTGACGGGCCAGCACCAGCGCAGCGTAAGACTGTACGGCGAATTTACTGGCTTTGAGATTATCCGCGTACGGGATCGACATCATGCCTGGATCTTGTAAATAGCGCAGCAGACGCTCATTACCCCGGTTAATGACGTCTGTCGGCACGCTGTAACCCTGTTCGCCTGCGCGGACCAGGAAATCCATCACGTAAGCCGTCAGCCAGTACTCTTCGTCACCGTTTTTATCCCACAGCGCAAAGCCGCCGTTATCACGTTGCATTTGCAGCAAACGGGAAATGCCGATATCGACCGATGCACGGCGTTTCTCATCACTGTCGCCTTTGATGCCCAACGCCTGCAGTTGGGCTGCGTTGGTATAAAGTGACGGGAACAGGCCGCTGGCGGTTTGCTCAAGACAGCCGTACGGATACGCTTTTAACTCTTTGATATAACGTGCGATGTTCAGCGGTGGTTTGCCGCTCAACAACAATTGCCCTTCCAGCGTAACAGGCGAGAAGTTTTGCAATCCATCCGCCGGAATCGCCCATGTCTCACCAGGCTGCAACGCCGTACCGTAATTAACCGTTTGTGCCGGGAACGCCGGACGGACGCCGATTTTCCACTGCTTATGCTGATCGGCAACGGTTTCACCCGGTAACGCTAACCCGCTAATGGTGGCCTGAATTTCTCCATCGCCATAACCCGGCAATGCTCGCACCGGGATAAACAGCGTAGTACGCACACCTGGCGCTAATTCAACGGCTGCGGGTGAATCGCTGACCAGTTCAAGCAAACCACTGGCGGTCAGGGCAACGTTCAGTTTTTGCGGTTTATCGGTAAGATTAGTGATATCCAGCGTCAGACGCGAGGTATCACCACTCGCCATAAAGCGCGGCATGTTCAGTTCAGCAATCACCGGTGCGGCAACTATCACTTTGCTTTCGTTGCTACCGAAGTCATCTGCCGTCCAGGCTTGCGCCATGACGCGCAATTCACCGTTAAAATCGCCAATCGGCAGTGTAACCGAGCCTTCGCCCTGTTCGTTGAGCGTTACCGGCAGCGCCTGCTGCGCGACAATATTGACGTGATTGACCGGCGGTTTACCACCACGTTTCAGCTCATCACCATCGCCACCGAAACGCAGAGCTGCCAGACGCCCCTGACCTTCAATAACCTGACCGTAAATATCGTAAATGTCTGCGCCATAGCGTTTCTGACCAAAGAACGCCTGCCACGGATCTGGCGTGACGTAGTCAGTAAGATTCAGCACACCACTATCAACGGCAGACACCAGCACATTCACCTGTTTAGGCTTCTCGCCATTTTTAGTGCTGGCTTTAATTTTCACGGTTAATGGTTGATTGGGACGCATTTTTGCTGGTGTTTCCAGCGCCAGATCGAGGCGACGGTTTTCATCACCAAGCGGCAGATGCAACACACCAACCGCGCGTTTTGGCGTCGCGGAGCGAGATTTATCGCCAGGACGCACCACCAGCGTACTCAAATAAAGATCATGACGATTCCAGGTTTTATCGACCGGAATCGTCAGATCCAGCCCTTGAGCCGGAACATCAATCTCTTGCCACCACAGCGGCCCTTCACTGGACTCGACCATCGCATAACCTTTACCCGCCGTTGGCGCGGCAATATGCAACTTAATGGTATCGCCAGGGCGATAACTGGCTTTATCCAGTTTCAGCGTGACACGGTCGGGTCGCACGGCACCGCTCCCGTCGCTGTTGTCCTGCCAGCTATAGCCAGCCCAGAAACGCACACTACTGACCGCTTCATTCGGCGCTTTGACTTCCAGACGATAAGCGCCCCACTCTACCGGGAAACTGACCTTGCCGGTTTCGTCCGCTTTCAGATCCAGAGTTTGTTCATTTTCAATCAGATCTTTTTGATCAAACTGTGATTGCCAGCCTTCATCTTCTGACCAGTTCCAGTAGTAATCGCGGCGTTCGCGAATCAGGCGCACCTGCAAGCCCGACACGGCTTTTTTCACGCCTTGCGCATCGCTATAAACGATGTCAAAAGCGGCGTTACTGCCTTCATCAACAATGGGCTGTTTCACCGTGCTGTCAGTGCGATAATCGTAAACCGATTTCGAGGCGAACTGCGGACGGAGCCCCGGCAATGCATCGGCAGGCCAGATAGCCTGCTCAGCGCGGCGCGTCACTGGGCGACCGCCCGATTCCAGCAAACTACCCTGGAAAATAACCTGTAATGGGGAATGCGTTTCCTTCCACTGGCTTTCTGTAGAAACTTCGCCGCGCCCTTTATCATCCAGCGTCAACTGAACTTCATCCAGCGTGCGGGAAAGGTTTTCGGCAGCTATATCGCCGAATTCAAAACCAGGTAAGGCTGACACAGCCTCACGCAGTGGGCGCAGGAAAAGTTGCCCTTGCAAAGTATTACCATTAGCAGGTGCACCGTACAGGTAGTATCCCACCACGGAGAATTTCACTTCATCATTCGGCGTAAGCGGGGTTTTCTCACCGGTCAGATTCAGCGCCATACGCTCTGGCATAAAATCTTCGACGTGGAAATCCCACATCCGATACTGGTTATCGCCCGTGTTAGCGCGAATATGCCACATACCGGTTGCCGCATTGCTATCGAGTGACCAGGTAAAGTGGTAGAGGCCATTTTCCGGCTGACTAACGACGCTCCTGAGTACCTGCCCATCGGGTTTAATCACTTCTAACTTGATGGGTTGATTGGGCAACGCTTTACCGTCTGCATCACGCAGCAAACCATTGAGGATGACCGTTTCACCCGGGCGATAAAGATCGCGCGGGCCAAACATGAAAAACTGTTTGCTATAGCCTGGCGCGCCAGCAATGTTAAATTCTGCTAAGTCCAGCGCCGGAAGTTTTAAATCGAGTAGCGTTGTCTGACCGTCTTTACGTGCCAGCAATAATGCGGCGTTTTTATCATTTTCCAGCTGCACATGCCCCTGAGCGTCACTGGTTGCCTGAGTCAGAGTCTGCCCTTTCTCATTTAATAAAGAGACTTCAATTCCTTGCTGGGCCGCGCCGTTTTCCAGACTTTGGGTAAAGATATCCAGACGATTGTGATAACGGTGAGCTGAAACGCCGATATCACTTAACGTAAACAGCGTCGCGGGATTACTGTAATCGTAACGTCCAGCCTGATTCATCACAGCCAGATACACGCCCGCCTGCTGAAGCGGTTTGATATCGCCCAGCGGCAGCAATAATTTTTCACGGGTGTTACGCGCAGGATTGAGATCAAACCGTCCGGTGTAGACCAGATCCGCCATCTGCAGCAGTTTGTCTGACTGCCAGTTCGCCAGCGAATTGCGGTATTCCCATTGGCTAATGAATGCTGGCAGAGATTCTGGCTTAACGCGGAAGAAGTTAACATCGACATTATTAACGTTGAGCGCCATTACCGGCAGCCCTTCAACGACTTTACCAGGCAGCAGCGAACCACGGCTGGCAAAACCGACGCTGGGTTGGATGTCGCGGGTAGTTATAGTTTTTTCGTAATCTTTACTGAAGGTTGCGTTGTTGAGTGCTTTGACCTCCTTGCCAATAGTAACGATCAAATCACGTTTCGGTTCGAGGTGGCGTAAACGCAGCTCTTTAAGATTATCTGACAGCTCCCAGGCACCATCCACTTTGCCGCTTTTTTTATCGACGACATGAATAACGCGTGAGAAATCCTGATCCGGGTCGAGAGGGATGGAGAACGTCAGCACCAGCGTGGCTGCACCATCAAGTTGGACTTCAGAGAGATCCAGCAATGTCAGCGCCTTACCGGCACTCTGTTGTGCCAGTTTTTGTCGCTCCGGCACGGAGAGTTTTGCTGAACTCGCGTTTTCTGAAGAGGCCGCTTTAGTAACTTCAGAAGGCGCATCTTTTTTCACCGCTGTTGGCGCGTTATCGTTGTTGTCGCACCCTGCCAGCGCCAGCATTAGCATGCAGGCGGCTACGCGTAACTTTTTCATTTTTCATCCCTGCCACAATGGCCCGTTAGCAACGTCGAATAATTATTATGCGTGAGAATTTACGTTATGTAATTCAGTATCACGCCCATACAATCCGAATTTTAGTGAGAATTGTGGCTCAGACAGCCAAATCAGCCTCTTTTGCTTGTCGCTTTTCACTAAACATCCGACAATTTAGCCTAACCCCGGCAAAAATGGAGATGCCTATGTCCACGACATGGTTTGTAGGAGCCGACTGGCTCGCCGAACATATTGATGACCCGGAAATTCAGATTATCGATGCCCGCATGGCGTCGCCTGGACAGGAAGATCGTAACGTTGCTCAGGAGTATCTGAATGGACATATTCCCGGCGCAGTGTTTTTTGATATCGAAGCGCTTTCTGATCACACTTCCCCGCTTCCGCACATGCTGCCGCGCCCGGAAACGTTCGCCGTGGCGATGCGTGAATTAGGCGTTAACCAGGATAAGCACCTGATTGTCTATGACGAAGGTAATCTTTTCTCAGCCCCACGAGCATGGTGGATGCTGCGCACCTTTGGTGTAGAGAAAGTGTCGATTCTGGGGGGTGGACTTGCAGGCTGGCAGCGCGATGATCTGTTGTTAGAAGAAGGTGCAGTAGAGCTGCCGGAAGGAGAGTTTAACGCCGCGTTTAATCCTGAAGCAGTGGTGAAAGTAACCGATGTGTTATTGGCAAGCCATGAAAATACGGCGCAAATTATTGATGCCCGCCCGGCTGCACGTTTTAACGCAGAAGTTGATGAACCTCGCCCAGGTTTACGTCGCGGACATATTCCCGGTGCATTGAACGTTCCGTGGACGGAACTGGTGCGCGAAGGCGAACTAAAAACGACCGATGAACTGGATGCGATATTTTTTGGTCGCGGCGTCAGCTATGACAAACCGATTATCGTCAGCTGCGGCTCTGGTGTAACAGCAGCCGTGGTTTTGTTGGCACTCGCGACGCTGGATGTGCCAAACGTAAAATTATACGACGGTGCGTGGAGTGAATGGGGCGCACGGGCAGATTTACCGGTTGAGCCATTGAAATAAGCTTTATACAGGCAATAAAAAACCGCCGAAAATAAAAAACCGCCGAATTTGGCGGTTTTTTATTGCTGGTCTGGTTCGCGGCCTTTCCAGCAGGTTGACTTGTGTTGCCGGAGCAACACAGGCACCCCACAGTGTTGAAATACTCTCTTTTATGCCTGGCTGTGTCAAGATAATAAACAGAGTAATTATTCAAACATAAGAGTATTATTCTTAATGGCCCTTTTCGCCGTCTCGCAAACGGGCGCTGGCTTTAGGAAAGGATGTTCCATGACCGTAAATACAGGCACCCCACAGTGCTTGCTATCGCGGCAATATCGCCAGTGGTGCTGTCGTGATGCGGTCTTCGCATGGACCGCACAATGAAGATACGGTGCTTCTGTATCGTACTTATTGTTTCTGGTGCGCTGTTAACCGAGGTAAATAATAACCTGAGTCTCTCCGGCAACAATTTACTGGTGGTTAACAACCTTCAGAACAGCAGGTAAGCCCGAATGCCGCCCTTTGGGGCGGCATATTTAGATTATCCGATTCTGTTTAAAGTCACGCAAAAAACCACCCCAGCGACGTTCATAGAATGGCGCAATATGTTCGATATTAAAATGACCTGGCTTATTAGTCCGAATTCAGACAAATATAAACAAATCCCGCTCAATATTAAAAATACTAACCGGTAAAAGATATTACTTAAACATGTAAATTCACTTTCTTTAAGCAACAAAAAACCGCCAAAATCAGGCGGTTATTTGTTGCCGGTTTGGTTCGCGGCCTCTCCAGCAGATTGACTTGTGTTGCATGAGCAACGCAGGTGCTTCACAGCAGAGCAATATTCGCCAGCAACTCTCTTTTTGTCAAGCAAAAGAGAGTAATTATTGTTTATTTAGCGTATTATCGACACCGGCCCTTTCCGCCGTCTCGCAAACGGGCGCTGGCTTTAGGAAAGGATGTTCCGTGGCCGTAAATGCAGGTGTTTCACAGCGCTTGCTATCGCGGCAATATCGCCAGTGGTGCTGTCGTGATGCGGTCTTCGCATGGACCGCACAATGAAGATACGGTGCTTTTGTATCGTACTTATTGTTTCTGGTGCGCTGTTAACCGAGGTAAATAATAACCTGAGTCTCTCCGGCAACAATTTACTGGTGGTTAACAACCTTCAGAACAGCAGGTAAGCCCGAATGCCGCCCTTTGGGGCGGCATATTTTAGATTATCCGGTTCTGTTTAAAGTCACGCAAAAAACCACCCCAACGACGTTCATAGAATGGCGCAATATGTTCGGTAATAAAGTGGCTAATTCCTTTTTCCCCTTTTTTCACCTGACAAATATCGATTGGTTCATCGGCAGGTAATGTATCGGTCGCTACACTTCCCGCCGCCTGAATAATTTCTTCGACATCACCATCGGCTTCAATGCCAATAAGTAAATTAGGCTGTGCCTCTTTGTTCTCTTTAATTGAACATATAAAAGCACGCTTCACCGGCTTAATAGTTTTAAATAAGGTGGTGAGTGAATCAATCATTTGTGCTGGCGGCTCTGCGACTTCCGATAATATCAGCGATTCACCGCCTTCCAGGATTTCCTGGCTGCTCAGCGGATTTCCCTCTTCACCAATCAACAAACTGATTTCACGCGGCATAAATTCTTTACCGGTCGGCAGTTTGGCATTAAGGAAGAGCGTTTCGCCAAGGGTCATCTCAAACAATGTGCGAACGGGCATTACGACAAATGCCTGTTCGTCTTCAACCGCCTGTTGAAGTGCTTCTAACGAGGTGAAAAAAGGAATAACGCTGGTGCCGTCTTCTTTTTCCCAGTGCTGTAAATCAAGCGCGCTATCTTCAACCACAGCCTCGCCCTGCGCCGCCGTACCTGGCACCCAGACGGTGGATTCCAGTAGAGTGCGGAAAAAGGCCGGGCGGTGCGCCGGTTCGGTTGCTGCTTTTTCCAGCAGGTCTTCAAGTTCATTTTTTGTTTCGGACATAAGAACCACAATTCATTCAACGTTCGGGGCACAAGTGCCTGATGCGCCATACTTATCAGGCCTACAAGGGATTCACAATTTGTTGAATTTGCAATACTTTGTAGGCCGGATAAGGCGTTTACGCCGCATCCGGCATATTAGTTTACGCCGTTAACAGATTAGCAATCGTGCGCACACCAAGTCCCGTAGCACCCGCAGACCACTGTTCAACCGGCGCTTTACGGTAAGTCGCCGAGCAGTCGATATGCAGCCAGCCTTGCTGATAGTTCTCAACAAAGTGCGACAGGAAGCCCGCTGCCGTGCTCGCGCCTGCCGGATACGCCGCGCTTCCGGTATTGTTCAGTTCGGCAAAGTTAGACGGCAGCTGGCTGCGGTGGAATTCCGCCAGCGGCAGACGCCAGAATGGTTCGTTCTCTTGTGAGGCACTCGCCAGCAAACGACCGGCAAGCGCATCGTCAAAACTGAACAGCGCGTGATAATCATTACCCAGCGCAGTTTTCGCCGCCCCGGTGAGGGTCGCCGCATCAATGATCATTTCCGGTTTCTGCGCACTGGCATCAATCAGACCATCGGCAAGCACCAGGCGCCCTTCGGCATCAGTGTTCATCACTTCAACTTTTTTACCGTTGCGATAGGTGATGATATCGCCCAGCTTAAACGCATTGCCGCTGATCAGGTTATCCGCACAGCAGAGGAACAGCTTCACGCGCTTGTTCAGTCCGCGCGTAATGGCAAATGCCAGCGCCCCGGTAACCGTTGCCGCGCCGCCCATGTCCGACTTCATCGAGTCCATAAACGCAGTCTGTTTGATGCTGTAGCCGCCGGAGTCAAAAGTGATACCTTTACCTACCAGGCACGCGTACACTGGCGCTTCTTTATCGCCAGTTGGGTTGTAATCCAGCGCCAGCAATACCGGAGAACGTTCTGAACCGCGTCCGACGGTGTGCAGCCCCATATAACCTTGCTCACGCAGATCTTCACCTTTGGTGATCCGATAAGTCACACGATCGCCTGCGACGTTGCTGATCAGATCAACAGCACGCTGTGCCAGTTGCGATGGCCCCAGCTCTTCCGCCGGTGCGTTGATGGTGTCACGCACCCAGTCGATGATCATCAGGCGGTTATCCAGTTCCTGGCGCTGGGCATCGTCCAGATCCGGCCACTCCACTTTACGCGTGCCTTTCGGGGCTTTGTAACCTTGCCAGAATGCCCAGCAGCGATCCGCATCCCAGCCTTCACCGCTTAGCTGAACATGCTTGATGCCCAGACCGTCAATCTTGCGCGCCGCACGCTGGATCAGCCCCAGATCGTCTGCCCCGTTCAAATGCAGAGTAATGCCATCATTATTAATGCTGTAAGTTGCTTTTTCTCCCCAGCGCGCGTCGGCAGGTTGGGTAGAGAGGGTAATTTTCATCGCTTCTGTCATTTTAGTTATCCTTATTCGTTTAACAGCAAAACGGGCTACCCCCAGGCAGCCCGTTCATTCACTCGGCTTCGTCCAGCCAGACTAACAAAATCGCTTCGAGGATTTTCTCGTTGGATGCCTGCGGGTCGTCGTCGAAATCTTCCAGATCGCAAATCCACTGATGCATATCGGTGAATCGAACCGTTTTCGGATCAAGATCGGGATACGCATCGTACAGTGCTTCGCCAATTTCGCGGCTATCGGTCCACTTAAGTCCCATACTAACCTCTGTTAATGCTCACGCGCATGGTTGATAGTGTAACGCGGGATTTCGACCACTAAATCTTCGTCGGTGACGCGCGCCTGGCAGCTTAAACGGCTTTCCGGCTCCAGTCCCCAGGCTTTGTCCAGCATGTCGTCTTCCTGCTCTGAGCTTTCCGGCAGTGAGTCAAAACCTTCACGAACGATGCAGTGGCAGGTGGTGCAAGCACAGGATTTTTCACAGGCGTGTTCAATCTCGATACCGTTACGCAGAGCTGCGTCGAGAATGGTTTCACCGCTATTAGCTTCCAGAACAGCGCCATCAGGGCAGAGCTCCTGATGAGGCAAAATAACAATCTTTGGCATATTAAACCTCGTCCACGGAATGGCCTTTCAGCGCACGACGAACCGACTGGTCCATGCGGCGAGCGGCGAAATCCTGGGTTTGTTTGTCTACGTTTTTAATCGCTTGTTCGATGGCGTCAACATCATCGCCCTGCGCCACTTCACTCAGGTGAGCGGCAGCATCGTCAATGACCTGACGTTCTGCGGCGCTTAACAGCGCGGCATCAGCAGCCAGCGCGCCGTGCAGACTTTCCAGCACACGCGCCGCTTCTACTTTTTGTTCTGCCAGCATTCGGGCTTTTACGTCCTGCTCGGCATAGCTCATTGAGTCTTTGATCATCGAAGCGATTTCGCTATCGGTCAGACCGTAAGACGGTTTGACCTGAATAGACGCCTCAACGCCGGTGGATTTCTCCATCGCCGTCACGCTCAAAAGACCGTCGGCATCGACCTGGAACGTCACGCGAATATGCGCACCGCCAGCCGGTAGCGCCGGAATACCACGCAGCGCAAAACGCGCCAGTGAGCGGCAGTCCTGCACCAGTTCGCGCTCACCCTGCATTACATGGATAGACATCGCCGTCTGACCATCTTTAAAGGTGGTGAAATCCTGAGCGCGGGCCACCGGAATAGTGGTATTACGCGGAATCACTTTCTCCACCAGGCCGCCCATCGTTTCGAGGCCCAGCGACAGTGGGATCACATCAAGCAACAGCATTTCGCTGTCTGGCTTGTTACCCACCAGAATATCCGCCTGAATCGCCGCGCCAATAGCGACGACTTTATCCGGGTCGATGGAAGTCAGCGGTGGACGACCGAAAAATTCGCCTACCCGTTCACGCACCAGCGGCACGCGAGTAGAACCGCCCACCATCACCACTTCCAGTACTTCGTCAGCCTCAACACCCGCATCTTTCAGCGCGCGACGACAGGCCAGTAAGGTTCGTTTTACCAGTGGCGCGATCAGTTCATTGAATTGTTCACGGCTGATTTCGCCCTGCCAGCCCGCAACGTTAACGGTCACGGAGTCCGCATCGCTCAGCGCGATTTTGGCTGCAATGGCGGCATCCAGCAGTTCACGCTGAACGCGGTTATCGCTACGATCAGGAATGCCCGCCTGCTCGCGAATGTAATCCGCCAGCAGATGGTCGAAATCATCGCCGCCGAGCGCGGAATCACCGCCGGTTGCCAGCACTTCAAACACGCCGCGACTTAAGCGCAGAATGGAAATATCAAACGTCCCGCCACCGAGGTCATAAACGGCGATCACGCCTTCCTGACCGGAATCCAGCCCGTAGGCGATAGCCGCAGCGGTCGGTTCGTTAAGTAAGCGCAGGACGTGAAGGCCCGCCAGACGCGCCGCGTCTTTGGTGCCCTGACGCTGGGCATCGTCAAAGTACGCCGGAACGGTGATAACTACACCATCCAGCTCGCCTGCCAGGGCTTCAGTTGCCCGCGCCGCCAGTGCTTTGAGGATGTCCGCAGAAACGCGCACCGGGTTCAGCAGCCCCGCCGCCGTTTCAATCATCGGCAGGCCGTTTTCGCTGGCCTGGAATTGATAAGGCAGATGCGGATAGCGTTGCTGGATATCAGCCAGCGAGCGTCCCATCAGGCGTTTAACAGAACTAATTGTGTTGGCGGTATCGAGCGCTGCATTAGTACGCGCGTCATAACCCACCGAATGCCCTTGCTGTTGATAGTGAACAACAGATGGCAGCAGGTGACGGCCTTCATGGTCGGCTAACGTTTCGGCCTGACCGCTGCGCACTGTCGCCACCAGCGAGTTGGTTGTGCCCAGGTCAATACCGGCCGCCAGACGACGCTGATGCGGCGCAGCACTCAAACCAGGTTCACTAATTTGTAATAAGGCCATGTTTAGCTTCCAGAAATTAAAAATCGAGCAGTTTTTCTTCGAGTTGTTCGGCACTGCTTCGCAGTTTATCGAGAAAACGCAGCTTACGCACGGTATCCGCCGCCGCGTCCCAGGTCTCGTTGTCTAACTGTTCAACCATCAACTGATGGCGGGTATCAAACATCTTTTTCACACGTTTGATAAAGCTTTCCAGCCGCGCTTCATCTTTCGCCTGTTCGATCTCGTCCAGCTCTTCGCGCAGCTCCAACTGTTCCATCAGGAACGCGGTGTCGCGCACAGTATGCTGCTCGCTGGCGAGATCAAAGCCGTGCAAAGAAAGCAAATATTCCGCGCGCATTAACGGATGACGCAGCGTTTGCCAGGCCTGGTTAATGGTTGCAGATTGCTGTACGGCGGCGAGTTGTTCCGCCTGGCTTCCGCTGGCGAATTTATCAGGATGATACTGACGTTGTAGATCCTGAAAACGCAGGCTCAGCGCCTGGGTATCGAGTTGATAACGGGCAGGCAAGCCAAAGAGGGTGAAGTAATCCATAACATTCTCAGGGCTGCGATCCGCCGCGATAACGGCGAATCAGGTAAAACAAACCCCACGCGCAGGCGACCACGGTGGGGTTATCGGTATGCGCATCAAACGTGGAAGCTTTCGCCGCAACCACACTCATCTTTAACGTTCGGGTTGGTGAATTTAAACCCTTCGTTCAGGCCTTCTTTTACGAAGTCCAGCTGCGTACCGTCCAGAAATTGCAGGCTTTTGCCATCGACCACGACTTTCACGCCTTTGTCTTCAAACACGATGTCTTCCGGCGTCGGTTCGTCAACAAATTCCAGTACATAAGCCATACCTGAACATCCGGAGGTTCTCACGCCCAGACGCAGGCCAAACCCTTTGCCGCGGTTAGCCAGAAAGGTATTTACTCGCGCTGCTGCACTGTCGCTCAGTGTAATCGACATAACCAAACCTCAACTCTTATTTTGCTTCACGTTTGCTTTTATAGTCCGCAATGGCGGCTTTGATCGCGTCTTCTGCCAGAATAGAACAGTGAATTTTCACCGGCGGCAGTTCAAGTTCTTCAGCAATATCGGTGTTTTTGATCGCCTGCGCTTCGTCGAGAGACTTCCCTTTCACCCATTCGGTGACCAGGGAGCTGGAAGCGATAGCGGAACCGCAGCCGTAAGTTTTAAAACGCGCGTCTTCAATGATACCTTCATCGTTGACTTTAATCTGCAACTTCATCACGTCGCCACAGGCCGGTGCACCCACCATGCCGCTGCCGACGTTCTCGTCGTTGTTGTCAAAGGAACCCACGTTACGCGGATTCTCGTAATGGTCGATAACTTTTTCGCTGTAAGCCATTATAAATTCTCCTGATTCCGATACCGATTAATGATGAGCCCATTCGATGCTGTTCAGATCCACGCCCTGCTTGTACATTTCCCACAGCGGAGAAAGGTCACGCAGACGACCGATGGATTTACGAACTAACTCGATGGTGTAGTCGATCTCTTCTTCAGTAGTAAAACGACCTAAAGAGAAACGGATAGAGCTATGTGCCAGCTCGTCGTTCAGCCCCAGCGCGCGCAGCACGTAGGACGGTTCGAGGCTTGCTGACGTACAGGCGGAGCCGGAAGAAACCGCGAGGTCTTTCAGCGCCATAATCAGCGACTCACCTTCAACGTAGTTGAAGCTGACGTTGAGAATGTTCGGCGCACCGTGTTCCAGGTCACCGTTCAGGTAAACTTCTTCGATATCTTTGATGCCGTTCCACAGACGGTTACGCAGTCCGCGCAGACGTTCCATCTCGGTCGCCATCTCTTCTTTTGCGATGCGATAGGCTTCGCCCATTCCGACGATCTGGTGAACAGGCAGAGTGCCGGAACGCATACCGCGTTCGTGACCGCCGCCGTGCATTTGCGCTTCGATGCGTACGCGCGGTTTACGACGCACATACAGCGCACCAATACCTTTCGGGCCATAGATTTTGTGACCGGAGAAAGACATCAGGTCAACTTTCAACTGGCTCAGATCGATAGGCAGTTTGCCCACGCTCTGGGTTGCATCAACGTGATAGATAATGCCACGAGCACGGCACATTTCGCCGATAGCCGCGATATCCTGCACCACGCCGATTTCGTTATTCACGTGCATGATAGAAACGAGGATGGTGTCGTCACGCATCGCCGCTTCGAGTTCTTTCAGGTCGATAATACCGTTACGCTGCGGTGCCAGGTAGGTGACTTCGAAACCTTCGCGCTCCAGCTGACGGCAGGTATCCAGTACCGCTTTGTGTTCGGTTTTGCTGGTGATGATGTGCTTGCCTTTTTTCTGATAAAAGTTGGCTGCACCTTTGATCGCCAGGTTGTCAGATTCGGTTGCACCAGAGGTAAAGACGATTTCACGCGGATCAGCGCCGACCAGATCGGCAATCTGATTACGGGCGATATCTACCGCTTCTTCAGCCTGCCAGCCGAAACGGTGAGAACGGGAGGCCGGGTTACCAAAGGTTCCGTCCATCGTCATAAACTGCATCATTTTCTCGGCAACACGCGGGTCCACCGGCGTGGTTGCGGAGTAGTCGAGATAAATCGGTAATTTCATTGCTCTATAAACTCCGTACATCACTCAATGCAAGGAATCAGGCTACCGGCTGGATGTACGACCGTGTTTACGGAGTATTTAGCACTCCGGCCTGATTCTGAATTCTTTTTATTAAGCGCGTAACTTAACGTCGATCGCGTCTTGTGTGCGGGTGCGTGGCGCGTCGTGAGTATGCTGACGACCAGACACATCCAGCACTTCCTGGTTATTAACCAGTTCGCCTAAAGTAATGTTGTTGAGAAAACCGGTGAGACGGTCGCTCAAATCACGCCACAGCGCGTGGGTCAGGCATTTATCCCCGCCCTGGCAGCCGCCTTTACCCTGACAACGGGTAGCATCTACAGATTCGTCAACGGCGCTAATCACTTCGCCAACGGCGATGCTGCTGGCATCTTTGCCTAACAGATAACCACCGCCTGGTCCACGTACGCTGGAAACCAGACCATTTTTACGCAGACGGGAAAACAGTTGTTCCAGATAAGAAAGGGAAATTCCCTGACGTTCGGAAATATCAGCCAACGGTACCGGGCCCGCTTCAGAGTTGAGCGCAACGTCAAGCATTGCGGTCACGGCATAGCGCCCTTTAGATGTCAGTCTCATGTCTTACTTCACCTCAAACTCGCCCCTGCCCGGGGTTTTTTATTGTAAAAGTGGGGGTATTGCATAGCAGGGTCAAGTCTGACATTCCCGAGTAAATTGGTCAACTATTTACTTGACTGATTTAGTCGGGTATTTAACCTTCAGTGCCATTTTTTTATCGTGGCGTTTGTACCTGTTGTCGGATGCGGTGTGAACACCTTGTCCGACCTGGGATTCCGTGCACTTACAGGCCTGATAAGACGCGTTAAGCATCGCATCAGGCAACCACTGTTATTCGGCCTTATTACCTTTATTCTGCTGCTCTATAGAAGCCAGAATCCCGCGCAGGATATTCAATTCCTGGCTTTCCGGGCGCGCACGGGTAAACAGACGGCGCAATTTATTCATCACCTGCCCCGGATGGTTTTCACGGATAAAACCGGTTGCCAGCAGCGTTTGTTCCAGATGACCATAAAAACGCTCCAGATCATCGACCAGCGGATACGGCGTCTCTTCATGCTCGACCTGCTCGCCATTTTCCTGAGTTGCCAGCCAGGCCATACGCACTTCATAGGCAATAACCTGAACCGCCATTGCCAGGTTCAGCGAACTGTATTCCGGGTTTGCCGCAATCGCGACATGATAATGGCATTTCTGCAACTCTTCATTGGTCAAGCCGACGCGCTCACGACCAAACACCAGCGCCACCGGGGTATTTGCCGCTTCAGCGACGCTTTTCAGACCGCATTCGCGCGGGTCGAGCATCGGCCACGGCAGCGTGCGGGAGCGTGCGCTGGTGCCTACCACCAGGCTACAACCGGCTAACGCTTCGTCGAGCGTATCGACGATGTGAGCATTACCAATCACATCGCTGGCCCCCGCCGCCAGGGCAATAGCCTGGGAGTCAGGTTTCACCAGTGGATTAACCAGCCACAGATTGGTTAATCCCATTGTTTTCATGGCACGGGCAACAGAACCCATATTGCCGGTGTGTGACGTCTCCACCAGCACAATTCGAATATTTTGCAGCATTGTCTTTCTTCGTCTAAAGATTATTCGCGCATCTTATCATAAAACGAAGACAGATGCCGATCTCGCTGCTATACTCTGCGCCGTTTTCCCGTTCTTTAACATCCAGTGAGAGAGACCGATGCATCCGATGCTGAACATCGCCGTGCGCGCAGCGCGCAAGGCGGGTAATTTAATTGCCAAAAACTATGAAACCCCGGACGCTGTAGAAGCGAGCCAGAAAGGCAGTAACGATTTCGTGACCAACGTAGATAAAGCTGCCGAAGCGGTGATTATCGACACGATTCGTAAATCTTACCCACAGCACACCATCATCACCGAAGAAAGCGGTGAACTTGAAGGTACTGATCAGGATGTTCAATGGGTTATCGATCCACTGGATGGCACTACCAACTTTATCAAACGTCTGCCGCACTTCGCGGTATCTATCGCCGTTCGTATCAAAGGCCGCACCGAAGTTGCTGTGGTATACGATCCTATGCGTAACGAACTGTTCACCGCCACTCGCGGTCAGGGCGCACAGCTGAACGGCTACCGTCTGCGCGGCAGCACCGCTCGCGATCTCGACGGTACTATTCTGGCGACCGGCTTCCCGTTCAAAGCAAAACAGTACGCCACTACCTACATCAACATCGTCGGCAAACTGTTCAACGAATGTGCAGACTTCCGTCGTACCGGTTCTGCGGCGCTGGATCTGGCTTACGTCGCTGCGGGTCGTGTTGACGGTTTCTTTGAAATCGGTCTGCGCCCGTGGGACTTCGCTGCAGGCGAGCTGCTGGTTCGTGAAGCGGGCGGCATCGTCAGCGACTTCACCGGTGGTCATAACTATATGCTGACCGGTAACATCGTTGCTGGTAACCCGCGTGTTGTTAAAGCCATGCTGGCGAACATGCGTGACGAGTTAAGCGACGCTCTGAAGCGTTAATGACTCAGGCGGGTGATATCACTCACCCGCCCTCGCCTTTCAGGCGCTATTCCGAAATACTTCCTCACCGCTTTACTTTCTTTCGTCACTCTCCCACCATCTTTCCCCGATTAATGGATGATAAAGAAGTCGCAAGGAAAGGTTATGGCACTGCCAGTGAACAAACGCGTTCTCAAAATTCTGTTTATTCTCTTTGTTGTTGCCTTCTGCGTTTATTTAGTGCCGCGCGTTGCCATCAACTTCTTCTATTATCCTGACGATAAAATTTACGGTCCCGACCCCTGGTCGGCGGAATCCGTCGAATTTACGGCTAAGGACGGTACTCGTCTGCAAGGCTGGTTTATCCCTTCTTCGACGGGCCCTGCTGACAACGCCATCGCAACCATCATTCATGCTCACGGCAATGCCGGAAATATGTCCGCCCACTGGCCGCTGGTCAGTTGGTTACCCGAGCGTAATTTCAACGTTTTTATGTTTGATTATCGCGGGTTTGGTAAATCAAAAGGCACGCCGTCCCAGGCCGGATTGCTGGACGATACGCAAAGCGCCATCAATGTGGTGCGCCATCGCAGTGATGTAAACCCACAACGGCTGGTGCTGTTCGGGCAGAGTATTGGCGGGGCGAATATTCTTGCTGTTATTGGTCAGGGTGATCGTGAAGGCATACGTGCGGTGATCCTCGACTCCACATTTGCCTCTTATGCAACCATCGCCAACCAGATGATCCCCGGCAGTGGCTACTTACTTGATGAGAGTTACAGCGGCGAAAATTACATCGCCAGCGTCAGCCCGATCCCGCTTTTACTCATTCACGGTAAAGCTGATCACGTTATCCCATGGCAGCACAGCGAAAAGTTGTATAGCCTGGCAAAAGAGCCAAAACGGTTGATCCTAATCCCGGATGGCGAACACATTGATGCTTTTTCCGATCGTCACGGCGATGTTTATCGCGAACAGATGGTGGACTTTATCCTTAGCGCGTTGAATCCGCAGAACTAACCCATGATCGCTAGCACGATAATCATTCACAAAACCACCTTAAGACATGCTAATCCACTGGTCAGAACAGTTTAAGATGAGAAAAATTCTGTGACGCTTACCAACATTTCTGATGATTAGCATTCCCTTCGCCATTTCCCTGAGCAAACTTTAGCTATTCTTATCAATTATGCTTATGGGAGATCTACAGATGATGCCTACGCTTGCTCCACCATCTGTCCTTTCGGCTCCCCAGCGCCGCTGCCAGATCTTGCTGACGCTCTTTCAGCCGGGGTTGACCGCCACCATGGCAACCTTCAGCGAGCTTAATGGTGTGGATGATGATATTGCCAGTCTTGATATCAGCGAAACAGGACGGGAGATCCTGCGCTATCATCAACTCACACTGACGACTGGTTATGACGGTAGCTACCGGGTTGAAGGTACAGTGCTTAACCAACGTTTGTGTTTATTTCACTGGCTACGACGTGGTTTCCGTCTGTGTCCGTCATTTATTACCAGCCAATTCACCCCCGCCCTGAAGAGTGAACTGAAGCGGCGCGGAATTGCGCGTAACTTTTACGACGATACCAATCTACAAGCGTTAGTGAATCTCTGCTCCCGACGGCTGCAAAAACGCTTTGAATCGCGCGATATTCATTTCCTGTGTCTGTATCTGCAATATTGTTTGCTGCAGCACCACGCTGGAATTACGCCTCAGTTTAATCCGCTCCAACGTCGCTGGGCGGAATCCTGCCTTGAATTTCAGGTAGCGCAGGAAATTGGACGCCACTGGCAGCGTCGGGCGCTCCAGCCTGTACCACCTGATGAGCCACTGTTTATGGCACTACTTTTTTCCATGTTGCGGGTTCCCGATCCATTGCGGGATGCGCATCAGCGGGACAGACAATTGCGTCAGTCTATCAAACGTCTGGTAAACCATTTTCGTGAGCTGGGAAATGTTTGTTTTTATGATGAACAGGGGTTATGTGATCAGCTTTATACCCACCTCGCCCAGGCGTTAAATCGCAGTTTGTTTGCCATCGGTATTGATAATACCCTGCCGGAAGAGTTCGCCAGACTGTATCCACGCCTGGTACGCACCACCCGCGCGGCGCTGGCCGGATTTGAAAGTGAATACGGCGTCCATCTTTCTGATGAGGAAAGTGGTCTGGTCGCGGTGATTTTCGGTGCCTGGCTAATGCAGGAAAACGATCTGCATGAAAAACAGATTATTCTACTGACCGGGAATGATAGCGAGCGAGAAGCGCAGATTGAGCAGCAGTTACGCGAACTAACGTTACTGCCGCTCAACATTAAACATATGTCGGTAAAGGCATTTTTGCAGACAGGCGCTCCGCGTGGCGCGGCACTGATTATTGCTCCTTATACCATGCCGTTACCGCTCTTTTCACCACCGCTGATCTATACGGACCTGACACTGACAACACATCAACAGGAGCAGATCCGCAAAATGCTCGAATCAGCATGAGGGAACAACTTTCGGGCGCAAAAACATTGCCGGAAGCGCCACCAGCGCCATCACCCAGAACACGCCGTGGCCCAGATATTGATACAGGAAACCGGCGAAAACGGTCATGATAGCGATACTGCCGCCCATCGCGACGGCAGAGTAAACCGCCTGTAAACGGATGACTTCGCTACCCTGGCGAGCGGCAATATAGCGCATGGCGGCCAGGTGGCAGACCGTGAAGGTGCCGCAATGCAGAATTTGCACCACTATCAACCACGGCAACGCCGTAGTTGCTCCCATAATGCCCCAGCGCACTACGCCGCAAATCGCCGAGATCAACAGCATATCGCGTGCACTACAACGGCGGAAAAGTTTATTACTCAGTGCAAAGATAATGACTTCCGCCACCACGCCCAGCGACCACAAATACCCCACCGCCGAGGCCGAGTAGCCAGCTGCCTGCCAGTAAATGGCGCTAAAACCGTAATAGGCCGCATGCGCCCCCTGCAATAAACAAACGCAGGCCAGAAAGCGCCAGTTCTGGCGAACCAGCGCCAACCACGCTGACCAACCGGTGCTCTCCTGTTGGCGGCTTGCCCCTTGTGGCTGAATCGTCGGACGGATGAGAAAGCCGAGCAGCATGGATGCCACGCCCAACGTCAACAGCACGAGGATCACCCGATAATCAAACATAGTGACCAGTTTGCCCGTCAGCGCCGAGCCAATGACAAACGCCACCGAGCCCCACAGTCGCACTTTGCCGTAATCAAGCGGGAACTGCTTTTGCCACGTATTCGCCAGTGCATCGGTCAACGGTACCAGCGGTGAGAAAAAGAGGTTAAAGCCAATCATCACCAGCATCAGCCACGCTACGTGCGCCCCCGCCCAGAAGGCGACAGCAAAGAGAAGTGTCAGCAGTGCCAGCACGCGCAAGGCGGAAATCAGGCGAGAAGGATCGCTGACGCGGGGCGCGATGAGCAAACTCCCGAGAAAACGGGCAACCAGACCTGCCCCCAATAACAGGCCGATGGTTTCTGGCGTTAAACCAATCCCTTTAAGCCAGACGCTCCAGAAAGGTAGAAAAATGCCGTAACTAAAAAAGTATGTGAAATAGCCGAGCGCCAACCAGCGCGTGGATTGCAAAACCATGAGTCCCTCCCGTCAGGAGGCGTTAGTCTGGAGTTAATCGAATGTTGGTGCAAGTTGAAAAATAAGAATATTCGAGCCTGCTTCCCGATGTCCGTAACGCCAGTTCACAAGCACTCAAAAACTGCGATCCGTGACGCATGTTGCAAAGATAATGCGTAATTATGCCGTTACGCTTGCCAAACGTTCCTGCACAATGGCGATGAAATCGCGTAATGCCGGCTTCATCTCCCCTTTCTTCCACGCCATCAGTAAAGCAATGGAAGGCACATTTCCGGCAATGGGACGAAAAACAACCTGCCCGGTATTAAAATTATTCATATAACCGGGTATCAAAGTGACGCCCAGCCCCATGCCCACCAGATTCATGGTCACCAGAATATTCGTTGCCACCTGGACGATATTTGGCTGGCTGTTTTCTTGTGCAAACCACGCTTTAACGATCGGCGCAAGCGAACCGGAATACGCCGGATCGGTACTGACGAAATTCACGCCATCCAGTTGCGCGGCGGTGATCTCTTTTTCATGTGCTAAAGGGTGATCAACCGGTAACACCACCACTAATGGTTCGTCAAAAAGCTCCAGATAATCAATCTCCGGGCTATAAACAGGATGGCGCATTAAGCCGACGTCGAGTTCACCACGGCGAATTTTTTCCTCCTGTTGCGTGGTGATTAAACTCACCAGCTCAATCAAGGTGTCTGGCTGTCTGAGACGAAACATCGGTAATACTTTTGGCAGTAAATTCACTTCCGCCGATGGCACAAAGCCAATGGTTAATTGTCTGTCTTCCTGAACAATTTTCCGCGCCCGTAATTTGGCATTTTCCGCTTGTTCGAGGATTGCCAGCGCGTCCTGGAGAAAACATTCTCCCGCCGCCGTCAACGCGACTTTACGCTTATCCCTCACCAGTAACGGAACACCGACACAGTTTTCAAGATCGCGGATCTGGCTGCTTAACGAAGGCTGTGAGGTATGCAGTTTTTCCGCCGCACGGGTAAAGTTCAGTGCCTGCGCCACTGCGACGAAATAGCGTAAATGCCGTAGTTCCATCACCTTCCCCTTGTTATCGAAAAAACGTCTCAGCTGGTAGAAATTAACTATTTCACATATTAGCAACCAACCAGCAACATCTTTATGGCACAAAAATAGAAGGTCAATACATCTTATCTTTCAGGATTAAAAAATATGACCACACCCTCAGATTTGAACATTTACCAACTGATTGACACCCAAAACGGTCGGGTCACTCCGCGTATTTATACCGACCCGGACATTTACCAACTGGAGCTTGAGCGTATTTTCGGTCGTTGCTGGCTATTTCTCGCCCACGAAAGCCAGATCCCAAAACCCGGTGATTTCTTTAACACCTACATGGGAGAAGATGCAGTTGTCGTGGTGCGCCAGAAAGACGGCAGCATCAAGGCGTTTCTCAACCAATGCCGCCACCGGGCCATGCGTGTGAGTTATGCAGATTGCGGCAACACTCGCGCCTTTACCTGCCCGTATCACGGCTGGTCTTATGGCATTAACGGCGAGTTGATCGATGTACCGCTGGAACCTCGCGCCTACCCACAAGGGTTGTGTAAATCCCACTGGGGGCTAAACGAAGTTCCTTGTGTGGAGAGTTATAAAGGGCTGATTTTTGGCAACTGGGATACCAGCGCACCGGGCCTGCGTGATTACCTGGGTGACATTGCCTGGTATCTGGATGGCATGCTGGATCGTCGCGAAGGCGGCACCGAAATTGTCGGCGGCGTACAAAAGTGGGTGATCAACTGCAACTGGAAATTCCCGGCAGAGCAGTTCGCCAGTGACCAGTATCATGCTCTGTTCAGCCATGCTTCTGCCGTTCAGGTATTAGGGGCGAAAGATGATGGCAGCGATAAGCGCCTCGGTGATGGACAAACCGCCCGCCCGGTGTGGGAAACCGCCAAAGATGCGCTGCAATTTGGTCAGGACGGTCACGGTAGCGGTTTCTTCTTTACTGAAAAACCGGATGCTAATGTCTGGGTCGATGGCGCAGTTTCAAGCTATTACCGCGAAACCTATGCCGAAGCAGAACAACGTTTAGGTGAAGTTCGCGCCCTGCGCCTGGCGGGTCATAACAATATTTTCCCCACGCTTTCATGGCTCAACGGCACTGCCACGCTCCGCGTCTGGCATCCGCGCGGCCCTGATCAAGTTGAAGTGTGGGCGTTCTGTATTACTGACAAAGCCGCCTCCGATGAAGTTAAAGCCGCTTTTGAAAACAGCGCCACTCGTGCTTTTGGTCCTGCTGGTTTTCTCGAGCAGGATGACTCGGAGAACTGGTGTGAAATCCAGAAATTGCTTAAAGGCCACCGCGCCCGCAACAGCAAACTGTGTCTGGAAATGGGGCTTGGTCAGGAAAAGCGCCGCGACGACGGCATTCCTGGCATTACTAACTATATCTTTTCAGAAACTGCCGCTCGTGGAATGTACCAACGCTGGGCCGATCTTCTGAGTAGCGAAAGCTGGCAGGAAGTGCTCGATAAAACCGCCGCTTACCAGCAGGAGGTGATGAAATGAGTGCGCAAGTTTCACTAGAGTTACATCACCGCATTAGCCAGTTTCTCTTTCACGAAGCCAGCTTACTGGACGACTGGAAATTTCGTGACTGGCTGGCGCAGCTCGACGAAGAGATTCGTTACACCATGCGCACCACGGTTAACGCGCAAACGCGCGACCGCCGCAAAGGCGTCCAGCCGCCGACGACCTGGATTTTTAATGACACTAAAGACCAGCTGGAGCGGCGAATCGCCCGTCTGGAAACGGGCATGGCCTGGGCAGAAGAGCCACCGTCACGCACCCGTCACTTAATCAGCAACTGCCAGATAAGCGAAACCGACATCCCAAACGTATTTGCCGTGCGGGTAAATTATTTGCTTTATCGGGCACAAAAAGAGCGCGATGAAACGTTCTATGTCGGGACTCGTTTTGACAAAGTTCGCCGTCTGGAAGATGACAACTGGCGCTTGCTGGAACGGGATATCGTCCTGGATCAAGCGGTAATCACTTCCCATAACCTGAGTGTACTGTTCTGATGAATCGAATTTATGCGTGTCCCGTTGCGGATGTGCCGGAGGGTGAGGCTCTCCGGATCGATACCTCGCCCGTCATCGCCCTGTTCAACGTTGGCGGCGAGTTTTATGCCATTAACGATCGTTGCAGCCATGGTAATGCGTCGATGTCAGAAGGGTATCCGGAAGATGACGCCACGGTGGAGTGCCCGCTACACGCCGCCAGTTTTTGCCTGAAAACGGGGAAAGCGTTATGCCTGCCCGCCACCGATCCGCTCACCACTTATCCAGTACACGTTGAAGGTGGTGACATTTTCATCGACTTACCGGAGGCGCAGCCATGAGCGATCTACATAACGAGTCCATCTTTATTACCGGCGGCGGATCGGGATTAGGCCTGGCGCTGGTCGAGCGATTTATCGAAGAAGGCGCGCAGGTTGCCACGCTGGAACTGTCGGCGGCGAAAGTCGCCAGTCTGCGTCAGCGATTTGGTGAACATATTCTGGCGGTGGAAGGCAACGTGACCTGTTATGCCGATTATCAACGCGCGGTCGATCAGATCCTGACTCGTTCCGGCAAGCTGGATTGTTTTATCGGCAATGCGGGCATCTGGGATCACAATGCCTCACTGGTTAATACTCCCGCAGAGACGCTCGAAACCGGCTTCCACGAGCTGTTTAACGTCAACGTACTCGGTTACCTGCTGGGCGCAAAAGCCTGCGCTCCGGCGTTAATCGCCAGTGAAGGCAGCATGATTTTCACACTGTCAAATGCCGCCTGGTATCCCGGCGGCGGTGGCCCGCTGTACACCGCCAGTAAACATGCCGCAACCGGGCTTATTCGCCAACTGGCTTATGAACTGGCTCCGAAAGTGCGGGTGAATGGCGTCGGCCCGTGTGGTATGGCCAGCGACCTGCGCGGCCCACAGGCGCTCGGGCAAAGTGAAACCTCGATAATGCAGTCTCTGACGCCGGAGAAAATTGCCGCCATTTTACCGCTGCAATTTTTCCCGCAACCGGCGGATTTTACGGGTCCGTATGTGATGTTGGCATCGCGGCGCAATAATCGTGCATTAAGCGGTGTGATGATCAACGCTGATGCGGGTTTAGCGATTCGCGGCATTCGCCACGTAGCGGCTGGGCTGGATCTTTAAGGAAGTACGATGAAAGAAAAAACGATCATTATTGTCGGTGGCGGGCAAGCGGCGGCAATGGCTGCGGCCTCGCTACGCCAGCAAGGGTTCACCGGTGAGCTGCATCTGTTTTCCGATGAGCAACATCTTCCTTATGAACGCCCCCCGCTCTCGAAATTCATGTTGCTGGAAGATTCCCCACAGTTGCAGTCTGTGTTACCCGCTCACTGGTGGCAGGAAAACAATGTTCATCTGCATTCCGGTGTAACCATCAAAACATTGGGCCGCGACACACGAGAGTTAGTGTTAGCCAACGGCGAAAGCTGGCACTGGGATCAGCTTTTTATAGCAACCGGCGCGGCAGCTCGACCGCTGCCGTTGCTTGATGCACTGGGAGAACGCTGCTTTACCCTGCGCCATGCCGGTGATGCCGCCAGACTGCGAGAAGTTCTGCAGCCCGAACGGTCAGTCGTGATTGTCGGTGCCGGAACTATTGGTCTGGAACTGGCTGCCAGCGCCACGCAGCGCAGATGTAAGGTGACAGTGATTGAACTGGCGGCAACCGTCATGGGCCGTAATGCACCACCGCCCGTGCAACGCTATCTTTTACAGCGCCATCAACAGGCTGGTGTGCGCATTCTGCTCAATAATGCCATTGAACATGTGGTCGATGGTGAAAAAGTAGAACTGACGCTGCAAAGTGGCGAGACGCTTCAGGCCGATGTGGTGATTTACGGTATTGGTATCAGCGCCAACGACCAACTGGCTCGCGAGGCCAACCTTGATACTACCAATGGCATTGTCATTGATGAGGCTTGCCGCACCTGCGATCCCGCGATCTTTGCCGGTGGCGATGTGGCAATCACCCGTCTTGATAATGGCGCACTACACCGCTGCGAAAGTTGGGAAAACGCCAATAACCAGGCGCAAATTGCCGCTGCCGCAATGTTAGGGCTACCGCTTCCGCTACTGTCGCCGCCGTGGTTCTGGAGCGATCAGTACAGTGATAACTTACAGTTTATGGGCGATATGCGTGGCGATGACTGGCTTTGTCGTGGCAACCCGGAAACTCAGAAGGCGATTTGGTTTAATCTGCAAAACGGCGTGCTTATCGGTGCGGTAACGCTGAATCAGGGACGTGAGATTCGCTCAATCCGCAAATGGATCCAGAGCGGCAAAACGTTTGATGCGAAACAGCTGACAGATGAGAACATCGCGCTTAAATCACTGTAACCAGGATAATTAGCGAATATCTCAACGCCTGGGGCGTGGCGAGGTACCAGAGTGTGTATTACGTTTAAATCACATTATCTTGCAAAGGGATTGGTTATGAACTCACTACGTTATTTTGATTTTGGTGCTGCCCGCCCCGTTTTGTTATTAATTGCCCGTATCGCCGTGGTCCTAATTTTCATTATTTTTGGTTTTCCCAAAATGATGGGCTTTGACGGTACGGTCCAATATATGGCCTCGCTGGGCGCACCGATGCCGATGCTGGCAGCGATTATTGCGGTAGTTATGGAAGTGCCCGCCGCGATATTAATCGTGCTTGGCTTTTTCACCCGTCCGCTGGCGGTACTGTTTATTTTCTACACGCTGGGTACGGCGGTGATTGGTCACCATTACTGGGATATGACCGGCGATGCCGTCGGGCCAAATATGATTAATTTCTGGAAGAATGTCAGTATCGCTGGCGCGTTCTTGCTATTGGCAATTACCGGGCCGGGGGCAATTTCTCTCGATCGCCATTAGGAAAGATGCCGGATGCGGCGTGAACGCCTTATCCGGCATTTTATAAATTACAGTCACTCTACCCGCAACGACATCTCTGAGGTTGTTGATTCCCCCGGCGCAAGCGCAATGAGGTCCCCCCCTTCCGGGCGATGATGGTCATCCGGCGCATGGCTCATCGGCTCCAGACAGAAGAAATCAAACGCATATCCTTTATCAAACGCCGGGTCGGAAACAAAGATGAAATAACACGGTGCAGGTGGCGTCGTTTCTATGATGATGGCATAACCCTCCTGCGGCTGCTCGATGCGGGCCTGACCATTCCATCCGGCAAAACCATTGTTCACCCACTGGCGCGGCAACGGCGCGAGCTGGTTAAAATCCAATTCTTGCGGTAGCTGCTCGCAAAACTCACCCGCCAGCCACTGCTCCCGCTCCAGCCAGTAACCGCTCGCCTGTGCCTGAATCCGCGTTTGCGGCGACAACGGAAAATAAGGATGCCAGCCGGTACCAAATGGCAGCGTCTCTGCCCCTTGATTGGTGACAGAGAGCGTCACCGTCAGCGTATCCGCCGTTAAATGAAACGCCTGACTTACCCGATAGTGATAGACACCGCTGCGATGTTCATACACCAGACACAAACTATCATCGCTGTGCGAGACACATTGCCACTCGCCCAGCCAGCCATCGCCGTGTAGATAGTGCGCATCCCACTCAACATTCGGTTGCAGTTGATACTCACGCCCCTGCCAGACAAAACGGTTGCCGCTCACCCGGTTTGCAAATGGCACCAGCGGAAAACAAGAGGCATCGGTTGCCACACCGCTTTTTTTACCAGGACGTAAGAGCGGCGTCGTATCGCGCCAGAAGCCTTCGATTACGCCGCCCTGGTCAGAAACGCCCAGCTTTAGCGACCCGTGGGATAAGGTATAGATGGTCATCCGCTAACTCCTTAATCCGGGAAGTTAATCACAACTTTCCCGCATTTGCCGCTCGCCATCAGCGCATAGGCATCACCTGCCTGTTCCAGCGAGAAGCGATGGGTAATGGCGTTACGCGGCCACAGCTTCCAGTCAGTCAAATCGTGGGCGCATTTTTCCATATGGAACAGACTGGTCACCCAGGAGCCAATAATCCGCCGTTGATGGTGCATCAGATCGGCGCTGACCTCGAATTCCACTTTTCCGGTTTCACCAATGTAAACCACCCGCCCCCAGTCAGCAGTGGATTGCAGTGCCAGCAAGCGACCTGCGGCATTACCGGAACAATCGAGCGCAACATCCGCGCCACCGTGGGTAAGTTCAGCAATTATCTGCGGCAGACCTTCGGTGGTCGCTAAATAACTGTGATCCATCACCCCTAACTGTTTTGCCATCGCCAGACGTTCCGGCAGCATATCAACGCCGATGATCCGTTTTGCACCGCGACCTTTCGCCAGCATCATCGCCATCATGCCGACCGGCCCCAGACCGACCACCAGCACGTTATCGCTGCCGGAAACTTCGCCGCGCAAAATCCCTTCATAGGCCGTGCCAACGCCGCAACTGATAAACGCACCATCTTCGTAGCTCAGCGCATCCGGCAGGAGGATCAGATCTTTTTCTTCCGCCAGCAGATATTCGGCATGACCGCCGTCACGCTGCCAGCCGTAAGCCGCTTTTCCTTTGCCAGTACAAGAGATAGGAAAGCCGCGGCGGCAGTTCGGGCAAAAACCACAGCCAGAAATGTGATACACCAGCACGCGATCACCCTCTTTAAAATGGCGACAGCCTTGCCCCATCGCCACAATTTGCCCGCACGGCTCATGACCGTTGATAAAGCCCTGGTATAACGGTTTATCGGGCGCCGCCGCCGTGGCGCGGTGTTGATGGTAGATATAGTGGACATCGCTTCCGCAAATCCCGGAGGATTTCATTTTGATCAGTACCTGGTTAATCCCCGGCGTCGGCACCGCAACTTCCCGCAGATCGACGGTCGAATTTCCTGGTAAATAAGCTGCCAGCATCGTTTTCATAAATCCCTCATTAACAATACGATTAATTTTCATCCCTGCCGCACCCGCGCCAGGGGCGTTAAGGTTTAGCGTTTCGCTTTACTGCTACGCTGGGTCAGCAAGATATTCGCCAGCACCGCCACCACGATGATGACGCCGCGCACCACCTGCTGGAAAAAGGAGTTAATCCCGAGCAGCACCAGACCGTTACCGATTAGCGTAATCACCAGCACACCAAGCAATGTACCGAACAGGGAACCGCGACCGCCGGAAAGTGCCGTACCGCCGACCACGACCGCGGCGATGACGTCAAACTCCAGACCGTTTGCCGCACCTGCGTTACCAGAACCGAGGCGCGCCGCCAACAAAATGCCGGTCACCGCCGCTAATAATCCCGAAAGGGTAAAGATAAGAATGCGCACCCGACGAACGTTGATGCCGCACAACTGCGCCGCCGTAGCATTACCACCAACGGCAAAAACCGAGCGCCCGAAGGCGGTTTTGCGGCTGATGAACACAAACAGCGCAAACAACACCATCATGATCAGCGCGGATACTGGCACACCTAGAAATTGTCCGCCCAGCCAGTCCAGCACCTCGTTTTCGTCAATCGGCACTGGCAGGGCGTTGGTCATAAACAAGCCCATTCCGCGCAGGGCGCTCCACAGCCCCAGCGTGGCCACGAAACTTGGCACGTTAAACACGCCACGCAGCACCCCGGCGAGCGTTCCCATCAGCGCGCCTAACAGCAACACCAGCAGACAAGCAATCGCCAACGGAACTTCAAATTGCAGCAAAAATGCCAGGCACACCGAGACAAAAGCCACCATCGGCCCAACGCTGACATCAATTTCACCGGAGATAATAATCAGCGTCATCGCCCAGGCGGCAATCCCAATGGTGGCGGCATCGCGCAGCACGTTCATCTGGTTATTCAATGAGATAAAGCCAGGCGCGTTCAGGGAGAAGACCAGATAAAGAATGGCAATCACCACCAGCAAACCGATCTCATTAATATGGCGACTGACAAATTGTTTGAGCGAGACGCTCTTGCCCTGCGGCAATGGTAATGACGAAGCAGACATCTTAGGTTCCTCGGTAAAATTCATCAGTGCACAGACAGAATGGCGGACATCAGCTCATCCACATTGACCGGAGCGTGAAACTCCTGCGAGAACGTACCGTGCTGTAACAACAGAATGCGGTCGCACACCAGCGGTAACTCCTCCACTTCACTGGAGATAAACACCACGCTTTTTCCTTCGGCAGCCAGCTCACGGACAATACGGTAAATCTGCTGTTTGGCTTCGATATCGACGCCGCGCGTTGGCTCGTCGAGCAACAAAATCTGGCTGGCGGCATAGACCCAACGACCGATCACCACTTTTTGCTGATTGCCGCCAGAAAGCGTGCCGATGGGTGTTTCGCTACTGGCGGCCTTGACCGTCATCCGCTGCATCACCTCTTCGGTCAGGCGGCGGATGGTGGACCATTGCAGCACACCGTTGGCGCTGATTTTTTGCCGATTGGTCAGCACTGTATTTTCGTCAACGCCCAGCCAGGGAATGATCCCCGCTTCTTTGCGGTTTTCTGGCGTGTAGCCAATGCCGCGTTTCAGCATGTCGCCGTAATCGGGGCGCATGATTTTCTCGCCGTTGATAACAATTTCGCCCTGTTCATACGTCTCCAGCCCAACAATCGCCTTCAGCAATTCACTGCGCCCTGCCCCCAGCAGACCAGCAATGCCGAGCACTTCGCCACGACGTAGCGTAAAACTGATATCCTCCAGCTTGGGCTTATGGCGTAACGCACGGACTTCCAGCACGGCCTGATCCACAATTTCCTGAGGTGCAACCGGCGCAATATCAACGTGATCGCGCCCTAGCATTAGCGACACAATATGATGCGTGGAAGTGTTTTCGAGCATCACATCGCCAGCCACCTGCCCGTCGCGCATAACGGTGGCACAGGAGGCAATGCGGCGAATTTCTTCCATCCGGTGGCTGACATAAATCACCGCCACGCCCAGTGCCGACATCTTTTTCACCGCGCTGATCACCAGTTCAACTTCCGCACTCGCAAGCGAACTGGTAGGTTCATCAAGAATGACCACGCGCGGCTCGCCCTTCATCACCCGCGCAATTTCCACCAGCTGCTTATGCGCCGGGCTTAGTGTTGAAACAAGTTGTTCAGGACTAACGTCAACGCCCAGCGCCTGTAAGCAACGTTGGGCATCCTGCGCCATTTGCAGGTAATCAATCATGCCGTTGTGGCGGGGCCACTGACCGAGGCAGAGGTTTTCCGCTACCGTCAGCCCTTCCACCAGACTTAACTCCTGATAAACCGCGCGTACCCCCAGTTCAGCGGCACGGCGAGTCAACGTAGCTTCGTCACCTTCCAGTCGCGTCTCGCCAATCCAGATATCACCGCTATCCGGGCGTTCGCTGCCGGTAAGCATTCGAATGAGGGTCGATTTTCCCGCACCGTTTTTGCCTAACAGCGCGCGAACTTCACCTTTATTGAGCGTGAAGTTAACGTTATCCAACGCAACGACGCCGGGATAACGCTTATTTCCTGCCACCACTTTTGCTACCGGGACTGCCTCTGTTGCCGTGAACATAGGGACCTCTGCGAATCAGCGATTAGGGCAGACCATCAACGTGCGTTGCCAGCCACTGTTTACCGTCTTCCGTTTTGGTATAGAGATCGATAGGCACCTGAATCACTTTTTCACCGTCGGCTTGTTTATTGATAACCTTCAATGTTTGCGCGAAAACAGCATTGCCCATTTTCTTACCGGAAATATCCACTACCGCTTTCAGCACCTGGTTGTTTTCCAGCTCCTGAGCAATTTCAGTGGTCATATCCGAACCGAAAACGGCAATTTTTCCTGCCTGATTTTGATTACGTACCGCTTTTACCGCGCCGAGTGTCGCACCGCCCGATTCTCCCATAATGGCGTTGAGATCCGGCGTGGAGATAATTAGTTTTTCACCAACGGAAATCGCTTTATCTAAAACAGTCCCTTCCTGATTAGCGACAATTTGCGCGCCGGGAACGCGGGCTTTTAATACTTCTTCAAACCCTTTACGTCGTTGCACACAAACTTCAAAGGCTTCGCAATTGATGACGGCAATTTTCGGCTGGTCAATTTTGTTGGCAATAAAATAATCGGCGGCAGCGTTACCCAGTTTTTTACCAAATTCCAGCGGGTCACCCACCAGATATGCCGAGACATATTTATCGACACCCTTTTGATTAATACAGGTGTTGTAGCAAATCACCGGAATACCCGCTTCACTGGCGCGACGAACGGTACGGCTACTGCCATTTTCAGACACTGCCGATAAAATAATAGCATCGACATTACGCGCCACGAGGGTATCAACAAAGGTACTTTCTTTCGAAATATCACCCTGGGCGTTAGTTTCAATTAACTGTACCTGTACTGAAGAATCTTTTGCCGCATCCTGAACGCCCTGACGCACTCCAGCGTAATATCCCTGAGTATCAAGGTATATTGCGCCAATGGTCATTTCTTTATCCGCAGCCCTGGCAAATAAAGCGCTACCTAATAGCGTAGCCATTAATAATAGATTACGGGTTGTTCTCATTTTTTTAGGCATAGAGCCTCCTGTAGGGTTTTTATTAACAACGGCTTATTCTAATTATTTTGTGATGAGCGGCAGCGCGTGCCGCTCAAATATTACAGTTAATAGGGTTTAGTGAACGTAGTTAAAAATAAAAGGCATCACAGTGGTGAATAATGCCGCTTTCGGCCAGGCCGGATTAATCGCCGTCAATTCAGCGCGAGCAGACTCATATTGCGCAACCTCCCCGAGTCCCGCGGACGCCAGCATCGCCACCATCAGGCATTTTTCTTTATGCTGCTGTTGTAAATCGCCATACAGCGACAACAAGTCAGGTTGCGAGACGGCAAAGAAATCCGCTTCGATACTGGTTTTCGCCATCTCTTGCGCCCACTGTTTCATTTCACTAAACAGTTGCTGTGCGATTTGTTGTTCGCCCAGCAGTCGCAGCGCCATTCCTTGCCAGAAGAGATAATCAACCGGCTGATCGTTGTAATAACTGTGAATGTTAATGGTGCGATCGCCAGTCGCCGCCAGACGTAAACAACGCGTCGCTTCAGTTTCATCGCCCTGCGCGTTGGCGCATATCGCCTGCCAGAACCAGATGTCGTTATCAGTTTGCCCCGTTAAACGGCCTTCGCTTAAATTCTCCGGATAATGCAGCGCGGCATGAAGCAGTTCGCTGGCCTGCTGCGGCTGTCTGGCATCAAGATGCTGCCAGGCGCGTAATAACTGGTTGAGGATAAACTGACTGGTGACCTTCCCTTCCCCGCCTTCCCACGGGTGGAATTTGCGCGTGGCGAGAATGTCCGCCGCTTTGTCTGCCTGCCCCGTGAGATGCCACAAATTGAGCAGTTCTGCGGTCATGTCGTCGCGTTTCAGCGCAATTTCCAGATTATTTTCCAGACGCGCCAGTCGTTTCTCCGGTGTGGCTCCACTTAACTTATCAAGCAAATCCCGTTCGAAAAGCAGACGTGCATCCTGCGGCGCAAGCTGATAAGCATTATCAAGATAACGCGCGGCCAGCTCATAATCGTGTTGCTTATTCCACGCATGGATCGCTAACCCGCGCCAGCCGTCGGCAAACTCCGGCGACATCTCTACGCAACGTTGCCATAAGGCAATGGCTTTGTTGTAGCTACGTTTGTTGTAGTAGAAGCAGGCCAGTAAATGGCGAGCAAACCAGCACTCTTCAATACTCTCCAGCGCCGCCACTTCTTCCAGCGTATTCGGGAAACGGACAAACTGCGGGAAGAGATCAATGGCTTTTGCGACCAGTTCGTCACGTTCGGCTTTCGGCAGCAAGCTGGCTTGCAGGTAAAGCGGCAGCGTGCGCTGGCAGTCCAGTGCGTTCAGCATCTCTGCCGCCAGGGTGGGCATTCCCCAGTTAATCAGTTGCCCGGCGGTCATCAGGGCGTTAACGTCGCGTCCCTGACACAGACCGCGCCACTGCGCGAGAGCTGATTCGCTACGACCATCGAACCAGTTCAGCCACCACAGAGTGGCGTTCAGCGGATAATCGCGCAGCAGTTTCTCGCGCTGCAAACGCGCGTTGTCCTGACGACCACTTAACACCAGCAGCAGATTATGCAGGCAAAGCACTTCCTGATTGGTTGGGCAGGCGCGAAGACTTTGTTGGCAAAAATCCAGACCCGCGTCGAAGTTACCATTACGCGCCGCCAGTCGTGCCAGACCATAATAGCCTCCGGCTTTACTGTTGCCGCTCCAGACCGCACGCCAGAAATCCTCTTCGGCTTGTTGATATTGTCCCTGACGTTCGTAAGCACTGGCGCGAATCAAACTCGCCTGTCCGCACTGCGGATTTTTGTTCAGCGCATGTGCGCGTTTCAGCGCCTGAGTGGCATACGCCACCGCTTGCGGGAAATCTGCGCGGTTATACTCCAGCATCGCCAGCGCCAGATTACAGCGGTAATCCAGCGGATCCAGCGCCACGCCGCGCAGGTAGTAATCGAACGGTGAACGGCTAGCGTGATGATATTGCTCCAGATGCTGACCGATAAACCAGGCTTCATCTGTACTGGTAATGTCTTGTGCTGCCAGTGGCGCTTTGGCGACGTCCGGCAACGGCAACTCTTGCGGCTGATGTTCCTGATAACTCAGTACAATATTGCCGTCGGCATCGGAGAGCTCAATGGTCAGCCTTTCAGGATTGATACCGTGCAACACGCCCTGGATGGCGGTCGCAGGCATCAGTGCCACGGCATCATCAAGTAACGCGTTGCATTTGCCGATTTCGCGGATCGCCAGGCGGTATCCGTTCAACGGAGAGATGGCATACAGCCCCCACTCAATCCCCCGCTCACTACGCTGGAGTTTTATCACCGCATCGCGGGAGGCATTTTGCACCATGCCCAAAGAATGATAAGGCAGGAAATACTGCTCAAAACGCTTCTCTTCGTAAGCATCAAGCCAGGTAAAATCGGGCTGGTTATCGGCAAAAATACCGGTCATCAGTTCGATATACGGGCCGTTATTATCAGTTAGGCTCTTATCCCACGCCTGGCCAAATTCACTGTGTCCCCAGCTCCACTGCTTTTTACCTGGCGCAATATGGTGGTTGGCAACGTGTAGCAAACCGCCATCTTCATCGTGACACCACGCGCCAACAAAATCGTACTGTGATTTTTCAGCCATATATGAGGTTGGAACAGGCACATTTTTATAGCGAGAAATGTCCACTCCAGCGGAGTAGTCCACTTTGTAGTAAGTGCCGGTGGCGATAGGGAAAGCGGAGACGGCCCGTTTGCCGTGATCAAACACCGCCGTTACATCCGGCGGGAAGACGCTCTGATGCCCTTCCCCCCCTTTCACTGCCGGGTTGGCCCACCACAAGAAATGACGCGGTGTGGCGTTGCCGTTATAGACGCGGCTGGCGATTTCCAGCGCCGCCCGGTCAGGGCGCAGGGTGAAACCTGTCATCACCTGTAAACCATGCATCGGCTCCGTTTCGCCTACCCACACCGTCTGTGCGCCGTCTTCATGGGCTTCGAGGGTGAAATCAATGGGCATAAAGGTGGTCGGGCGATGGTGTTGCGGCCAGTTAAACTCAATCCCACCGGAGATCCACGGTCCCAGCAGCCCCACCAGCGCAGGTTTAATGACTTCATTGTGATAGACAAAATCGCGCTGTTTCACTTTATCCCATGCGCGATGCACCCGACCGCCCAATTCCGGCAGGATCATCACTTTGATGTAGTCGTTTTCCAGCCACACCGCCTGCCAGGATTTCAGGGTTTTCTGCTCGCTCAGCGTATCGGTCACGCCGTAGGGATAAACCGCGCCGGACGATCCCTGATAAACGCGATTTTCGAGGAACATGGGATGTATATCCTGCGGCCCGGTTTCATAGGTCGGGATCTCAACGCGCTCTTGCCACACTTTTACTGGAGTCATGGTGCCCTCAATATTAACAAGACATACTGAATTAAAAGATTTGTGGCAGTGTATTGAACAATCTGGCAATGTTTTCGCGGAATAATCACGCAATTAACTAAACAAGGTTTAGTGAAGATGAGAGCCTGCATTAACAATCAACAGATTCGCCACCATAACAAATGCGTGATTCTGGAACTGCTGTACCGGCAAAAGCGCGCCAATAAATCAACGCTGGCCCGGCTGGCGCAAATTTCGATTCCGGCAGTCAGTAATATTTTGCAGGAACTGGAAAGCGAAAAACGGGTGGTGAATATCGACGATGAAAGCCAGACGCGCGGGCATAGTAGCGGTACATGGCTGATTGCGTCGGAGGGTGACTGGACGCTGTGTCTGAACGTGACGCCCACCAGTATTGAGTGTCAGGTTGCTAATGCTTGTTTAAGTCCGAAAGGTGAATTTGAGTATTTACAGATTGATGCACCGACGCCGCAGGCGCTGCTGTCCGAAATCGAAAAATGCTGGCATCGCCACCGTAAATTGTGGCCGGACCGCACCATCAATCTGGCGCTGGCAATCCACGGTCAGGTTGATCCTGTGACCGGAGTGTCGCAAACCATGCCGCAAGCGCCCTGGACAACGCCGGTTGAGGTGAAGTATCTGCTGGAAGAGAAGCTCGGCATTCGGGTGATGGTCGATAATGACTGCGTGATGCTGGCGCTGGCGGAAAAATGGCAAAATAATTCGCAGGAACGGGATTTCTGCGTGATCAACGTTGATTACGGCATTGGCTCGTCGTTCGTGATTAACGAGCAAATTTATCGCGGCAGTTTGTATGGTAGCGGACAGATTGGTCACACCATCGTTAATCCGGATGGCGTCGTCTGCGACTGTGGACGTTACGGCTGCCTGGAAACCGTCGCCTCGTTAAGCGCATTAAAAAAACAGGCGCGGGTATGGCTAAAATCACAACCGGTTAATACTCAGCTTGATCCTGAAAAACTGACTACAGCGCAGTTAATCGCTGCCTGGCAAAGTGGAGAACCGTGGATCACCAGCTGGGTTGATCGCTCTGCCAATGCCATTGGTTTGAGTCTGTATAACTTCCTCAACATCCTCAATATTAATCAGATTTGGTTGTACGGTCGCAGTTGTGCCTTTGGTGAGCACTGGCTTAATACCATTATTCGCCAGACAGGATTTAACCCGTTCGACCGCGACGAAGGACCGAGCGTGAAAGCGACGCAAATTGGCTTCGGGCAATTAAGCCGCGCACAACAGGTGCTGGGGATTGGCTATTTGTATGTTGAGGCGCAGTTACGACAGATTTGATGGCGCGATAACGTAGAAAGGCTTCCCGAAGGAAGCCTTGATGATCATAAACGAAAAATTGCCTGATGCGCTACGCTTATCAGGCCTACACGGAGATTGCAATATATTGAATTTGCAAGATTTTGTAGGCCTGAGAAGGTGTTCATGCCGCATCCAACATGAACAACGAGCACATTGTCAGCAAATCACCGTTTCGCTTATGCGTAAACCGGGTAACGTGCGCAGATGTCGAGAACTTTACCTTTGATGCGCTCGATAACGGCTTCATCATTGATGCTGTCCAGCACGTCACACATCCAGCCAGCCAGTTCTTTCGCTTCTGCTTCTTTGAAGCCGCGACGCGTAATTGCCGGAGTACCCACGCGAATACCGGAGGTCACAAACGGGCTCTTCGGATCGTTCGGTACGCTGTTTTTGTTGACGGTGATGTTAGCACGGCCCAGAGCGGCGTCTGCTTCTTTACCGGTCAGGTTTTTATCGACCAGATCAACCAGGAACAGATGGTTATCAGTACCGCCGGAAACCACTTTGTAGCCGCGTTCCAGGAACACTTCTACCATCGCTTTAGCGTTTTTAGCGACCTGCTGCTGGTAAGTTTTGAACTCAGGCTCCATCGCTTCTTTCAGAGCAACCGCTTTACCGGCGATTACGTGCATCAACGGACCGCCCTGACCACCAGGGAAAACGGCAGAGTTCAGTTTTTTGTACAGCTCTTCGCTACCACCTTTCGCCAGGATCAGACCGCCGCGCGGACCCGCCAGGGTTTTGTGAGTGGTGGTAGTAACAACGTGAGCATGAGGAACCGGGTTCGGGTAGACGCCAGCAGCAACCAAGCCCGCAACGTGCGCCATATCAACGAACAGGTAAGCACCGATGCTGTCAGCGATTTCACGCATTTTCGCCCAGTCCACCACGCCGGAATATGCAGAGAAGCCACCGATAATCATTTTCGGTTTGTGTTCTTTGGCTTGTTTTTCCAGATCGGCGTAGTCGATATGACCGGTAGCATCAATACCGTAAGGAACGATGTTGTACAGTTTACCGGAGAAGTTAACCGGAGAACCGTGAGTCAGGTGACCGCCATGCGCCAGGTTCATACCCAGAACGGTATCACCTGGTTCCAGCAGCGCGGTGTAGACCGCAAAGTTAGCCTGGGAGCCGGAGTGCGGCTGGACGTTAGCGTAGTCAGCGCCGAACAGTTCTTTCGCACGATCGATCGCCAGTTGTTCAACGATATCAACATACTCGCAACCGCCGTAGTAGCGTTTACCCGGATAACCTTCAGCATATTTGTTGGTCAGCTGAGAACCCTGCGCCTGCATTACGCGCGGGCTGGTGTAGTTTTCGGAGGCGATCAGTTCGATGTGCTCTTCCTGACGTACTTTTTCCTGCTCCATAGCCTGCCACAGTTCGGCATCATAATCGGCAATGTTCATTTCACGCTTTAACATCCGCATCTCCTGACTCAGCTAACAATAAAATTTTTGGCCTTTATAGGCGGTCCTGTTGGACAACGGCGAACAGTATAACCGAATCATTGTGCGATAACAGGTCTTGACAAAGGAATTTACGCAAACGATTACCTTCAGGCTACGCAAGGCTTTGGAGAATAAAGAGCTTGCAACCGGAAACGGATTTCTTTTCAGGTTTGTGATGCAAATTTTTCACTTCATCACATTCTTTCTGAAAAACACCAAAGAACCATTTACATTGCAGGGCTATTTTTTATAAGATGCATTTGAGATACATCAATTAAGATGCAAAAAAAGGAAGACCATATGCTTGACGCTCAAACCATCGCTACAGTAAAAGCCACCATCCCTTTACTGGTGGAAACGGGGCCAAAGTTAACCGCCCATTTCTACGACCGTATGTTTACTCATAACCCAGAACTCAAAGAAATTTTTAACATGAGTAACCAGCGTAATGGCGATCAACGTGAAGCCCTGTTTAACGCTATTGCCGCCTACGCCAGTAATATTGAAAACCTGCCTGCGCTGCTGCCAGCGGTAGAAAAAATCGCGCAGAAGCACACCAGTTTCCAGATCAAACCGGAACAGTACAACATCGTCGGTGAACACCTGTTGGCAACGCTGGACGAAATGTTCAGCCCGGGGCAGGAAGTGCTGGACGCGTGGGGTAAAGCCTATGGTGTACTGGCTAATGTATTTATCAATCGCGAGGCGGAAATCTATAACGAAAACGCCAGCAAAGCCGGTGGTTGGGAAGGTACTCGCGATTTCCGCATTGTGGCTAAAACACCGCGCAGCGCGCTTATCACCAGCTTCGAACTGAAGCCGGTCGACGGTGGCGCAGTGGCAGAATACCGTCCGGGACAATATCTCGGCGTCTGGCTGAAGCCGGAAGGTTTCCCGCATCAGGAAATTCGTCAGTACTCTTTGACTCGCAAACCGGATGGCAAAGGCTATCGTATTGCGGTGAAACGCGAAGAGGGTGGGCAGGTATCCAACTGGTTGCACAATCACGCCAATGTTGGCGATGTCGTGAAACTGGTCGCTCCGGCAGGTGATTTCTTTATGGCTGTCGCAGATGACACACCAGTGACGTTAATCTCTGCCGGTGTTGGTCAAACGCCAATGCTGGCAATGCTCGACACGCTGGCAAAAGCAGGCCACACAGCACAAGTGAACTGGTTCCATGCGGCAGAAAATGGCGATGTTCACGCCTTTGCCGATGAAGTTAAGGAACTGGGGCAGTCACTGCCGCGCTTTACCGCGCACACCTGGTATCGTCAGCCGAGCGAAGCCGATCGCGCTAAAGGTCAGTTTGATAGCGAAGGTCTGATGGATTTGAGCAAACTGGAAGGTGCGTTCAGCGATCCGACAATGCAGTTCTATCTCTGCGGCCCGGTTGGCTTCATGCAGTTTGCCGCGAAACAGTTAGTGGATCTGGGCGTGAAGCAGGAAAACATTCATTACGAATGCTTTGGCCCGCATAAGGTGCTGTGATTTGATGTTGCCGGATGGAAACATCCGGCAACCCTTGACGCGGTTTAAATTGCCGCGTCGTCCTCTTCACCGGTACGGATGCGAATGACCCGTGCCACGTCAAAGACGAAGATTTTACCGTCACCGATTTTGCCGGTTTGCGCCGTGCGAATAATGGTATCGACACAGGTATCGACAATGTCGTCCGGTACGACAATCTCAATTTTCACTTTCGGCAGAAAATCCACCATATACTCCGCGCCGCGGTACAGCTCGGTATGGCCTTTCTGGCGGCCAAAACCTTTCACCTCAGTGACCGTCATGCCGGTAATGCCGACTTCAGCCAGTGCTTCGCGGACATCGTCCAGCTTGAAGGGTTTAATAATCGCATCAATCTTTTTCATGCTATTCCTTGAAAAGGTCGCCTGTCTTTTGATCTGCTAAACGTAACACATAACGCCAATTCATTCCTTGAAATCGTTTGCATCCAGCTCGTGTCGGGAAAGCAGTTTATAAAATTCTGTCCGGTTGCGCCCCGCCATTCTCGCCGCGTGGGTGACGTTGCCTTTGGTAATTTGCAGCAGCTTACGCAAATAGTTGAGTTCAAACTGATTACGTGCCTCAACAAAGGTTGGCAGCGCCGTGTTTTCGCCCTCCAGCGCCTGCTCTACTAATGCATCACTAATCACCGGAGATGAGGTCAGCGCCACGCACTGTTCAATCACGTTGACCAACTGGCGCACATTACCCGGCCAGCTCGCGGTCATCAGGCGTTTCATCGCATCGGTAGAGAACGCGCGGACAAACGGTTTATGTCGCTCTGCCGCCTGGCGCAACAGGTGATTTGCCAGTAGCGGAATGTCTTCTGTGCGTTCCGCCAGTGCCGGAATTTTCAGGCTGACAACGTTGAGGCGGTAATAGAGATCTTCACGGAATTCCCCGCGCGCCATCGCTTTTGGCAGGTCACGGTGAGTGGCAGAAATAATCCGCACGTCGATATCAATATCGCGGTTACTGCCCAGCGGGCGCACTTTACGCTCCTGCAACACGCGCAGCAGTTTGACCTGCAACGGTGCGGGCATATCGCCAATCTCATCGAGAAACAGCGTACCGCCTTCCGCTGCCTGGAATAAACCTTCGCGATTGCTGACAGCGCCAGTAAACGCGCCACGCGCATGACCAAACAGCTCCGACTCCAGCAATTGCTCGGGCAATGCACCACAGTTAATAGCAATAAATGGTTTGCTGTTGCGCGGGCTGGCGTTATGGATAGCCTGAGCAAAAATCTCTTTCCCGGTGCCGCTCTGGCCATTAATCAAAACGCTGACGTCTGATTGCGCCACCAGCCGCGCCTGTTCCAGCAAACGCAGCATCAGCGGGCTGCGGGTGACAATCGCCTCGCGCCAGCGTTCGTCGGTGGCTGGCGCGGATTGCTCCAGCGCATCGTCAATTGCCTGATATAGCGCATCTTTATCGACAGGCTTGGTGAGGAAACTGAACACGCCCTTCTGTGTTGCAGCAACGGCATCGGGAATAGAACCATGCGCGGTAAGAATAATTACTGGCATTCCCGGCTGCACTTTCTGGATTTCAGCAAACAGCTGCATACCGTCCATTTCATCCATCCGCAGGTCGCTGATGACTAAATCTACTTTTTCGCGATTCAGTACCCGTAATCCTTCAGCGCCACTTTCCGCCGTGACCACACTGTAGCCTTCGCTGGTCAGGCGCAGGCCAAGCAGTTTCAGCAATCCCGGATCGTCATCGACCAATAATAAATGCGCAGGTTTATGGCTCATCAGGAGTGACCTCATGGGTGGATGGCGCGGGCTTTTCACCCTCGTGCGGCGTATCCGGCGAGAAATTTCCAGCCGGTTTGCGAGTTGAGAGCTGGCGTTCAATATCGGTCAGGTTTTCCAGCTTGCGGGTGGTGAGTTCCAGCTGCTGTTGTAGAACGTGATGTTGCTGGCGCAAAGTATCCAGCTCGCTGTCGCTGGACTGCTGGAGTTTACTGTAGCGTTGGCGCTCTTCCGCCAGTTGCAGTTGCAGCGCCTGACCGTCGCGCCAGAGTTGATACAGTGGGCGAACCTGTGCCGGGATCTCGGTACTTAACGCTTCAATACGCGCGACCAGCTGGCGGCGCTCATACGGCGTAATTTTGGCGTCGGCGAGCAAAATCCCTTGTTTAAAGGTATTTTGCCAGCTGCCGTCGTCATATTGGCGGGCTTGCTGACGCGACTGTGCAGGCATTAAACGATCAGCACAATCCATCGCCCGCAGCCAGTAAAGCGGATTGGTTTCAGTTGATTTACCTTGCAGCGCCCAGATGTCGCTACATTCAGTAGAAAGATAGTCAGCCAGTTGATAAACCGGAATTTTTTCTTCTGCTGGCGTATCAATGGCTGGCTTATTGTGACTCTGCACGCAACCCAGCAATGCCAGACATGGCAGCCCTGCCAGCCACAGCCGTCGGGGCAATAATCGTTGAAAAATGTGTCGCATATTCACCAGACTTAAAGCCTATCCCAGTGGGCGTAATTGTTGCAGACAGTCTGGACATGGACAGCGCGGAGAAACCGGAGCGTACACGTCGTACGTGAGGATTTCGAGCACTGCCCGGGGCCGAACTGGCAAATAAAATAGCCTGATGGGATAGGCTGTTAGTATTATTTCGTGTTTTTCGACGACGGTAATTCAATGCGGAAACAAACGTCTTGCCCGCTCTCGTCGACCAGATACAGTTCCCCTTGCATACGGCGAATACAATCCCTGGCAATGCTTAATCCCAGACCGCTGCCCTTCACCGCCCCTTTTCGCTGGTGGCTTCCCTGAAAAAAGGGTTCGAAGATCATGGCGCGTTCCTCTTGCGGAATGGGCGTGCCTGTATTGATGACATCAATATAAACCCGCGCACCATGTAAACTGCTGCGAAGGCAAATGTTACCGGATTCAGCCCCGTAGTGCACCGCATTGGAGTAAAGATTATCCAGTACGCTCATCAGCAGCATTGGCTCCGCCAGGCAAGCTGTTGCTTTGAGATCGACGTCGGTATGCATCATTTTAGCCCGTGCGGGCAGGCTATGAGCAGAAACTACTGTCTCCACCAGCGGTGCTAACTCAACATTCTCCAGTTCCACCGCACTGTCCGCCTGTTTACGGTTGTAATCAAGCAGTTGTTCGATCAGCTTTTGCAAATTGCGGCTGCTGCTATCAAGAATGCTCACCACCTCTTTTTGCTCTGGCGTAAGCGGCCCGACAACCTGGTCAGCCAGTAATTCAGTGCCCTCGCGCATACTCGCCAGTGGCGTTTTTAATTCATGAGATAAATGTCTTAAAAATTGATGGCGTTGGGATTCCAGCCATGACAGGCGCTCACTTAACCAAAGAATACGTTGCCCAACCGAGCGTAACTCGCTCGGTCCACTGAACGAGACGCTATTGCCCAGTGAACGCCCTTCCCCCAACCGGTTGATCATCCTCTCGATATTTTTCACCGGACCGATAATCATCCGCGTGAAAAGTAGCACCATCACCAGACTCACCAGAAATAGCACCAGCGATTGCCAACCAAAATATTGCCCACGTTCGGCGATTTCACGCTGAAGTTGCTGCCCACGAGAGAACACCACGGTGCGCGTGGCCTGCACCATTTCGGTATTGGCACTGGCAAAGGCTTCAAGACGCGCGGCGGCAGCAGCATCGGGACCACTGTTGTTACACTGAAGTTGGGCCAGATTGTTCAAGTCCTGACGCAATGCCTGGTAAAGTTTATCGTCAGGCAGCACGCCTGCGTGAGCATCGAGCATTTCGCTGTAACGCTTGCGCTGGCTTTGATAAACCTTCGCAAGCGTAGGGTCGTCCAGCACGCAATACTGACGGTAGCTGCGCTCCATCTCCAGTGCCGCGTTGGTCATCGCTTCACTGCGCCGGGCATCAATAAGCGTAGTGCGGTTAACCAGCGCCGCCTGATCGCTAAGCGCATTCAGGCTTTGCCAGGCTTGCCATGCCAGCACCAACAGGGGTAGCAGAATCAGCAAAAATGCCAGCATTACCAGTTGTCGTAATGAGCGGGGAAAAACGGGCCAGCGTTTCAAGGTGTTACTCTCGTCAGACGCGAATAGCCTGATGCTAACCGAGGGGAAGTTCAGATACAACAAAGCCGGGAATTACCCGGCTTTGTTATGGAATAAGGCGGTGCCTAACTCGACGTTTCGCCCGATGGTTGATATAGCTACGCTGATATCAGAAGTTGGACGGCAGGCACCTTGTTGTGCGTCATTCGAATTTTATGTAGCACGTACCGAAGGGGCTGACATAAGTCGGTGAATGAGCCACTGGTTACTATTATGCAGTAACTGTGCCAATAAAGAAAATAGTTTGGTAACGTACTGATTATACGTTGCTTTGAGGGGTTTATGGCTTCCCCGCTATTTGAATGTAAATCAGCCACTGTGTCGCTAAAAAGAGACAACTTAAGAAAAACTTATTAGATGACATTAAAATCAATGAGTTAAATGTCACCAAAAAGCGACACAGCAAACCACCCATTGTCGTGATTTACAGACACAAAAAAGCTCCCTGAGTTGGGAGCTTATAATAGCGGTTGGTATTTAATGCCGGATGCGGCGTGAATGCCTCATCCGGGCTGCAAAACCAATGGGCTGATGACTTACCCCAACTGCTTACGTGCATTGCGGAAAATGCGCATCCATGGGCCATCCTCGCCCCAGTTTTCCGGATGCCAGGAGTTGCTGACAGTACGGAAAACACGTTCCGGGTGCGGCATCATAATGGTGACTCGACCGCTTTCAGTCGTGACCGCCGTAATACCGTTCGGAGAACCGTTCGGGTTAGCCGGGTAGGTTTCAGTGACTTTGCCGAAGTTATCGACATAGCGCAGTGCCACCAGCCCTTTGCTTTCCAGCGCCGCCAGATGCGCCGCATCACGCACTTCCACGCGCCCTTCACCATGAGAGACAGCAATCGGCATTTGCGAGCCCACCATCCCCTGCAACAGCAGCGACGGGCTTTGGGTCACTTCAACCAGGCTGAAACGCGCTTCAAAGCGATCGGAGGTATTGCGCACAAAACGTGGCCACAACTCACTACCTGGGATCAGTTCACGCAGATTAGACATCATCTGGCAACCGTTACATACCCCCAGCGCCAGCGTTTGCGGACGGTGGAAGAAGGTTGCAAACTCATCGCGTACACGGTCATTGAACAGGATAGACTTCGCCCAACCTTCACCGGCACCCAGCACATCACCGTAGGAGAAACCTCCGCACGCGACCAGGGCGTGAAAATCCTCCAGGCCCGTGCGTCCAGCCAGCAGGTCGCTCATATGCACATCGATTGCATCGAAGCCTGCACGGTGGAAGGCTGCCGCCATTTCAACATGTGAGTTCACACCCTGCTCACGCAGCACGGCAACTTTCGGACGTGCGCCAGTGGCAATATACGGTGCTGCCACATCTTCGTTGATATCGAACGACAGTTTCACATTCAGGCCAGGATCGGCGTCGTTTGATTTCGCCTGGTGCTCCTGGTCGGCACACTCCGGGTTGTCACGCAGGCGCTGCATCTGCCAGGTAGTTTCTGCCCACCAGACACGCAACGTAGTGCGGCTTTCGCTGAATACAGTCTGCCCGTTGGCGGTAATCACAAAACGGTCACCGGAAACCGCCTGCCCAACATAATGGACGCAATCCGCAAGCCCATGCTGTGCCAGTACGGACTCGACCGCTTCACGGTCAGCGGCACGAACCTGAATGACCGCACCCAGTTCTTCGTTAAACAACGCCGCCAGGCGATCGTCACCCAGAGTGGCGATATCCGCGTCAATGCCACAATGACCAGCAAAGGCCATTTCCGCCAGCGTTACCAGCAGGCCGCCATCAGAGCGGTCGTGATACGCCAGCAGCTTACGCTGTGCAACCAGCGCCTGAATCGCGTCATAGAAGCCTTTCAGTTGCGCGACATCGCGTACATCTGCCGGTTTGTCGCCAAGCTGACGATAAACCTGCGCCAGCGCCGTTGCGCCCAGCGCGTTATTGCCTTTGCCCAAATCAATCAGCAGCAGTGCGTTATCTTCGGTAGAAAGCTGCGGCGTGATGGTGTGACGTACATCTTCCACGCGGGCAAATGCAGAAATCACCAGCGACAGCGGCGACGTCATTTCGCGCTCTTCGTTACCTTCCTGCCAGCGGGTTTTCATCGACATAGAGTCTTTACCCACCGGGATCGTCAGGCCCAGCGCCGGACAAAGCTCTTCGCCCACGGCTTTAACGGCTTCATACAGGCCCGCATCTTCACCTGGGTGGCCTGCCGCCGCCATCCAGTTGGCGGAAAGTTTAATGCGTTTGATATCGCCAATCTGTGTTGCGGCAATATTGGTTAACGCTTCACCGACCGCCAGACGGGCAGAGGCGGCGAAATCCAGCAGCGCAACCGGCGCACGCTCGCCAATCGCCATCGCTTCACCGTAGTAGCTGTCGAGGCTGGCGGTAGTGACCGCGCAGTTAGCGACTGGCACCTGCCACGGCCCCACCATCTGATCGCGCGCCACCATGCCGGTTACGCTGCGGTCACCGATGGTCACCAGGAAAGTTTTCTCCGCCACGGTCGGCAGATGCAGTACGCGTTTCACCGCGTCTGCAATGGTGATCCCTTCACGGACCAGCGCATCGCCCTTCGCTTTCAGCGTTTGTACATCGCGGGTCATCTTCGGCGTTTTACCAAGCAGGACGTCCAGCGGCAGATCGATCGGCTGATTATCAAAATGACGATCGTGCAGAGAAAGATGCAGTTCTTCGGTCGCTTCACCAATCACCGCGTAGGGTGCGCGCTCACGCTTACACAGTTCGTCAAACAGCGGTAACTGATCGGCAGCAACCGCCAGCACGTAGCGTTCCTGGGATTCGTTACACCAGATTTCCAGCGGGCTCATGCCAGGTTCGTCGCTCAGAATATCGCGCAGTTCGAATTTACCGCCGCGTCCGCCGTCGCTCACCAGCTCCGGCATCGCGTTAGAAAGACCGCCTGCACCAACGTCGTGGATAAACAGGATTGGGTTGGCATCACCAAGCTGCCAGCAACGGTCGATCACTTCCTGGCAGCGACGCTCCATTTCCGGGTTGTCGCGCTGGACGGAAGCAAAGTCGAGGTCGGCATCAGACTGACCTGACGCCATGGAAGACGCCGCTCCGCCGCCAAGACCGATGTTCATTGCCGGGCCGCCGAGAACGACCAGCTTCGCACCGACGTTGATCTCGCCTTTTTGTACGTGATCGGCGCGAATGTTGCCGATCCCGCCCGCCAGCATGATCGGTTTGTGATAACCGCGCAGCTCTTCGCCGTTGTGGCTGTTCACTTTTTCTTCATAAGTACGGAAGTAGCCATTCAGTGCCGGACGACCAAATTCGTTGTTAAACGCCGCGCCGCCCAGCGGGCCTTCGGTCATGATGTCCAGCGCGGTGACAATGCGCTCAGGCTTACCGAAATCTTCTTCCCACGGCTGTTCGAAGCCAGGAATTCGCAGGTTGGAAACGGAGAAACCAACCAAACCCGCTTTCGGCTTCGCGCCGCGCCCGGTGGCACCTTCATCGCGGATTTCACCGCCGGAACCGGTCGCCGCGCCCGGCCACGGAGAAATCGCCGTCGGGTGGTTGTGAGTTTCGACTTTCATCAGAATATGCGCCGGTTCCTGATGGAAATCGTAGCGGCCCGTTTCGTGGTCAGCAAAGTAGCGGCCCACTTCAGAACCTTCCATTACGGCGGCGTTATCTTTATAAGCAGAGAGAACGTGATCTGGCGTGGTTTCGAAAGTATTTTTGATCATCTTGAACAGCGATTTCGGCTGCTGTTCACCGTCGATAATCCAGTCGGCATTAAAAATTTTGTGGCGGCAGTGCTCAGAGTTCGCCTGAGCGAACATATACAGCTCGATGTCGTTCGGGTTACGACCAAGCTTTGTGAAAGCATCCTGCAGATAGTCAATTTCATCTTCCGCCAGAGCCAGGCCAAGACGCAGGTTAGCGTCGATCAGCGCCTGACGGCCCTGCCCCAGCAAATCAACGCTGGTAACCGGAGTCGGTTGATGGTGGGCAAACAACTGCTCTGCATCATCTAAAGCAAAAAAGACCGTTTCCATCATGCGGTCGTGCAGTTCAGCGGTAACCTGCTGCCATTGTTCATTGGTCAGCGTACCGGCTTCTATATAGTAAGCAACGCCGCGCTCAAGGCGGTTTACCTGTTGTAGCCCGCAGTTATGGGCAATATCGGTCGCTTTCGAAGACCAGGGAGAGATGGTGCCAGGACGCGGGGTCACCAGCAGGAGTTTGCCTTGCGGGGCGTGGCTGGCGAGTGCCGGGCCATATTTCAGCAGGCGTTCAAGTTGTGCGTGCTCATCATCGTTTAACGGCGCATTGAGGTCAGCAAAATGGACATACTCGGCGTAAATATTGTGAACCGGGAGCCTGGCAGCCTGAAAACGTGCCAGCAGTTTGTTAATTCGGAATGCCGACAGTGCAGGCGAACCACGCAGAATTTCCATCATAAGTCTCTCGTCTTCTAAGCTTTCGGTGTACCCAAGGGGGGGAAACGGGCGTCATTATAAAGAATCTGATGCGCTGACGAAACCGTTTGCGTGGAAATAAAATCACCATCGTGAATTAGCAACGCGTGCCGCCAATGGCTGTAATAAGTTGCCATCTGGCGCAGGTTTACGCAAAATGCCGCTCATTTATGAGTAAACCTTTCACTATTATTACGTTTTTTCAAGCTGGGACGCGCACGACACAGAGAATTAACTAATTGAAAAAATTAAAGATTAATTATCTGTTCATCGGCATTCTGGCACTGCTGCTCGCGGTCGCTCTCTGGCCATCCATTCCCTGGTTTGGTAAAGCCGACAACCGTATCGCCGCCATTCAAGCGCGGGGAGAGTTGCGTGTGAGCACCATTCATACTCCCCTGACTTATAACGAAATCAACGGGAAACCTTTTGGCCTGGATTACGAACTGGCGAAACAGTTTGCCGATTACCTCGGTGTAAAACTGAAAGTGACCGTGCGGCAGAATATCAGCCAGCTGTTTGACGACCTCGATAATGGTAACGCCGACCTGCTGGCGGCAGGACTTGTCTATAACAGTGAGCGGGTAAAAAATTATCAGCCTGGCCCTACCTATTATTCCGTGTCACAACAACTGGTTTATAAAGTGGGTCAGTATCGCCCACGTACGCTGGGCAACCTGACGGCGGAGCAACTCACCGTTGCACCGGGTCATGTGGTGGTTAACGATCTCCAGACCCTGAAAGAAACAAAATTCCCGGAATTAAGCTGGAAGGTAGACGACAAAAAAGGCTCTGCGGAATTAATGGAAGATGTCATCGAAGGAAAACTCGATTACACCATTGCTGATTCTGTCGCCATCAGCCTGTTTCAGCGCGTTCACCCGGAGCTCGCCGTAGCGCTCGATATCACCGATGAACAACCGGTGACTTGGTTTAGCCCGTTAGATGGCGATAATACCCTTTCCGCCGCCCTGCTCGACTTCTTCAACGAAATGAATGAAGACGGTACGCTGGCACGCATTGAAGAGAAATACCTGGGGCATGGCGATGATTTTGATTACGTCGATACGCGCACATTTTTACGCGCCGTCGATGCGGTACTGCCGCAGTTAAAGCCCCTGTTTGAGAAATACGCCGAAGAAATTGACTGGCGTTTGCTGGCCGCTATTGCTTATCAGGAATCGCACTGGGATGCACAGGCCACTTCACCGACGGGTGTGCGCGGCATGATGATGTTAACCAAAAATACCGCGCAAAGCCTCGGCATTACGGATCGTACCGATGCCGAACAGAGCATCAGCGGTGGCGTGCGTTATTTGCAGGATATGATGAGTAAAGTGCCGGAAAGTGTGCCGGAGAACGAGCGGATCTGGTTTGCCCTCGCTGCGTACAATATGGGCTATGCGCATATGCTGGATGCCCGCGCCCTGACGGCAAAAACCAAAGGGAATCCTGACAGTTGGGCTGACGTAAAACAGCGTCTGCCTTTACTTAGCCAGAAACCCTATTACAGCAAGCTGACTTACGGCTACGCTCGTGGGCATGAAGCCTACGCTTATGTCGAAAATATTCGTAAGTATCAGATTAGCCTGGTGGGTTATCTGCAAGAGAAAGAGAAGCAGGCTACAGAAGCGGCGATGCAACTGGCGCAGAATTATCCGGCGGTATCGCCTACGGAGTTGGGCAAAGAGAAATTTCCTTTTCTCTCGTTTCTTTCCCAGTCGTCATCAAACTATTTGACCCATTCTCCCTCTCTGCTGTTTTCCAGGAAAGGGAGTGAAGAGAAACAAAATTAATCCGTCGAGGATTGCGCTTTTTTCTGCGCTTTAATTTCCTGGCGGCGCATGCGAAAGAAGTCACTGAGCAACGCCGCGCACTCATCCGCCAGTATTCCTTCCGTAATTTCCACTCGGTGATTCATACCCGGATGATGCAGCACATCCATTAAAGATCCCGCAGCGCCAGTTTTCGCGTCACGCGCACCAAAGACCACGCGACCAATGCGACTGTGGATCATCGCTCCGGCACACATTACACATGGTTCAAGCGTGACATACAACGTGGCGTCGATCAGACGATAATTTTGCATCACCAGACCGCCCTGCCTCAGGGCCATGATTTCTGCATGTGCGGTGGGATCATGTCGACCAATCGGACGGTTCCAGCCTTCGCCAATAACACGATTGTTATGCACTAATACCGCGCCGACCGGTACTTCCCGCTCATCCCAGGCACGCTTCGCCAGCGTCATTGCATGACGCATCCAGTATTCGTGGCTAAATTCGACTTCAGACAAAAAGAAAACTCCGGTTATAAAAGCGCGGCGCATTATACACGGACGCTATGCTTTACTCTATTCCAGTTGCTGGAGTTCACCGCGCGGGGTTACTCGCCAACGATGCTGACAGAAATAAAGCAGCGGATTGTCCTGATTACTGTCGCTATAGCCACTGTACAGCCGCAGCGGCGTGCCGATTTTGCGCTCCAGTTGTGCGACCTTTTCATGTCCCAGACAACGCATCGTCAATACCCAACCACCATAGCCACGCTGAATTTGGCTGGCGATAAGATTAACCCGCGGCAGCCAGGGCGTATCGAAATAAACCGCTTCAACCAGCGGCTGCGGAGAGCCGGTAATCAACCAGATATCAGCATCGGAACTTAACAGGTAGGTGGTTAATCGCTCCTGAACCAGCGGAAAGGCGGTAACATTGTCACGAAACCAGCGTACGAAATCGGCCTGCAACGCCTGCAAACGCGCTTCATTGTGACCAAAAGTGCATCCCCACAGAAGCAGACTCATCGGCCAGCGTGCCGCACGACCTTTTATCAATAACGCAATGGCTATGATCGGCAACAACGGCAGGACAAGTAACGCATTCAGCGGCTGGCGACGCAGTAAATAACGCAAAAAACTGCCGAACATATCCTGCTGATGCAATGTTCCATCTAAGTCAAAAAACACCACACGACGCTCGTGAGTTGCCAAACCATACTCCTCTGGACTGAAACATCCTGATTAATTTTCGCTACTACATAGCCTAACAGATAGATCATCACTTTTCCGGCAACAATCGACCGCATCATGGCTAACTGGAATTTTTAATTCATGGCAATTAGCGGCAATGGAATATAAAATTCACTCGCGTGTGTCTCATATTGCCTGTTGTCGCCACTATTTCATCGCGAGGAAAGATATGAACGGCTTACTTCGTATCCGTCAGCGTTACCAGGGGCTTGCCCAGAGTGATAAAAAACTGGCGGATTATCTGCTGCTACAACCTGATACGGCGCGCCATTTAAGCTCTCAGCAACTGGCCAACGAAGCCGGAGTCAGTCAGTCCAGCGTCGTGAAGTTCGCGCAAAAACTCGGCTATAAAGGTTTTCCGGCGCTTAAGTTGGCGTTGAGTGAAGCGCTGGCAAGCCAGCCGGAATCGCCCTCCGTGCCCATTCATAACCAAATCCGCGGTGATGATCCGTTACGGCTGGTCGGCGAAAAACTGATTAAAGAAAATACTGCCGCTATGTACGCAACGCTAAACGTTAATAGTGAAGAGAAACTGCATGAATGCGTAACAATGTTGCGCTCTGCGCGGCGGATAATTCTGACCGGTATTGGCGCTTCGGGTCTGGTGGCGCAAAACTTTGCCTGGAAGCTGATGAAGATTGGCTTCAATGCTGCCGCAGTGCGCGATATGCATGCGCTACTCGCTACCGTACAGGCGTCGTCCCCTGACGATCTGTTATTAGCCATTTCTTACACCGGTGTACGACGCGAGTTAAACCTGGCGGCAGATGAGATGCTGCGAGTGGGCGGAAAAGTGCTGGCGATTACCGGCTTTACTCCCAATGCCCTGCAACAGCGTGCTTCTCATTGCCTGTATACCATTGCCGAAGAACAAGCGACAAACAGTGCTTCAATCTCTGCTTGTCACGCGCAGGGAATGTTAACGGATTTGCTGTTCATTGCGCTGATTCAGCAGGATCTGGAACTGGCACCAGAACGTATTCGTCATAGTGAAGCGCTGGTGAAAAAACTGGTCTGAGTAAAGAATGCGCGTATAATGCCCGCCCGGTTTGTGTTGTTTTGAGAGTTTCCTTATGGCGCTGTTAATCACTAAAAAATGCATCAATTGTGATATGTGTGAACCCGAATGCCCGAATGAGGCGATTTCAATGGGAGATCATATCTATGAGATTAACAGCGATAAGTGTACCGAATGCGTAGGGCACTACGAGACACCAACCTGCCAGAAGGTGTGCCCGATCCCCAATACTATTGTGAAAGATCCGCAACATGTCGAGACAGAAGAACAGTTGTGGGATAAATTTGTGCTGATGCACCACGCGGATAAAATTTAATATTCTGCTCCTGAAGTAGAGTATTAATTATTTTATAGGGAAACCTTAACGCTATTATATTTATTTAATTGATGATTATTAGCATAAACATTCACTAAGTTAATTTATATAGTATCTGCCCAGACACTTATTTATAGTTATTAAAGGTGCGTCCGACTGGTTCACCGGACGCACCTTAAGTACGTTTCCTTGTGTTATAAGAACAGAAGGATCAGCTGTAAAACAGCAATGATGATTTTGATGGCCCGTTTAATAAGGTATCGGCAATCAGTCATTCGTTTTTCCTTAAACAAGGAATGCAGCCGTTCAGATTAGCCCTTACATCTCCCCAAAACTGAACGTGCGAGTTATTGAGGGTGCATGCTGCACTCCACACCAGAGCTTTGACGACACCACTCGTTTCAATGGGGGAATTCTGTGGCATGGTGTAAAGCACAGCAAAATCGCCAATAACGAAACCAATTTTAATGTACTTACGAATTGGCGGTCACGTTAATCTTGCCATCAATATCGCTTTCTTCGTAAAGGCTCGAGTTTTTATGATAAAGATTGCAAGTTGCTTGTAAAAGATAACTACCCTGATCCATAATCGCTGTTGTTGAGGGTGCGTGCTGCACTAAATTAAAGTTACAAAGTAAAACCCCCGTTCCTTACCAGTTCGGGGGTTTTACTTTTTAAAGAGAACGGTATTATTTTTAACTTTCAATAATTACCGTGGCGCAAGCATAGTGGCGCTCATCGGCCAGCGTCACATGCATATTTGCAACGCCCAGCTTTTCCGCCAGTTTTAATGCCTCGCCCCACAGTCGCAGCCGTGGCTTACCAAGCTCATCGTTAAATACTTCAAACTGATTAAACGCCAGACCATTGCGGATCCCGGTGCCAAACGCTTTTGCTGCGGCTTCTTTTACGGCAAAGCGTTTCGCCAGAAAACGCACCGGCTGGTGGTGCGTTTTCCAAATTTCCCATTCGTTATCGCTTAATACGCGGCGTGCCAGGCGCTCACCGGATCGGGCGATCACTGCTTCTATGCGAGCGATCTCGACGATATCCGTGCCTAAACCTAATATTGCCATTAGCCACGCGCTTCCAGCATCAGGCGCTTCATTTCTGCCACCGCATCTTTCAGTCCGGTCATCACTGCACGACCAATAATGGCATGACCGATATTCAGTTCGTGCATCTCAGGAATGGCGGCAATGGCTTTTACGTTGTGATAGGTCAGACCGTGTCCGGCGTTAACTTTCAAACCGAGACTAGCGGCAAAGGTCGCGGCTTTGGCGATACGCGCCAGCTCTTGCGCCTGTTCGGCGTCAGTTTTGGCATCAGCATAGCAACCGGTGTGGATCTCGATAAACGGTGCGCCAACCTCTGCCGCAGCTTTGATCTGCTCTTCATCGGCGTCGATAAACAGAGAAACCTGAATCCCGGCATCCGCCAGACGTTTGCAGGCATTGCGCATTTTTTCACGCTGCCCTGCAACGTCCAGGCCGCCTTCGGTTGTTACTTCCTGACGCTTTTCTGGTACCAGGCAGCAAAAATGCGGCTTCGTCTCAACCGCGATCGCCAGCATCTCTTCGGTCACCGCCATCTCCAGATTCATGCGGGTATCCAGCGTCTGACGCAGGATGCGCACATCGCGGTCAGTAATGTGGCGGCGATCTTCACGTAAATGCACGGTAATGCCGTCCGCCCCCGCCTGCTCGGCAATAAACGCGGCCTGCACCGGATCCGGGTAAGCGGTACCGCGCGCGTTGCGCAGCGTAGCGATATGGTCAATGTTGACGCCTAACAGTAATTCAGCCATGACAATCCTCATCATTCATAATGTGTTTTCACCGTTCGCTTAGGCATAAATTGCCGGAACAGTTCCCTGCTCTTTAAAGGTTTACCGCCAAGATACGGCTTAAGCGCCATGCGGGTAAAGCGTTTCGCGGCGCGCAGTGTGTCTGCGTCAGGAAATTCCCGTGCGTTTAACGCTTTTAACTGCCTTCCGGTGAACGTTTTATTGTCGATAACGACGCTTGCGATAAACCCTTTTTCTTCGCGATAACGATACGTCATGGTGTCATCTACCGGCTCGCCGCTACCCGCACAATGGGTAAAATTGACGCCATAACCCAGATGCCCGAGCAGTGCCAGTTCAAAGCGGCGCAGCGCGGGTTCTGGCGTACCAGTGACCCCTGCAAGAGACTGAATGCAGTGCAAGTAATCGAAAAAGAGTTCAGAGAAGCGCGTCTCGTATTCCAGTACGCGGGAGAGAAGTTCGTTGATGTACAGACCGCTGTAAAGCGTGATACCGCTTAATGGCAGCGCCAGCGAGACAGCTTCAGCACTGCGCAGCGTTTTGACTTCGCCACGCCCGCCAAAACGTAGCAAGAGAGGGGTGAAAGGCTGTAATGCACCTTTCAGGGTAGAGCGTTTAGAGCGTGCGCCTTTGGCAACCAGACGCACGCGACCCGATTCCTCCGTGAAGACGTCCAGCATCAGGCTGGTTTCGCTCCACGGGCGACTATGCAGGACAAATGCGCGCTGCCAGCCTTCCATCGGAGTTACTCTTAAAGATCGTCAACGTAACCGAGACTGCGCAGTGCGCGTTCGTCGTCGGCCCAACCGGATTTCACTTTTACCCACAGCTCAAGGTGAACAGGCGCTTCAAACATTTCCTGCATGTCTTTACGCGCTTCAATCCCGATGGTTTTGATCTTGGCCCCTTTGTTGCCAATGACCATCTTCTTCTGCCCTTCACGCTCAACGAGAATCAAACCGTTGATGTCATAACCACCGCGTTCGTTAGAGACGAAACGTTCGATCTCCACGGTCACGGAGTACGGCAGTTCAGCGCCGAGGAAACGCATCAGTTTTTCGCGGATGATTTCAGACGCCATAAAACGCTGTGAGCGATCGGTGATGTAATCTTCCGGGAAGTGATGAGTCGCTTCAGGTAGATGCTTACGCACGATTGCCGCAATAGTGTCAACATTCAGCCCGGTTTCGGCAGAGATTGGCACGATATCGAGGAAGTTCATCTGGCTTGCCAGAAACTGCAGGTGCGGCAGCAGATCGGCTTTCTCCTGCACGTTGTCCACTTTGTTCACCGCGAGGATTACCGGCGCTTTGCCTTCGCGCAGTTTGTTGAGCACCATTTCGTCGTCCGGCGTCCAGCGGGTGCCTTCAACGACAAAAATCACCAGCTCAACATCGCCAATAGAGCTGCTCGCCGCTTTGTTCATCAGGCGGTTAATGGCGCGTTTTTCTTCCATATGCAGGCCCGGTGTATCGACGTAGATCGCCTGATACGCGCCTTCAGTATGGATCCCCACAATGCGGTGACGAGTTGTCTGCGCCTTGCGGGAGGTGATGGAGATTTTCTGCCCCAGCAGTTTGTTCAACAATGTGGATTTGCCAACGTTCGGACGTCCGACGATGGCAATAAATCCGCAGTAACTTTTATCGATGCTCATTCCAGCTCCAGTTTTTTCAACGCCTGTTCGGCGGCAGCCTGCTCAGCCTTACGACGGCTTGAACCTGTGCCAACCACCGGTTCACTCAGGCCGCTGACCTGGCAGTGGATTGTAAATTCCTGATCGTGCGCTTCGCCACGTACCTGGACTACCAGATAAGTCGGCAGCGGCAGATGACGACCCTGCAAATATTCTTGCAAGCGCGTTTTCGGATCTTTTTGTTTATCGCCTGGGCTAATTTCGTCCAGACGAGTTTGATACCAGTTGAGGATTAATTTCTCGACGGTTTGAATATCACTGTCGAGGAATACGCCACCAATTAATGCTTCGACGGTGTCGGCGAGAATTGACTCACGACGAAATCCACCGCTTTTAAGTTCACCTGGTCCTAAACGTAAGCACTCGCCTAACTCAAATTCGCGCGCCAGTTCCGCCAGCGTATTGCCACGGACCAGCGTGGCGCGCATCCGGCTCATATCGCCTTCATCCACACGAGGGAAACGGTGATAAAGCGCATTGGCGATAACGTAGCTCAGAATAGAGTCGCCTAAAAATTCTAAACGCTCGTTATGTTTGCTGCTGGCACTACGATGAGTTAATGCCTGCTGCAACAGTTCCTGATGATTAAAAGTGTAGCCCAGCTTCCGTTGAAGCCGATTAATTACGATGGGGTTCATGCGATACCAATAAATAAATGCGTCAACAATTCAGCACACGAAACAGACCTGATATACATGGCTCTGCTAACTGCTTCGCTGCAGTTTCAGTTTAGCGGTATATGGGGACCAACGCTGTTTCGTGTGCCGTGGCAACCTGGAGGTGCCAACCTTAAACTTCGGGGGAATATTCTATACACAACGACGGGGGATGTCGTTAGCCACGGGAGATTTATCTCATAAATAATTCACGTTGTCGCCATAACGGCGACAACGTGAACGAAGATGAGCTATTAATGGATGCCGCCAATGCGACTTAAGCGCACACCTGTCGGCCATTCGCCTTCTTGCTTATCGAAGCTCATCCAGATAGCCGTTGCCCGACCGACCAGATTCGCTTCAGGCACAAAGCCCCAGTAACGGCTGTCCGCGCTGTTGTCGCGGTTGTCGCCCATCATGAAGTATTGTCCCGGAGGAACAATCCAGGTTGCCAGTTGTTGCCCTGGCTGCTGGTAATACATCCCCACCTGATCCTGCGCAATCGGCACTGTCAGAATGCGGTGCGTCACATCACCCAGTGTCTCTTTACGCTCGGAAAGACGAATTCCATTTTCTTTGGTTTCGTTTTTCGGCACTTCAAAGAATCCGCTGGTCGCTTCCCCACCATTACGGCGTGAGAAGGTCTGAACGAAATCGCTCGGTTCCACGTTTGAGTAGGTGACCGGCAGCGCGTTTTCACACGCCTGGCCGGAACTGCATCCCGGTTGAATCGTCAGCTCTTTTGAGACCGGATCGTAAGTGACTTTATCGCCCGGTAAACCCACCGCGCGCTTGATGTAATCAAGCTTTGGATCTTCCGGATATTTAAAGACCACGATATCGCCGCGTTTCGGATGACCGGTTTCGATCAGCGTTTTCTGGTAGATAGGATCTTTAATGCCATAAGCAAACTTCTCTACCAGAATAAAATCACCGATTAACAGAGTCGGCATCATCGAACCTGACGGAATCTGGAACGGTTCATAAATAAACGAACGCACAATCAATACGATAGCCAGTACCGGAAAAACAGAAGCACCGGTTTCCAGCCAGCCAGGCTTCGGCGCAACCTTTTTCAACGTTGCTTTATCCAGTGAGTCACCGGCAGCCGCCTGCGCCGCTGCCTGACGTTCCCGCCGTTTAGGTGCGAAAAAGAATTTATCCACGCACCATAAAATGCCCGTCACCAGTGTGGCAATCACCAGAATCAGGGCAAACATATTCGCCATGCCAACTCCTAAGGGTTATTTGTTGTCTTTGCCGACGTGCAGAATGGCGAGGAACGCTTCCTGCGGCAGCTCGACGTTACCGATCTGCTTCATGCGTTTCTTACCTTCTTTCTGCTTCTGCAGCAGCTTTTTCTTACGGCTGATATCGCCGCCATAACATTTAGCCAGTACGTTTTTACGCAGCTGTTTCACGGTGGATCGCGCAATAATGTGCGTACCAATCGCTGCCTGAATGGCGATATCAAACTGCTGGCGTGGGATCAGATCTTTCATCTTCTCCACCAACTCGCGACCGCGGTTTTGCGAATTATCACGGTGGGTGATCAACGCCAGCGCATCAACACGTTCACCGTTGATTAATACGTCTACACGTACCATGTCGGACGCCTGGAAGCGTTTGAAGTTGTAATCCAGAGACGCATAACCACGCGAGGTAGATTTCAGGCGATCGAAGAAGTCGAGCACCACTTCCGCCATCGGGATCTCGTACGTCAGCGCCACCTGATTACCGTGGTAAACCATATTGGTCTGCACGCCGCGTTTTTCTACGCACAGCGTAATAACGTTGCCGAGATATGCCTGCGGCAGCAGCATGTGACACTCTGCAATCGGCTCGCGCAGTTCGTAAATGTTATTTACCGCAGGCAGCTTGGATGGGCTGTCGACGTAGATAACTTCCCTTGACGTGGTTTCAACTTCATACACTACGGTCGGCGCAGTGGTGATCAGATCCAGATCGTATTCACGTTCCAGACGCTCCTGGATGATCTCCATGTGCAGCAGGCCAAGGAAGCCGCAGCGGAAACCAAAGCCCAGCGCGCTGGAGCTTTCCGGCTCATAGAACAGTGAGGCATCGTTCAGGCTGAGTTTACCCAGCGCGTCACGGAAGGCTTCATAGTCGTCGGAACTTACCGGGAACAGACCGGCGTATACCTGCGGTTTGACTTTCTTAAAGCCAGGCAGCGCCTTTTCTGCCGGATTACGCGCCAGCGTTAAGGTATCGCCGACTGGAGCGCCGTGGATATCTTTAATCGCACATACGAGCCAGCCTACTTCGCCACATTTCAGTTCAGTGCGGTCAACCTGTTTCGGCGTGAAGATGCCAAGACGGTCGGCGTTATAGGTCTGCCCGGTACTCATGACTTTCACTTTGTCGCCCTTACGCAGGGTGCCGTTTTTAATACGGATAAGTGAAACAACGCCCAGGTAGTTGTCGAACCATGAGTCGATAATTAGTGCCTGCAACGGGCCTTCCGGATCGCCTTCCGGCGGCGGAATGTCGCGCACCAGACGTTCGAGAACGTCCTGCACGCCAACGCCGGTTTTCGCTGAACAGCGCACCGCGTCAGTGGCGTCGATGCCGACGATATCTTCAATTTCTTCCGCCACGCGTTCAGGATCGGCTGCCGGCAGGTCAATCTTGTTCAGTACCGGCACCACTTCGAGATCCATTTCCATGGCGGTGTAACAGTTTGCCAGGGTTTGCGCTTCCACGCCCTGCCCGGCGTCGACCACCAGCAATGCACCTTCACAGGCAGCCAGCGAACGGGAAACTTCATAGGAGAAGTCTACGTGGCCCGGGGTGTCGATAAAGTTAAGCTGATAGGTTTCGCCGTCAGACGCTTTGTAGTCCAGCGTCACGCTTTGCGCTTTGATAGTAATGCCACGCTCACGCTCAAGATCCATGGAATCGAGAACCTGCGCCTCCATTTCACGGTCAGACAGGCCACCGCAGATCTGGATAATACGGTCAGACAGCGTCGATTTACCGTGGTCAATGTGAGCTATGATCGAAAAGTTACGTATATTCTTCATAAAGTATGATTATTGTGCCTTAATGCCCGGTTAACCAGGCTTTTAGAAGTCGCTGTTCTGAGCTTAACGTCTGTATTAATAGAAACGCCGCATTCTACACTACAACATTGAGGCGAGGAAATGTTCATACCGTATGGATTGTGGTATCTGGAAACGTCCTCGCATTTGTTATGCAAAATGCAACAAAGCCAGTGAAATCACTGGCTCGCGTCTTCCGAAGATGTTTCAAATCGCACAAGGCCAGGCGGCAATGCCACGCTTAATATGATCGGTTGCCATTCTGCCCGGGCAGCAAACTTACGCGAGTAGCCGCGAGCAATCAGGAACCCGCCAATACCGCCGAGGACCGCACCACATAATGCTGCGACGTCAGAAGCAAAGAGTAGCTGAAATAGCGAAGCGATGAGGAGTAATCCCACCAGCGGCGACATATAAACCAGTAATGCGGAGCTAAGCAGGCTGCCTTCGGCGATCCCCAATTCCACTTTTTGCCCCGGCACTAACGGCTCATCACAGGGTACGACAATGGTATGCGTGGTTTGCGGGCCAAGTTTATTCAACACGCGGCTACCGCAACCGGCGCGTGAAGCGCAGCTGCTGCATGAGGCTTTAACATCACAACTGACCAGCGCCTGCCCGTTTTGCCAGGAGACGACGGTAGCCCACTCTTTGATCATTGCGCTGCCCCGAACTTAATATTCTCGGCAATGCGTTTCGCCGTTTGCGGCGGCAGTTCACCGACAATGGTGATTTCGGCGTTATCACGTACGCTTGTACTGACGGTTCTGCGTCCGGTGCGCAACATCTGATCGGTGCTCGATGGCGTAGCGCGGTTAACGTTTACCGAGAAGCTGAATAATCCGTCGGAATAGAGACGTGATTCGATAGGCATGTTGTCCATCGTCGGTAGCGGACGTCGACTACTGGAAACTTCGCTAAAACCCTGTGGCAACCAGGTTGGCGTCCAGCTGAATTTAGCTTTTTCACCTACAGGAACAGAAAGCAACGGCGGCAAATTTGCCTTCGCCAGCGTCTGCATACTGCTGCTGATATCCTGATTGACGTTAAAAGCAATCACGCGAAATTGTTCCAGCGTTTCACCATCGCGATCAAGAAGATCAACCCGCATCGGTAATTTCGATTCGGTGTCCATCCACACGATGTAGCTGTAGCGTGTGCCATCACGAGCAACCACGCGAATAACTTCACAAAGACGATCAGCAATACGCGTGCGCCCGACGGAGATAAAGTCGTAGTAAGGAGAAAGGCGTTTGAAATCGGTATAGATGAGCGATGGCAGAGAATCAACAATGTAATCGCCATTAAGAGTAAACGGTTCAAGGCCCGGTTCAAAATAGCTGATTTCATTGCCGCGCTGTACCACTTCCCGGCGCGGGCCATCCATTTGCAACAATTGTGCAAGAGGACGGTTATCGAGGCGTGCATGTCGATAACGCAGAGACTCAACACCCTGTTTATTGATGCTGATGAATGACAGCTCGTAATTCAGTGACTGACTGGCCAGGTTCATCTGCTGTAATAACGCCCCGGACGCGGGAGTGGCCGAGGCGTTAGCAGAGAATAACAGGCTACCTGTCACTAATGACATGGCAAACCAAAGTTGCTTCATTACTGCGATTGCGTTCCTAAAGTTTGAATTCCTGGCACCTGTACAGCGGCTTGCTGGGTTTGCGCCTGCTCAAACTGAAGCTGTTCAGAGTGGAGTCGGCGTTGCAGTTCGTAATCCTGCAACATTGCATTAATGCGACGACGCTGCTCCTGTACCTGCTGCTGTTGACCATTATTTGCGGTCGCTTCAGAAGGTACTCCCAGGCTAACCGGGCTGGCTTTACCCATCATCGGCAGTGTATTAAATACCGGTGTTTCGGGCTGCTGGGACGTTTCAGATTGTCCATTATAGTGCTGGACGCCAACGATAACTGCAAGCGATACGCATGCGGCTACGCCCATTTGGGTAAGCTGTGCCGCCCACGGACGTACTTTCTGCCAGAATGGCATTTTCTGCCATTGATGCGGCGCAGGCTGGGCTTCCGGGATCAATGTCGCCGGTTGACGTACTGGCTCTTCTTCAATGGCGGCCATCACGCGTGAAGAGATATCGAAATGGAGCACCTCGGGAGTATCACCCCGCATTGAGTCACGGATTAAGTGATAGCTTTCCCAGGTTTTCTGCATTTCTGGGTTATGAGCCAGTTCGTTAAGCAGCTCACTATCCAGCGTTTCGCCATCCATTAAAGCGGAAAGTTGTTCTTTCTGCATGCCTAATACCCTTATCCAGTATCCCGCTATCGTCAACGCCTGATAAGCGGTTGAACTTTGTTATCAATAGCTTCCCTCGCTCGGAAGATACGTGAACGCACCGTACCTACCGGACAATCCATGATAGCGGCTATCTCTTCATAGCTCAGGCCATCCAGCTCCCGCAAGGTTATTGCCATGCGTAAATCTTCCGGGAGGGACTCAATAGTTCGGAAAACTATCTGTCTCAGTTCTTCTGACAACATTAAGTTCTCAGGGTTCGAAATTTCTTTCAACGCGCCGCCACTTTCGAAGTTTTCAGCTTCAATGGCATCCACATCACTGGAAGGTGGACGACGCCCCTGAGCAACCAGGTAATTTTTCGCTGTATTTACAGCAATCCGATACAGCCATGTATAAAAAGCACTATCTCCCCGGAACGAATCCAGCGCACGATAGGCTTTAATAAAAGCTTCTTGTACCACATCGGGAACATCACCCGACGGCACATAGCGGGAAACCAGACTCGCCACTTTATGCTGATAGCGCACTACCAGTAAGTTAAAGGCTTTCTGATCTCCCTTCTGGACCCGTTCAACCAGGACCTGGTCCGTTAACTGCTCGCTCATCCGAGGTAAAGTCTCCCCAAACCAAATTTCCACGCGCTATCGAAACGCCACTCCATTAGCTGCAATTTGAGCAAGCAAAGGGTTAGAGTGTCTCGTTTTTGTAAAGTTCCGTAACGCATCTGTTTTTGTTTGTCATGCTGTAGACGGATCATTATCTATCATTATAAGTCTACAGAATCTGAACATCGCATTATCTGTGTAGAAATGCCCATTTAACTGCCTGAAGAGTAACCCAACGGCCTTTTTATTTCACCACCTAATCCTCCACCAGCCAGTAACTTCTCTTTTTCTCGCCGCCCTGCGTCAGCGTGTTTAGCCACTGTAACAAATATTAAAATAGCAGGTGTTTATTCGCACAACATGATGCTATGCTGACCAAACCATGTTTAGTAAATTAAACAAAGAAAATGAATACTCTCCCTGAACATTCATGTGACGTGTTGATTATCGGTAGCGGCGCAGCCGGACTTTCACTGGCGCTACGCCTGGCTGACCAGCATCAGGTCATCGTTCTAAGTAAAGGCCCGGTAACGGAAGGTTCAACATTTTATGCCCAAGGCGGTATTGCCGCCGTGTTTGATGAAACTGACAGCATTGACTCGCATGTGGAAGACACATTGATTGCCGGGGCTGGTATTTGCGATCGCCATGCAGTTGAATTTGTCGCCAGCAATGCACGATCCTGTGTGCAATGGCTAATCGACCAGGGGGTGTTATTTGATACCCACATTCAGCCGAATGGCGAAGAAAGCTACCATCTGACCCGTGAAGGTGGACATAGTCACCGTCGTATTCTTCATGCCGCCGACGCAACTGGTAGAGAAGTAGAAACCACGCTGGTGAGCAAGGCGCTGAACCATCCGAATATTCGCGTGCTGGAGCGCAGCAACGCGGTTGATCTGATTATTTCTGACAAAATTGGCCTGCCGGGCACGCGACGGGTTGTTGGCGCGTGGGTATGGAACCGAAATAAAGAAAAGGTGGAAACCTGCCACGCAAAAGCGGTGGTGCTGGCAACCGGCGGTGCGTCGAAGGTTTATCAGTACACCACCAATCCGGATATTTCTTCTGGCGATGGCATTGCTATGGCGTGGCGCGCAGGCTGCCGGGTTGCCAATCTCGAATTTAATCAGTTCCACCCTACCGCGCTGTATCACCCACAGGCACGCAATTTCCTGTTAACAGAAGCACTGCGCGGCGAAGGCGCCTATCTCAAGCGCCCGGATGGCACGCGTTTTATGCCCGATTTTGATGAGCGCGGCGAACTGGCCCCGCGCGATATTGTCGCCCGCGCCATTGACCATGAAATGAAACGCCTCGGCGCAGATTGTATGTTCCTCGACATCAGCCATAAGCCCGCCGATTTTATTCGCCAGCATTTCCCGATGATTTATGAAAAATTGCTCGGGCTGGGGATTGATCTCACACAAGAACCGGTACCGATTGTGCCTGCTGCACATTATACCTGCGGTGGTGTAATGGTTGATGATCATGGGCGTACGGACGTCGAGGGCTTGTATGCCATTGGTGAGGTGAGTTATACCGGCTTACACGGCGCTAACCGCATGGCCTCGAATTCATTGCTGGAGTGTCTGGTCTATGGCTGGTCGGCGGCGGAAGATATCACCAGACGTATGCCTTATGCCCACGGCGTCAGTACGTTACCGCCGTGGGATGAAAGCCGCGTTGAGAACCCTGACGAACGGGTAGTAATTCAGCATAACTGGCACGAGCTACGGCTGTTTATGTGGGATTACGTTGGCATTGTGCGCACAACGAAGCGCCTGGAACGCGCCCTGCGGCGGATAACCATGCTCCAACAAGAAATAGACGAATATTACGCCCATTTCCGCGTCTCAAATAATTTGCTGGAGCTGCGTAATCTGGTACAGGTTGCCGAGTTGATTGTTCGCTGTGCGATGATGCGTAAAGAGAGTCGGGGGTTGCATTTCACGCTGGATTATCCGGAACTGCTCACCCATTCCGGTCCGTCGATCCTTTCTCCCGGCAATCATTACATAAACAGATAAAAAGCCTGGGTCAGCGCCGTATACGCTTCGGAATAGTTCTGGTCTGGCCCACGAATGACTAAGCGATCGCTAAAGCATTCTCCCGCCTGCGGGGAGAATGCCAGCAGCACCCGATGCGGCAGTCGCGCTTCGTTTTCCGCCACATCCGTCCGCAAACGTAAATGCCAGCCCATGCTTAATGCCAGTTCAGTAAAACCATTACCAATCTGCTCTGGCAGCACCACGCAGAAAAATCCCTCTTCGGTAATGCACTCCGCCGCACAGGTTAGCAGCGATGGGTGATCAAGCGTAGTGGTATAGCGAGCCTGTTCCCGTTGAGGTGTCGCGCACTCTACTCCCTGCTGATAGTAAGGTGGGTTACTGATGATTAAATCGAAGCGTACTGTCTGCTGTGTGATCCACTGCTGAATATCCGCCGTATGGACGTTAATCCGCTCTGCCCACGGGCACTGGTTGATATTTTCCTGCGCCTGCGCGGCAGCTTCACTTTCCAGTTCAACTGCATCAATCATCACGCTGTCATCGGTTCGCTGCGCCAGCATTAATGCCAGCAACCCGCTACCAGTGCCGATATCAAGGCAACGTTTTACCCCAGCCACCGGTGCCCATGCGCCCAATAAAATACCATCCGTTCCCACTTTCATCGCACAGCGATCGTGAGCAACAAAAAACTGTTTAAAAGTAAATCCATTACGACGAAGCACGGATGTAGACTGTGACATGAAAATAAAACCTTGCAGGAAAAACGGCGATAGCACCGGGTGAGAACAATACCCGAGAAGCGATATCCATACAAACAGATGAAGATTGCAGCCGTAACGTCTATAATCAGCGCCCCACACAGAGGTAGAACATGACTGTAACGACTTTTTCCGAACTTGAACTCGACGAAAGCCTGCTGGAAGCCCTCCAGGATAAAGGTTTCACTCGCCCGACCGCCATTCAGGCTGCCGCCATTCCGCCTGCGCTCGATGGCCGTGATGTACTCGGTTCTGCGCCGACAGGCACCGGTAAAACGGCGGCGTATCTGCTGCCAGCGTTGCAGCACCTGCTCGATTTCCCGCGTAAGAAATCCGGTCCGCCGCGTATTTTGATCCTCACCCCAACTCGCGAGCTGGCGATGCAGGTGGCCGATCATGCCCGCGAACTGGCGAAACATACGCATCTGGATATCGCCACCATCACCGGCGGCGTAGCCTATATGAACCACGCGGAAGTGTTCAGCGAAAATCAGGACATCGTGGTCGCCACGACCGGACGTCTGCTGCAATACATAAAAGAAGAGAACTTCGATTGCCGCGCGGTTGAAACGCTGATCCTCGACGAAGCAGACCGTATGCTGGATATGGGCTTCGCTCAGGATATCGAACATATTGCTGGCGAAACGCGCTGGCGTAAACAGACCCTGCTCTTTTCGGCAACGCTGGAAGGCGATGCGATTCAGGACTTTGCCGAGCGTCTGCTGGAAGATCCGGTGGAAGTTTCTGCCAATCCGTCCACCCGTGAGCGCAAAAAAATTCATCAGTGGTATTACCGCGCCGATGATCTTGAGCATAAAACCGCGTTGCTGGTGCATCTGTTAAAACAGCCGGAAGCGACCCGCTCAATTGTGTTTGTGCGTAAGCGTGAGCGTGTGCATGAGCTGGCAAACTGGCTGCGCGAAGCGGGCATCAACAACTGCTATCTCGAAGGTGAGATGGTACAGGGCAAGCGTAACGAAGCGATCAAGCGTTTGACCGAAGGTCGCGTAAACGTACTGGTTGCAACCGATGTTGCTGCGCGCGGTATCGACATTCCTGACGTCAGCCACGTCTTTAACTTCGATATGCCGCGCAGTGGCGATACTTATTTGCACCGTATCGGACGTACCGCGCGCGCCGGTCGTAAAGGCACCGCAATTTCGCTGGTAGAAGCCCATGACCATCTGCTGCTGGGCAAAGTCGGTCGCTATATTGAAGAGCCAATTAAAGCTCGCGTAATTGATGAGTTACGCCCGAAAACGCGTGCACCAAGCGAGAAGCAGACCGGCAAGCCATCGAAGAAAGTACTGGCAAAACGCGCCGAGAAGAAAAAAGCTAAAGAGAAAGAGAAGCCGCGGGTGAAAAAACGCCATCGCGATACCAAAAATATTGGTAAGCGCCGTAAACCAAGCGGAACGGGCGTGCCACCGCAAACGACAGAAGAGTAATCTCAATGCCGGGTTTAAGCCCGGCATTATTTTTATCCCGGCAAAAAACACTCTTCAACACACTGAATAAAAATGTGCATCGCCGGGCTAACCGCTTTTCCAGCATGATGTGCGCACATTGCCGTAATGGCTGCGACTGTTCGCCAAAAGGCAATTCAATTAATTCTCCGCTCTCAAGCTCTTTTTCCACCGCAAAGCGGGGCAAGTAACTGACACCGATATTCGCCGCGACACAACGTTTGATACTTTCAATGCTTAACAGCTCAATGGTAGTTTCCACCGTGATCCGCCGCTGGCGCAGCGTGCTCTCAAATATCTGCCGGAATACACATTGCGGTTCGTTGATAATAAAGCTACAGGCGTTATGTCTTCCCGGCTCAGTAAAATCGACATCTGCAATTTGCGGTGAAGCCACCAGCACCAGTGATTGTTCACCCAACTCTCGTCGATTCAGAGCATCATCATTCCCTACACGATAAAAGACGCCAACATCGGCCTCATCATTCAGTAGCGCATCACGGATCACGTAACAGTTCAGCGACTGCAACGATAAACGCACTTTTGGGGCGCGTTGCCGAAAACGCTGCAACACCTGCGGCATTCGGTAAGAGAGCAACGTTTCGCCCGAAACAACGCGTAGTTCCCCGTCCGGATCCGACTCCTTTTTGGCAGCCTCACGAAGGGTATCCATCACTCTGGTAAGTTCATAGATGTGCGGCAGCAGCTTTTTCCCTTCGCGGGTAAGGCACATTCGTCGACCAATTTTCTCAAATAACTGTACTGAGAACTCCTGCTCAAGCTGCTGAATATGAAAAGTCACCGTCGATTGTGTGCAGCACAATTTTTGCGAAGCTCGCAAAAAGGAACCCTCTTCCACCACGGTTTTAAGCGTAATAAAACGGCGCAGATCCATAACCCCAAACCTATCGAAAATATCGAATTTAGAATGTAAAAACATTCATTTTTTTAAATGTTCCGTGTCGGGTACTGTCTACCAAAACAGAGGAGATAACAAGTGACACCGACCCTTTTCAGTGCTTTTTGGACTTACACCCTGATTACCGCCATGACGCCAGGACCGAACAATATTCTCGCCCTTAGCTCAGCCACAACGCACGGATTTCGTCAGAGTACCCGCGTGCTGGCAGGGATGAGTCTGGGATTTTTAATCGTCATGTTGCTGTGTGCGGGCATTTCGTTTTCACTGGCTGTTATCGACCCGGCAGCTGTGCATCTGTTGAGTTGGGCGGGGGCGGCATATATTGTCTGGCTGGCGTGGAAAATCGCTACCAGTCCAACAAAGGAAGACGGGCTTCAGACAAAACCAATCAGTTTTTGGGCCAGCTTTGCTTTGCAGTTTGTGAACGTCAAAATCATTTTGTACGGTGTTACGGCACTGTCGACATTTGTTCTGCCGCAAACACAGGCGTTAAGCTGGATAGTTGGCGTCAGCGTTTTGCTGGCAATGATTGGGACGTTTGGTAATGTGTGCTGGGCGCTGGCGGGGCATCTGTTTCAGCGATTGTTTCGCCAGTATGGTCGCCAGTTAAATATCGTGCTGGCGCTGCTGCTGATCTATTGCGCGGTACGCATTTTCTATTAATGAAAAAAAGCGGAAGAGGTCGCCCTCTTCCGCTTAGTAACTTGCTACTTAAGCCTTACAGGCTTTCAGTAAAGGTACGAGCGATAACGTCGCGCTGTTGTTCCGGAGTCAGAGAGTTAAAGCGAACTGCATAACCGGATACACGGATGGTCAGCTGCGGATATTTTTCCGGATGCTTAACTGCATCTTCCAGAGTTTCACGACGCAGAACGTTAACGTTCAGGTGCTGACCACCTTCAACGCGAACTTCTGGTTTCACTTCTACTGGAACTTCACGGTACTCAATGTCACCCAGTTTGCTTACTGCAACCACTTCGTCTTCTGCAAAACCTGCTTTCGCAACGATGCAACGCGCTTCGCCTTTTTCGCTGTCCAGCAGCCAGAAAGAGTTCAGCAGATCGTCGTTAGCGGCTTTAGTAATCTGGATACCTGTAATCATGTGATGCCTCCCCGGCAAAATTATTTGATTTGTTCAGCCTGTCGCGGCCAATTGGTAAAACCATTGTTGCTTGAGTGTATATATACTCCTCAAACACCCTTGAATCTTTGATTTAAATCAATAAAAACCACACATCAAGTGTGGTCGCAAATGGATTTTATTGTTTTACATCAACTTATGCGGGTGTGAAATTTTACCAATTTACATTTTTTTGCACTCGTTTAAGTCTAAAAAATGAGCATGATTTTGTTCTGTAGAAAGAAGCAGTTAAGCTAGGCGGATTGAAGATTCGCAGGAGAGCGAGATGGCTAACGAATTAACCTGGCATGACGTGCTGGCTGAAGAGAAGCAGCAACCCTATTTTCTTAATACCCTTCAGACCGTCGCCAGCGAGCGGCAGTCCGGCGTCACTATCTATCCACCACAAAAAGATGTCTTTAACGCGTTCCGCTTTACCGAGTTGGGTGACGTTAAAGTGGTGATTCTCGGCCAGGATCCTTATCACGGACCGGGACAGGCGCATGGGCTGGCATTTTCCGTTCGCCCCGGAATCGCCACTCCTCCGTCACTGCTGAATATGTATAAAGAGCTGGAAAATACTATTCCGGGCTTCACCCGCCCTAATCATGGTTATCTTGAAAGCTGGGCGCGTCAGGGCGTTCTGCTACTCAATACTGTGTTGACGGTACGCGCAGGTCAGGCGCATTCCCACGCCAGCCTCGGCTGGGAAACCTTCACCGATAAAGTGATCAGCCTGATTAACCAGCATCGCGAAGGCGTGGTGTTTTTGTTGTGGGGATCGCATGCGCAAAAGAAAGGGGCGATTATAGATAAGCAACGCCATCACGTACTGAAAGCACCGCATCCGTCACCGCTTTCTGCGCATCGTGGATTCTTTGGCTGTAACCATTTTGTGCTGGCAAATCAGTGGCTGGAACAACGTGGCGAGACGCCGATTGACTGGATGCCAGTATTACCGGCAGAGAGTGAGTAAATTTGCGGGAAAATGCCGGATGGCAAAGTTGCCACCCGGCTGATTTATCAGGCTTTATTCTGACGCCACCATTCGCCAAGAAGAACGCCGGTTGCGACAGAGATATTCAGCCCGGCAACGTTGCCAGTACCATCAATCTTCACGCGCAGATCGTTCGGATCGCGTGCGGCATCCGGTAACCCTTCATATTCCTGACCCAGCACCAGTACCATTTTCGCTGGCAGACTGGTTTTGAACAGCGGTTTACCCTGCTCGCTGGAAGTTGTCACTACGGTGTAACCCGCCTGACGGAAATCATCCAGCACGTTAACAATGTTGTCGCCAGTAATCGGCTGAACGTGCTCTGCGCCGCCTTCTGCGGTACGGATAGCCGCACCCGACTCCAGCAGTGCCGCATCCTGCACCACAACGCCTTTCACGCCGAAGTGCGCGCAGCTGCGCATCATGCCACCCAGGTTATGCGGGTTAGATTCGTTTTCCAGTGCCAGAACGCAATCCTGCGCACCTGCCTGGCTTACCCACTGCTGCACGGTTGTGCCATTACGCTTTTTGATCAGGAAGCAAACGCCGCCGTGATGTTCCGTGCCTGACGCTTTTGTCAATTCCGCTTCATCCACCACATGGTACGCTTTGCGGTTTGCCGCCATCCAGCGCAAGGCTTCTTTAAAACGTGGCGTTACACTCTGAATAAACCAGGCGCGAACAATCGCTTCCGGGCGGCTCTGGAACAGTGCCTGACAGGCGTTTTCGCCGTAGACGCGGGTTTCTTCCGCACGCTGACGACGCAACACTTCCGGATCAATAAAACTTTTACCACTGATACCACCGTGATCGGCCTTTTCCGGCGTCTCATCACCCGGCGCGCGGGAAACCGTGCGCCACGGCGACTCTTCCCACTTGCGGTCACGGGGCTGACTCTGTTTGTCATCGCGGGCGGGGCGACGGCCACCGTCAGCACGAGATTTTCCTGGACGCCCGCCCCCTTTCCCGGTACGCGGGTTGTGGGTACGTTTATCAGAATCATCATCACTGCGGACATACATCACTTTGACCTTGCCGCTTTTACCTTTCATTTCATCGTTCATGCTTTTCTCCACCAGCGCTGCGCGAAGCGCGCAGATTACCCGAAGTCCGCGCGGTTCGCCATGATTTCGTACCAAAGCCTGCGACTATCATACCTATTGAATAAAACAGATTGTTGTCTGGAACAATGTCCCCGATAATATGTAACATATTAGAAACATACCGGCGTCGTTGCCGATAAGTCTCCTTACTCATCCCGAGGTTAGTTATGAATACCGTTTGTACCCATTGTCAGGCCATCAATCGCATTCCCGACGATCGGATCGAAGATGCGGCAAAATGCGGACGCTGCGGTCACGACTTGTTTGACGGAGAGGTGATTAATGCGACCGGTGAAACGCTCGACAAATTGCTGAAAGATGATCTACCTGTGGTGATCGACTTCTGGGCACCGTGGTGCGGCCCCTGCCGTAATTTCGCACCAATTTTTGAAGATGTCGCGCAAGAGCGTAGCGGTAAAGTGCGCTTTGTGAAAGTGAATACCGAAGCTGAACGTGAATTGAGCAGTCGCTTTGGAATTCGTAGTATACCGACGATCATGATTTTCAAAAACGGTCAGGTTGTCGACATGCTTAATGGTGCAGTACCGAAAGCGCCGTTCGACAGCTGGCTGAACGAATCTCTTTAATCTTACCGGGGCGCATCTTGTGCCCCGTTTTCTCCTCTGCGACAATGGTGTTTTTTCGACGCTCTCTTATGACCGAAAACGCTGTTCTCCAGTTACGCGCCGAGCGTATTGCGCGCGCAACACGTCCTTTTCTTGCCCGCGGTAATCGCGTTCGTCGCTGCCAACGCTGTCTTTTGCCAGAGAAATTATGTCTCTGTTCGACAATTACCCCAGCACAAGCAAAAAGCCGCTTTTGTTTGTTGATGTTTGACACCGAGCCAATGAAGCCCAGTAATACCGGGCGTCTGATTGCTGATATTTTGCCTGATACCGTTGCGTTTCAATGGTCGCGTACCGAACCCTCGCAAGATTTGCTGGATCTGGTACAAAACCCGGACTATCAGCCAATGGTGGTCTTTCCAGCCTCGTATGCTGATGAGCAACGGGAAGTGATCTTCACCCCGCCTTCCGGTAAGCCACCGCTGTTTATCATGCTCGATGGTACCTGGCCGGAAGCTCGCAAGATGTTTCGTAAAAGTCCGTATCTGGATAATCTTCCCGTCATTTCCGTCGATCTTTCCCGGCTTTCTGCCTATCGCCTGCGTGAAGCCCAGGCTGAAGGCCAATATTGTACTGCCGAGGTAGCCATCGCACTGTTAGATATGGCCGGCGATACCGGGGCGGCAGCAGGGTTAGGCGAGCATTTTACCCGCTTTAAAACACGCTATCTGGCAGGAAAAACGCAACATCTGGGTAGCATCACAGCAGAACAGTTAGAAAGCGTTTAAAATCATTCGGTCACTTCTGCGGGAGACCGGTATGAGTCAGCGAGGACTGGAAGCACTACTGCGACCAAAATCGATAGCGGTAATTGGCGCGTCGATGAAACCCAATCGCGCAGGTTACCTGATGATGCGTAACCTGCTGGCGGGAGGCTTTAACGGACCGGTACTCCCGGTGACGCCAGCCTGGAAAGCGGTGTTGGGTGTGTTGGCCTGGCCGGATATTGCCAGCTTGCCCTTTACACCCGACCTTGCGGTTTTATGTACCAATGCCAGCCGTAATCTTGCTCTTCTGGAAGAGCTCGGCGAGAAAGGCTGTAAAACCTGCATTATTCTTTCCGCCCCGGCATCGCAACACGAAGATCTCCGCGCCTGCGCCCTGCGCCATAACATGCGCCTGCTTGGACCAAACAGTCTGGGTTTACTGGCTCCCTGGCAAGGTCTGAATGCCAGCTTTTCGCCGGTACCTATTAAACGCGGCAAGCTGGCGTTTATTTCACAATCGGCTGCCGTCTCCAACACCATCCTCGACTGGGCGCAACAGCGTGAGATGGGCTTTTCCTACTTTATTGCGCTCGGCGACAGCCTGGATATCGACGTTGATGAATTGCTTGACTATCTGGCACGCGACAGTAAAACCAGCGCCATCCTGCTCTATCTCGAACAGTTAAGCGACGCGCGACGCTTTGTTTCGGCGGCCCGTAGTGCCTCGCGTAATAAACCGATTCTGGTGATTAAAAGCGGACGTAGCCCGGCGGCACAGCGACTGCTCAACACGACGGCAGGAATGGACCCGGCATGGGATGCGGCTATTCAGCGTGCCGGTTTGTTGCGGGTACAGGACACCCACGAACTGTTTTCGGCGGTAGAAACCCTTAGCCATATGCGCCCGCTGCGTGGCGACCGGTTGATGATTATCAGCAACGGTGCTGCGCCTGCCGCGCTGGCGCTGGATGCCTTATGGTCACGCAATGGCAAGCTGGCAACACTAAGCGAAGAAACCTGCCAGAAACTGCGCGATGCACTGCCAGGACATGTGGCAATCTCTAACCCGCTCGATCTGCGCGATGACGCCAGCAGCGAGCATTATGTCAAAACGCTGGACATTCTGCTCCATAGCCAGGATTTTGATGCGCTGATGGTTATTCATTCGCCCAGCGCCGCTGCTCCCGCAACAGAAAGTGCGCAAGCATTAATTGAAGCGGTAAAGCATCATCCCCGCAGCAAGTATGTTTCTCTGCTGACGAACTGGTGCGGCGAGCACTCCTCGCAAGAGGCACGACGTTTATTCAGCGAAGCCGGGCTGCCGACCTACCGTACCCCGGAAGGAACCATCACTGCTTTTATGCATATGGTGGAGTACCGGCGTAATCAGAAGCAACTACGCGAAACGCCGGCGTTGCCCAGCAATCTGACTTCCAATACCGCAAAAGCGCATCTTCTATTGCAACAGGCGATTGCCGAAGGGGCTACGTCGCTCGATACCCATGAAGTTCAGCCCATCCTGCAAGCGTATGGCATGAACACGCTCCCTACCTGGATTGCCAGTGATAGCACCGAAGCGGTGCATATTGCCGAACAGATTGGTTATCCGGTGGCGCTGAAATTGCGTTCGCCGGATATTCCACATAAATCGGAAGTTCAGGGCGTCATGCTGTACCTGCGTACAGCCAATGAAGTCCAGCAAGCGGCAAACGCTATTTTCGATCGCGTAAAAATGACCTGGCCGCAGGCGCGGGTCCACGGCCTGTTGGTGCAAAGTATGGCTAACCGTGCTGGCGCTCAGGAGTTGCGGGTTGTGGTTGAGCACGATCCGGTTTTTGGGCCGTTGATCATGCTGGGTGAAGGCGGTGTGGAGTGGCGTCCTGAAGATCAAGCCGTCGTCGCACTGCCGCCGCTGAATATGAACCTGGCCCGCTATCTGGTTATTCAGGGGATCAAAAGTAAAAAGATTCGTGCGCGCAGTGCGCTACGCCCATTGGATGTTGCAGGCTTGAGCCAGCTTCTGGTGCAGGTTTCCAACTTGATTGTCGATTGCCCGGAAATTCAGCGTCTGGATATTCATCCTTTGCTGGCTTCTGGCAGTGAATTTACCGCGCTGGATGTCACGCTGGATATCGCGCCGTTTGAAGGCGATAACGAGAGTCGGCTGGCAGTGCGCCCTTATCCGCATCAGCTGGAAGAATGGGTAGAATTGAAAAACGGTGAACGCTGCTTGTTCCGCCCGATTTTGCCAGAAGATGAGCCACAACTTCAGCAATTCATTTCGCGAGTCACCAAAGAAGATCTTTATTACCGCTACTTTAGCGAGATCAACGAATTTACCCATGAAGATTTAGCCAACATGACGCAGATCGACTACGATCGGGAAATGGCGTTTGTAGCGGTACGACGTATTGATCAAACGGAAGAGATCCTCGGCGTCACGCGTGCGATCTCCGACCCTGATAACATCGATGCCGAATTTGCCGTGCTGGTTCGCTCGGATCTCAAAGGGTTAGGCTTAGGTCGACGCTTAATGGAAAAGTTGATTACCTATACGCGAGATCACGGACTACAACGTCTGAATGGTATTACGATGCCAAACAATCGTGGCATGGTGGCGCTGGCCCGCAAGCTCGGGTTTAACGTTGATATCCAGCTCGAAGAGGGGATCGTTGGGCTTACGCTAAATCTTGCCCAGCGCGAGGAATCATGAGTAAGGTACTGGAAATGTTGACCACTTAATCGGGACTGGTGTTATTATTGCCCGCTTATGTCGTCTGCATTGCACAGAGGACCCTTCAATGAACAGAGAAGAAATGCACTGTGATGTTGTCAAAATTTAAGCGTAATAAACATCAACAACACCTTGCCCAACTACCCAAGATTTCTCAATCAGTTGATGATGTCGATTTCTTTTACGCTCCCGCCGACTTCCGGGAGACGCTGCTGGAAAAAATAGCCAGCGCGAAGCAGCGCATTTGCATTGTCGCCCTGTATCTCGAACAGGATGACGGTGGCAAAGGCATTCTGAACGCGTTGTATGAAGCTAAAAGGCAGCGTCCGGAACTGGATGTGCGGGTGCTGGTCGACTGGCATCGTGCACAACGTGGACGCATTGGCGCTGCGGCATCTAACACTAACGCTGACTGGTACTGCCGCATGGCGCAGGAAAATCCGGGCGTAGATGTTCCAGTTTATGGCGTTCCAATCAATACCCGTGAAGCCCTTGGCGTTCTGCACTTTAAAGGCTTTATCATCGACGATAGCGTACTTTATAGCGGTGCCAGCCTGAACGATGTTTACCTGCATCAGCACGATAAATATCGCTACGACCGTTATCACCTTATCCGTAACCGTAAGATGTCAGACATTATGTTTGAATGGGTTACACAGAATATTATGAATGGCCGCGGCGTTAATCGTCTGGATGATGTTAATCGGCCAAAAAGCCCGGAAATCAAGAACGATATTCGTCTGTTCCGCCAGGAGCTGCGTGATGCCGCTTATCATTTCCAGGGCGATGCCGACAACGATCAGCTTTCCGTAACGCCGCTAGTGGGGCTGGGGAAATCGAGTCTGTTGAACAAGACCATTTTCCATCTTATGCCTTGTGCCGAGCAGAAACTAACCATCTGTACGCCATACTTCAACCTGCCAGCAATCCTTGTGCGCAATATTATCCAGTTGCTGCGCGAAGGGAAAAAGGTCGAAATTATTGTTGGTGATAAAACCGCGAACGACTTCTACATTCCGGAAGATGAACCTTTCAAGATAATTGGCGCATTGCCTTATCTCTATGAGATCAATCTGCGTCGTTTCCTGAGCCGTTTGCAGTATTACGTCAATACTGACCAGCTAGTGGTTCGGTTATGGAAAGATGACGACAACACCTATCACCTAAAAGGGATGTGGGTTGATGATAAGTGGATGTTGATCACCGGTAATAACCTGAACCCGCGCGCCTGGCGTCTGGATCTGGAAAACGCCATTTTGATCCACGATCCACAACTGGAGCTTGCGCCGCAGCGAGAGAAAGAACTGGAGCTGATCCGCGAGCATACCACCATCGTTAAGCACTATCGCGATCTGCAAAGTATTGCCGATTATCCGGTGAAGGTTCGTAAACTCATCCGCCGTTTGCGCCGTATCCGCATCGACCGATTAATTAGCCGCATCCTGTAATCACAACCCCGTCCTGTACGGGGTTTGTTTTTTGGAGGCCACGTTTTGCGTATTCTTTTTGTCTGTTCGCTATTGTTACTTTCTGGATGCAGCCATATGGCTAACGATAGCTGGAGCGGGCAGGATAAAGCTCAACACTTTATCGCCTCGGCGATGCTTTCCGCCGCCGGAAATGAATATTCACAGCATCAGGGGATGAGCCGGGATCGCAGTGCCATGTTTGGATTGATGTTCTCTGTCAGTTTGGGGGCGTCAAAAGAGCTTTGGGATAGCCGCCCCGAAGGGAGCGGCTGGAGCTGGAAGGATTTGGCCTGGGATGTCGCCGGTGCAAGCACCGGCTATACCGTCTGGCAACTGACCCGTCACTAAAGACGCATCCCCTTCCCTTTGCGATGTAGCATCAAAGAAACCAGAAACGCCACCACGGCCATCAAGGTCACATACCAGAAGAAGGCTGTTTCCATTCCTATTGATTTCAGCGACAACGCTACGTACTCCGCCGAACCACCAAATATAGCATTAGCGACCGCATATGACAGACCAACGCCTAATGCGCGAACCTGTGCCGGGAACATCTCAGCCTTCAGTATTCCACTGATTGATGTATAAAAACTCACTATCAGCAGGGCACACATCACCAGACCAAAAGCGGCATAAGGCGAGGAAACGTTTTGCAATGCTGAGAGAATAGGAACGGTAAAAATGGCTGCCAGTGAACCGAAACATAACATTGAGGTACGGCGACCAATCTTATCCGACAGCGCGCCAATGAGTGGTTGAATAAGCATGAATACAAACAATGCGGCAGTCATAATGCCACTCGCCACGTTGGCATGCATTCCCGCAGTATTTACCAGATACTTCTGCATATAAGTGGTGAAGGTATAGAAACAAAGGGAGCCCGCAGCGGTAAAACCGAGAACCATGATGAATGCACGGCGATTGCGCCATAATCCTTTCAGAGATCCAGCTTCTTTTAAAGCGCGCGTTTCTTGTTGCGAAGTTTCATCTAACTGACGACGTAACCACAACGCCACAACAGCTAACACAGCTCCTAACGCGAAAGGAATACGCCATCCCCACTCTCTGAGTGCAGCGTCTTCCATGGTGTGTTGTAAAACCACGACAACCAGTAGGGCTAGCAGTTGTCCGCCGATCAACGTCACATACTGAAATGATGCGTAAAAACCTTTGCGCCCTTCAACGGCAACTTCACTCATATAGGTGGCGCTGGTGCCATATTCTCCGCCAACGGATAATCCCTGAAATAAACGCGCGAGAAGCAATAATGCCGGAGCCCACGTACCGATTGTTTCATAACCAGGCAAACAGGCGATTACCAGTGAGCCGAAACACATCATACACACCGATAGCAGCATCGATTTTTTGCGACCATGTTTATCGGCTATGCGGCCAAATAGCCAACCGCCTATTGGGCGCATGAGGAATCCCGCAGCAAAAACACCTGCTGTTTGTAGTAGTTGAGTCGTCGTGTTCCCGGAAGGGAAGAAGATGTGGGCAAAGTAGAGTGAACAGAACGAGTAGACATAGAAATCGAACCACTCGACCAGATTACCTGAAGAGGCCCCCACAATCGCCCAAATGCGGCGACGTGTATCACTACTTGTCAGTTTGCTGTCTGCCGTTACAGTACTTTCAGCCATGCCATTATGTCTCCTGCCGTAATCCGATGCTTTTGTCGGTCGCTTTTGTTTATTTCTTTTGGTAAAGAAAATGTTATACATTTGTTGCGTGTCATTATGCAACCTTAACCATGAATTTAGTTAGCAGGAAAATGGTTATTGAGGAGCTTAAGGATAAATTTCTGGTGAGGAGAACACGTATGGAGGTGGGCAAGTTGGGGAAGCCGTATTCGCTGCTGAATCTGGCATATGTGGGAGTATAAGACGCGCAGCGTCGCATCAGGCATTTTTTTCACCAACGCAAAAAGGCCATCCGTCAGGATGGCCTTTCGCTTTATTTGATGCCTGGCAGTTCCCTACTCTCGCATGGGGAGACCCCACACTACCATCGGCGCTACGGCGTTTCACTTCTGAGTTCGGCATGGGGTCAGGTGGGACCACCGCGCTACGGCCGCCAGGCAAATTCTGTTTTATCAGACCGCTTCTGCGTTCTGATTTAATCTGTATCAGGCTGAAAATCTTCTCTCAATCCGCCAAAACAGCTTCGGCGTTGTAAGGTTAAGCCTCACGGTTCATTAGTACCGGTTAGCTCAACGCATCGCTGCGCTTACACACCCGGCCTATCAACGTCGTCGTCTTCAACGTTCCTTCAG